>JBASIS010000175.1:0-18074 GCA_049654905.1 Chromatiaceae bacterium
TGCCAGCGCTGCCGCCCCTGTCCAACGCCGCCCTGGAAGCGCACTTGGGCGGACCGGAGGCGGAGGACTTCATCGCCAGGCCCCTCTGGGCCGGCGCCCCGGCGGACTCCTCCCCTTTCACTCGCCAGTTTAGCCAGGCCCTGGTAGCCGACCTGACCCGGAAGCAGGGTAATGGCCTGCTGACGCGCCTTACGGCTCAATTGGTCGAGTTGGCCGTGATCCTGGCCGGGCTACCCGCGCGACTGGCCGCCTTGGAGGCTGACGGTAATAGCCCCTTGGAGGGAAAAGGTGAGGGGGGAGGCGCCAGGGCGGATGGCGAAACAGGCAACAAGGCTGACGGGTGGGCCTGGCGAGAAGGACAGGCAGGCGGCGGGGTGGCGGGCGGACCGAAGCCGCCCCTAACTGAGGCCAGCCTGCCGGCAGGCGTGGGCCTGGCCCAGGTTCAGGCGGCCCGCGGCCTCTTGGTGCATCGGGTCGCCATCCAGGCTGGCCGGGTGGCGGACTACCGCATCCTGGCGCCCACCGAGTGGAACTTCCATCCCCAGGGCGCGGCGGCGCTGGGCTTGGCGACCCTGCCGGATGCCGACGACGCGACCCTGCGCCGGCTGGCCGGGCTCTTCGTGACCGCCCTGGACCCCTGCGTCGCGTATGATGTGCGCCTTGACTGAGTCGAATTTCGAGTCCCGCCCCTATGTGCCTGGCCGTTCCCGCCCGCGTCATCGCCCTTGATCCCGCCACCGACAT
This sequence comes from Chromatiaceae bacterium, assembly GCA_049654905.1. GTDB lineage: Bacteria > Pseudomonadota > Gammaproteobacteria > Chromatiales > Chromatiaceae > M0108. Next base: position 745 of record JBASIS010000175.1, read on the forward strand.
GGCCACCGTCGCCCTGGGCGCCGTCACCAAGGAGATCTCCCTGGCCCTGGTGGAAAACACCGAGGTGGGGGACTATGTCCTGGTCCACGTCGGCTATGCCCTGGGGCGCATCAGCCCGGAGGAGGCCGAACGCACCCTGGCCCTGATCGCCGCGGCGGGGCTGGCAGCGGCATGAAATTCATCGATGAGTTCCGCGATCGGGACCTGGCCCGGGGCCTCGCCACCGCCATCGCCCAAGAGGCCGCCAGGGGCCGGACCTACCGCCTCATGGAGTTTTGCGGCGGCCACACCCACGCCATCTTCCGCTACGGCGTCCAGGACCTGATGCCGGCCAATGTGCGCTTCGTCCATGGCCCCGGCTGTCCGGTCTGCGTCCTGCCCACCGCCCGCCTCGACCTGGCCATCGCCATGACCGAGCGCCATGGCCTGACCCTCTGCACCTACGCCGACCTGATGCGGGTCCCGGCCTCCAACCGCTACAGCCTGCTCAAGGCCAAGGCCGCCGGGGCCGATATCCGCATGGTCTATTCGACCCAGGACGCCCTGGCCATTGCCCGCGCCAACCCTGGGCGCCAGGTGGTCTTTTTCGCCATCGGCTTCGAGACCACCACCCCGCCCACCGCCGTGGCCCTCAAGCAGGCCCAGGCCGAAGGGCTCGAGAATTTCAGCGTCTTCTGCAACCACGTCCTGACCCCCCCGGCCATGCGCGCCATCCTGGCGACCGCCGGTCCCGAGGGCATCGCCATCGATGGCATCCTGGGGCCCTCCCACGTCAGCACCGTCATTGGCTCCGAGCCCTATGACTTCGTCCCTAGCGACTTCGGCAAACCCCTGGTCATCGCCGGCTTCGAGCCCCTAGACGTGATGCAGGCGACCCTGATGCTGATCCGCCAGATCAACGCGGGCCGCGCCGAGGTGGAGAACCAATACAGCCGCGCCGTGACCCCGGAGGGCAACCGCAAGGCTCAGGCCCTGATGGCCGAGGTCCTGACCCTGCGCGACACCTTCGAATGGCGCGGCCTGGGCTTTCTGCCCGACAGCGCCCAGCGCCTCAACGAGGCATTCGCCGATTTCGACGCCGAGCAGCGCTTCCGGGTGGCCGTCCCCCCCAGTTGCGAGGTCAAGGGCTGCGAATGCCCCGCCGTCCTGCGTGGCATCAAGGAACCCGCCGACTGCCGCCTCTTCGGCACCGTCTGCACCCCCGACAACCCCATGGGTTCCTGCATGGTCTCCTCCGAGGGCGCCTGTGCGGCCTATTGGAGCTATGGACGCTTCCGGGACGCGGTGTGATGGCCGCCTGGTTCGAGCATGGCACGGAACTCATAATTCACATTACCTGAAAGGGTCGTCACCATGGGTACTACGAGAACTGTCCGGCTCGATGATGAGGCGGAAAAGTCGCTGGGGCATCTACGCAACCTCACGGGACTGTCGATCTCCGAGCTGCTGAAACGCGGCCTGCATGCCTACGAGGCACAGGCAGCGGAACACGCCGAACGAAAGCCCTATGAGATCTACCGCGAGTTGGATCTTGGCCCGGGCGGCTATGCCAGCGCTCCGGCGCGCGAGGCCAAGACCGCGATCGCAAACCTGATCCTCCAGAAGCACCAGCGATGATCCTGATTGATACCGGGCCGCTAGTCGCGCTCTTCGATCCCACCGATGGCGACCACGAAGGGTGCGTCCGGGTCCTCGCCCAGATCGAGGAACCCTTATGCACCTCGATCCTGGTATTGACCGAGGCCTTTCATCTGCTCGGCCCGGCTAGCGTCGGCTCGCGGCGGCTGATGGACTTTGTGACCCGCCATGGACTGCAGGTTCGCTTCCTCGACGACCAGGCCTTGGTGAGGGCCTTTGAGCTCATGCTCCGCTATGCCAACCAGCCAATGGACCTGGCCGATGCCTCGCTCGTAGTCCTGGCGGAGACTTTGGGCCTGCGTCGGGTGTTCACCCTCGACCGCCAGGTTTTCGCGGCCTATCGCTTCCTGCAAGGGCACCGGCACCTCCCCTTCGAGGTGATCTCGGGGACGTCCTGATGCCCGGCCGGCCCACGGAGTCCGCCCTCGAAACCCTCATCAAGGCGCACCACCATCCTCGCCCACCCGCCAAGCAACCCATGCCTATGACCGCCAAGCCACGCCCATTCGCCCAGCGCCTCGATATCCAACATGGATTGGTGGACATGACCCACGGCAGCGGTGGGCGGGCCATGGCCCAGCTCATCGCCGAACTCTTTCATGACTACCTGGACAACGACCTGCTGCGCCAGGGCAATGACCAGGCTCTCTTCCAGCCGCCACCGGGGCGCCTGGTGATGAGCACCGACGGGCACGTGATCTCCCCCCTCTTTTTCCCCGGCGGCGACATTGGTTGCCTGGCGGTGCATGGCACCATCAACGATGTCGCCATGGCTGGCGCCCGGCCCCTTTACCTGGCGGCGGGCTTCATCCTGGAGGAGGGCTTCCCCCTCGCCGATCTGGCCCGGATCGTGGAGAGTATGGCGCGAGCGGCCAACGAGGCCGGGGTGCCGGTGGTGACGGGCGACACCAAGGTGGTGGAGCGCGGCAAGGCAGACGGCCTCTTCATCACCACCACAGGCCTGGGTGTGGTGCCGGAAGGCATCACCATCTCCGGCGACCAGGCCCGGCCCGGGGATGCCATTCTAGTGAGCGGCACCCTGGGCGATCACGGCGTGGCCGTCATGTCCAAACGCGAAAACCTGGGCTTCGGCACCGAGATCCTCTCGGACACCGCGGCCCTCCATGACCTGGTGGCCGCCATGGTGGCGGCGGTGCCGGACATCCACTGCCTGCGTGATCCCACCCGCGGCGGCTTCGCCACTACCCTCAACGAGTTCGCCCGCCAGTCCGGGGTCGGCATGCGAGTGCGCGAGACCCAGATCCCGGTGCGCGAAGCGGTAGCAGCCGCCTGCGAACTCCTGGGCCTGGACCCGCTTTACGTGGCCAACGAGGGCAAGCTGATCGCCATCTGCCCGGCGGCGCGGGCCGAGACCCTGCTGGCGACCATGCGCGCCCATCCCCGGGGCCGGGACGCCGCCATCGTCGGCGAGGTGGTGGCGGACCCCCACCAGTTCGTGCGCATGGAGACCGCCTTCGGCGGTGAGCGCGTCGTCGATTGGCTCACCGGCGAACCCCTGCCGCGCATCTGTTAAAGGCGGCGGGGTCAGGTCTATAAAGCGAGCGAGGGGTCTAAACTTCTCCCCCTCAGCCTTGCTGCTGGCAGCGCGTCTCCCGCATCCGCGGGGCGGCGACGAGGGCGATGAGGGCGCAGCCAAAGGACAGCCAGAGGCCATTAAGGTAATCGGCGCGCCCATAGAGGCGGACACCCTCACGCAGGGCCCCATCCCAGGTCAGATCCAGGACCCAGCCGAAGGCCGGCTGCATGACGGCGGCGCCCAGGAAGAGCCCGGTGTTGACCAGGGCGATGGCCATGCCCGCCACCCGTGCCGGCAGGACCTCCTTGGCGGCGGCATAGACCACCACGTTGCCCCCGGCGGTCAGGCCCAGGACGGTAAAGATCAGGAGACCGCTCCAGCCCGGCCCCCATGGCAGCAGGATCATCGCCAGCCAGGCCAGGCAGGACAGGGCGGTCCCCGCGACGATCACCGGGCGGCGCAGGCCGATGCGATCCGAAATCCAGCCCACCTTGAAGGCGCCAATGGCGAAGGCCGCCAGGGTCACCGTGGTGTAAAGGGAGGCGCCGGCGCGATCCAGTCCATGCAGATCGCGCATCAGTGGCACCGCCCACAGGCCGGCGAAGGCCAGGAAGCAGCCGGTGAGGCCAAAATTGACCCAGAAGCCGGGCCAGACGGCGCGCGTCGTCATCACCTCCCGCAGATCCCGCAGCCAGTGCTGATCCCGGGCCGGGTGGGAGGGCAGGCCCTCCTGCTCCCGGAGCGAGGGAAAGCCCGCGTCCTCGGGCCTGTTCCGCACCAGAATCAGGGTCAGGACAGCGAAGGCGATGGAGACGAAGCCCGCGCTCACGAACACCGAGCGCCAGGACACCTCCACCAGCAGCAGGGCCAGGGGACCGGCGGCCATGATCGATCCTAGGTTGCCCAGCAGCAGGGTGAGCCCGCCGATACGCCCGTACTGGCGCTCGGAAAACCAGACCGCATTAGTCTTCATGAGCCCGATGAAGACCACGGACACCCCCAGGCCGACGAGAAAGCGCCCCCAACTGGCGGTGGCAAAATCCGGCGCCAGCCCGAAGAGGATGGAGCCCGCCCCCGACACCAGGCCACCCAGGGTGACGCTGATCCGCGGCCCCAGGGTATCCGCCAGCACCCCGGACGGGATCTGCAGGGCGGTGTAGATATAAAAATAGGTCGCCGCCAGGGAGCCGAGCGCCGCCCCGCTGGTCTGGAAGGCCTGCATCAGGTCCGCCGCCACCACGCCCGGCACCATGCGGTGAAAGAAGACCATGATGTAGGAAGCGATCAGGGTCCAGAAGACAGTCCAGCGGACCCGGTTGAAGCGGGCTTGATCAAAGGCGGGGGTGTTCATGGGATGAGCCTGCGAGCCTGGGAGCGGGAAAAGGGGCAGGATGACCCGCCGGTAACATTTTGGCAATCTGGCGGTCGCGGAGCTCTGTTACCATCCGCGGGATTTCATCCACTGGGAGCGATCATGCCGTCCGACCCCATCCTTGCCGACATCAACCCCGCGGAATCCCTGGCCGCCATCGACCTTGGCTCCAACAGCTTTCACATGATCGTCGCCCGGCCCCTGGAGGGCGATTTCCAGGTCATCGACCGGCTCAAGGAGATGGTGCGCCTGGCGGAGGGCTTGACGGAGGACCGGGAGCTGATGCCCGAGGTCGCGACCCGCGCCCTGGCCTGCCTGGAACGTTTCGGCCAGCGGTTGCGGGGCATGCCCCCCGGCAGCGTGCGGGCCGTGGGCACTAACACTCTGCGGCAACTGAACCCCGCGAGCGGCTTCCTGGCCCAGGCCGAGGCGGCCCTGGGGCATCCGATCGATATCATCGCCGGGCGCGAGGAGGCGCGACTCATCTATCTCGGGGTAGCCAACGGCCTGGCCGCCGGCGACCAGCGACGGCTGGTGGTGGACATCGGCGGCGGCAGCACCGAGATCATCGTCGGCGAGGGTTTCACCCCCCGCCTGCGCGAGAGCCTGACCATGGGCTGCGTCAGCGCCTCCCTGCGCCATTTCAGTGACGGCGTCATCACCGCCGAGCGCCTGCGCCGGGCCGAACTGGCCGGGGCCATTGAGATCCGGCCGGTACGCGAACGCTTCCGCCAGTCCGGCTGGCGCGAGGCCGTCGGCAGCTCGGGCACCATCAAGGCCATCGCCGCCGTGGTGGCGGCCCAGGGCTGGAGCACGGACGGCATCACGGCGGACGCCCTGTGCCGCCTGCGGGAGGCCCTGGTGGGTTTTGGCCAGGTCGCCGCCATCAATCTGGAGGGACTCACCGAGGAACGCCGGCCGGTCTTCACCGGTGGCGTCGCCGTCCTGAGCGCGGTCTTCACCGCCCTGGGCATCGAGCGGATGCAGGTCTCCGACGAGGCCCTGCGCGAGGGCCTGCTCTATGAAATGATGGGCCTGGTGCGCCACCTGGACGTGCAGGAGCGCTCGGTCGCCGTGCTCGCCCAACGGTTCGGCATCGACGAGGCCCATGCCGGACGGATCCGCGACACCGCCCTGGTCCTGTTCGGCCAGGTGGTCCGCGATTGGGACCTGACGGACCCCCTCATGCCCAACCTCCTGACCTGGGCCGCGCGCCTGCACGAGATCGGCCTGGCCGTCGCCCACAGCCAGTATCAGAAGCATGGCGCCTACCTGGTGGCTAATGCAGACCTCTCGGGGTTTAGTCGCCCGGAGCAATGCCTCCTGGCCAGCCTCGTGCTGGGCCACCGGCGCAAATTCCAAGCCCAGGACTTCGCCGGGCTGGCAACCCCCTGGCGCCGCGCCGCACCACGCCTCTGCGTCCTCTTGCGCCTGGCCGTCCTCCTGCATCGAAGCCGCTCAGCCGCCGCCAAGCCCTCTCCCCTCCTGACCGCCAGCGAAGAGGGCCTCGTCCTCTGCTTCCCCCCCCACTGGCTCGACGACCATCCCCTGACCCGATTTGAACTGGAGGAGGAGGCCCAGCGCCTGGCGGTGGCGGGCATCCAACTGGATTTTGCCTGATGCGCCCGGTCCAAACTGCTAGAATCCCCACTGGCGGCGCCATGAAGCCGCGCGCCCGTAACAACAAGAGTCACCCAGCCTCCGCCACCACGGCCGAGGTCTATAAACCCAAAACCTGGAGGATTTAACCCATGGCAGCACTCTTTTCCGACGCCTGGATGAAGCAACTCATGGACGCCTGGAACGACGAACCCGAGGTCAAGGACAAGCTCGCCGAGATCGGCTTCGGCTCCGTCATTACCTGTGGCTTTAAGAACGAAGAAAATCCCCGGGGCGTCTTCGTGGTCGAAAACGGCGTTTGCATGCGCGCCGGCTCCTGGAGCCCCAGCGATCCCGCCCCCAACTGGGACATGCGTGCCGATCTGAGTGATTGGCTCAAGTGGGTCGAGAAAGGCATCGGCATGGCCGGCATGGGCATGGCCTTCATGACCGGCAAGCTCAAGTTCAAGGCCGGCGACTACAAGGCCATGATGAAGGATCCGCGCATGGCCAATCCCTTCGTCAAGAGCTTCGGCCTGATGCAGAAGATCGGCGCCGACGAACTCGGCTGAGCCCCGACCAGCGGGGACCATCCCGGCCCCGACACCAAGAGCCCGCCCCTGGCGGGCTTTTTAATGCTCATCCGCATAAGTCCCTATCGCCAGACAGGCACGGCGTTACCACCAGCGGGCAGGCCCAACAAACGGCGCCCTTGGGGATTAAGGAACGATCATCCGGGCCAGGAGTCTCACCGGCTGGGGGATGCGGCACATCGCGTTCAGGCGGCATTTGGCTTCGGCGGGCGGGCTCGGTAACCTGTTAGCCGCTGGCTCGTCTCCCCGACCAACCGGAGGTCCGCATCCCTATCGTTTTCGACTATCTGCAATGAGGAGAAAAAACCCATGAACTGGAAAGAACATCTCGACAAAGCCGTTGCGGCGGTAAAAGAGGCCGCCACCAGCGAAAAGGCGCAGGAAATCGCCGCCAAGGCCAAGGCCACAGCCGGAATTCTGGTGGAGAAGGTCAAGTCTGGAGCCGTTGACGCCGCCGATGCCATTGTCGAGGCCAATCGCGACCCCTCGGCCCTATCGGTGCATTTCATGCATGCGGACCTCACCATCCTGTCCCCCGGCGAGGGTATCTCCATCACACGGCCGGATGCCGCCACCCTGGTAGTGGCCGATGGCCAGGGCAATGGCCTGGTGATCAATGCCGCCGCCGACCCCGCTTACGTCGCCGAGATGATCGGCACGGTCGCGAGACTGGATGGCAACACCTTCGACCTGGGCGCGGAGGACGGCGTCAACGTGGTAATCACCAAGTTCTGATTACCTCTGGAGGGCCCGCGCGCCAGCCCGCCCCTTCTGGCGGGCTTTTTTGTACCCCGGGTTCTTGCCGGGAGCGCGAGGGGGAGCACCACCCGACCCTCTCGCCAGAGGCCGAGGCGTGACCCGCGCTGGGTATACAATCACCTCTGACACTTCACGGGGATCGCCACCATGCCGCTTACCGCCCGCACCTGGGTGCTGCCCGCCCTGGCCATCGCTGGCCTGGGGGCCTGGTGGTCTCTGCGCGAACCCGAACCGGTGGTGGTCAAGGTCCAGGCGGCGACGTTGGGGACGGTCGAGGAGATCGTCGCCAATACCCGCGCCGGGACCCTCAAGGCCTGCCGGCGGGCGCGACTGGCGCCCAGCATTGGTGGTCAGATCAAGACCCTGGCGGTGCGCGAGGGTGATCGGGTCAAGGCCGGTGATCTGCTGCTCGAACTCTGGAACGACGACCTCGCCGCCCAGGTCACCCTGGCGGAACGGGAGGCGGATGCCGCCGAGGCGCGATCCCGCTCCGCCTGCCTCAACGCCGAGAACGCCGAACGCGAGGCCGCGCGCCAGGTCAAGCTGGAACAGCGCCACCTGACCTCGGAGGAGCTCCTGGACCGGGCCATCACCGCCGCCAAGGCCGGACGCGCCGACTGCGAGGCGGCGGCGGCCACGGCCCGGGTCAGCGTCGCTCAGATCGGCCTCGCTCGGGCCAACCTGGCCAAGACCCGGCTGACCGCCCCCTTCGCCGGCATCGTCGCGGAGGTCTCCGGCGAGTTGAGCGAATACGCCACCCCCTCGCCCCCCGGCATCCCCACCCCCCCGGCGGTCGATCTCATCGACGACGCTTGTCACTATGTCTCGGCCCCCATCGACGAGGTGGACGCCGCCAGGGTGCGGACCGGCGCCGAGGTCCGCGTCACCCTGGACGCCTTTGGTGATCGCGTCTTTCCCGCCCGGGTGCGGCGCTTGGCCCCCTATGTCCTCGACGCCGAGAAGCAGGCCCGCACCCTGGAGGTCGAGGTCGAGGTCATTGATCCGCCAGCGGAACTGACCTGGCTGGCCGGCTACAGTGCCGATGTCGAGATCCTGGTCGAACGCCGCGAGGGCGTCCTGCGGGTGCCGACCGCTGCCCTCAAGCCCGACGGGACCCTCCTGATCCTTGACCAGGCGGCCGGCCGCCTACGCCAGCGTGCCCTCCAGACCGGCCTGGCCAACTGGGAGCAGACCCAAATCACCGGAGGGATCGAGCCCGGTGCCCTGGTCGTCCTGTCCAGCGATCAGGAGGGCATAGTGGACGGCGCCCGCGCCATCCTGGGCGAGAAGGCCCCATGATCGAAATCGCCGGGGTCTCCCGTACCTTCCAGGTCGGCGGCCAGCCGGTCCACGCCCTGCGCGCCATCGATCTCAACTTCGCCGCTGGCGAATACGCCGCCATCATGGGCCCCTCGGGCTCGGGCAAGAGCACCCTGCTGCACATCCTCGGCCTGCTGGACCGCCCCGACAGCGGCCACTACCGCCTCGACGGTCTGGAGACCACCGAAATCGACGAGGAGCGCCGCGCCCAGCTCCGGCGCGACCGCATTGGCTTCGTCTTCCAGTCCTTCCATCTGATCCCGCGCCTGTCCGCGGCGGAGAACGTCGAGCTGCCCCTGGTCCTGGCGGGCCTGGCCCCCGCCCAACGCCGGGAGCGGGTCACCCGCATCCTGGCGGCGGTGGGCCTGGCGGATCGCGCCCACCACCGCCCCGATCAGCTTTCCGGCGGCCAGCGCCAGCGGGTCGCCATCGCCCGCGCCACCATCATGGAGCCGGGCCTGATCCTGGCCGACGAGCCCACCGGCAACCTGGACCGCGCCTCCGGCCGAGAGGTCATGGAGACCCTGGAGGCCCTCAACGCTAACGGCCTGACCCTGCTGATCGTCACCCACGACGCCGAACTCGGCGCCCGCGCCCAGCGGCGTATCCGCATGGATGACGGCGCCATCCTTCCCGAAACCTCATGAGGAAGGGGATTGCCATTTCTGGAAAATGGATAAATCCCGCACCTGGATCTGCGCCCGGACATCCCGTTCGCCGTAGGGCGACCCCCGGGGCGGCGCGCCGCCGGGCTAGGAACAGAGCCTAGCCTCCAACCATCCGGGGCTAGATATACCCGCTACCCCCGGCTCGTGATTAGGCGCGCTAATCGGGCGAGGGGTATCGCCTCAATATCCGCCGCCAAGGGAAAGGACTCATTGCCAGGGTAGACAACAAACCGGCGGGCCGGGTCCAGGTCCTGGCAGGCGGCATAAAAGCCCCGTTCGACCTTGGGGCTCAGGCTGCGCTTGACCTCAATAGCCCAGAGATTGCCGTCGGGCCAGGCGATGAGCAGATCGATCTCGGCCCCACCCGCGGTCCGATAAAAATAACCCTCAGTCCCACCACGGACGCAGGCCAACAGGTTTTCGATCACGAACCCCTCCCAACTTTGCCCCACCACGGGATGGGTCAACAGGACCTCCTTGTCGGGGATTTGCAGGAGGGCGTGGACCAGGCCACTGTCCCGTAGGTAAATCTTGGGCGATCTGACCAGCCTTTTGCCCAAGTTGGCATGCCAGGGTGGCAAGCGGCGGACGAGGAGCAGATCGATCAGCAGGTCGATGTAGCTGTTGACGGTTTTAGCGTCGATGCCGAGATTGCGGGCAAGTTGGGCCGTATTGAGCAGGCACCCTTGCTGGTAGGCCAGCATGGTCCACAACCGGCGCAAGGTTTCGGCGGCGATACGACGGCCGAACTGGGGGATGTCCCGCTCCAGATAGGTGCGGATGAGGTCCTGGCGCCAGCGCAGGCTGGTACGACGGTCCGGGGCCAGCAAGCTGTTGGGAAAACCGCCGCGCAGCCACAGATCGTCCAACCCCAGGGCCGTTGTTTCCAAGACCAGGAAGGGCGTCAGCTCCAGGTAGCGCACTCGGCCTGCCAGGCTCTCACCAGATTGTTGGAGCAGATCCAGCGCGGCGGAGCCAAGGAGCAGATAGTGTCCCGCCTGCCGCCCCTGACGGCGGGCACGGTCAATCAGGCCGCGCAGGATCGGAAAGAGCCCGGGGGCGCGATGGACCTCGTCCAGGATGACCAGTTTATTCAGATGGTCGGCCAGGTAGAGTTCGGCCTGGGTGAGCTTGGCGCGATCCAGTTCCGATTCCAGGTCAAGATACAGGGCGTTCCTCTGCTCGCCGATGGTCAGCGCCAGAGTGGTTTTGCCTACCTGGCGCGGACCGAGGAGGACCGCCGCAGGTACTTGGGCGAGAGCTTCCTCCAGGTCAAGAGTCAGGATTCGGTCGATCATGTACGCAATTCTGGGATTATGATTCCCGATTTGCAAGGATAAATGGCCAGACGAAGTCAGTCTCATCACCCTTAACGATTTTGATAGATAGTCACACGGGACAAGACCCCTAGGTGATTAGGGAATCGTCATCGCTTGCAAAATGCGCCGCGCTTCCCAAAAATGGGCCTCGATTCAAAGGAGACCCCGATGTCCCGTCTTGCCTTGATGAGGCCCAGGGCCTTATGGATACTGCTGATATCGGCCATGACGGTATTGCCAACCGCGCGGGGCCAGGATGCCGACCGCACGGCCAACCGAGCCACCTTCCTCCGGGCCGAGCGGGCTCTGAAGAGCGGGGACCGCCCCACCTTCGAGACCCTGCGGGACCAACTCCGGGACTATCCGCTGTATCCCTACCTGCGATTCGCCGAACTGGGTGATCAGCAGGCGGCGCCGGATGCCGCCATCGAGACCTTCCTGGCCGAGTTCCGGGACACCCCCCTGGCGGAGCGGCTGCGCGCGGCCTATGTCAAGCGCCTCGCCCAGGCCGGACGCTGGGCGGATCTGGCGCGGATCTACCGGGAGGGGGATGACTCGGTGGAGCGACGCTGTCTCTACCTGCGTGCCCTGCTCGAGACGGGGGCGGCGGACCGGGCCCTCGTCGCCGCCCGGCTGGAGCCCCTCTGGCTGAAGTCCAGCGCCCAGCCGGCGGCCTGCGATCCCCTCTTCGAGGCCTGGCGGGCCCAGGGCGGCCTGACCTCGGAACGGCTCTGGGCGCGGATCCGGCTGGCCCTGGAGGCCGGGGAGACGGAGCTGGCCCGTCACCTGGGCACCTGGCTGCCGGCCTCGGAGCGGCCCTGGCTCGACTACGGGCTGGCGGTGTTGGCTCGCCCGGCCCGGGTGCTGGAGCCCCTGCCGGAATCGGCACGGGCGGACGGCCAGGCGAGCACCCCGCCCACCGCCCGGGCCAATGCCCTGAACAGGACCCCACCCAGCGCCCCAACGGGTGCCAACCCGGTCCCACCCCCCCTGGCGGCGGCGATCCTGGCGGTTGGCATCGTCAACCTCGCACGGACGGCGCCCGAGCAGGCCGCCCTCGCCCTGGCAACCCATGCCGATACCCTGGAACGGGACCCCTTGGCCTGGGATCGCGCCCATGCGGCGGTGGGCCAGGCCCTCACCCCGGTCGATGGCCCCCGGGGGCTGGCGCTCTGGGACCGGATGGCGGCGCATGATGAAAACCTGGAGGCCCAGGAGCGGCGCCTGCGGGCGGCCATTGGCCAGCGGGATTGGGGGCGGGTAGCGGAGTGGGTGCGGCGCATGCCCGACCAGATGGAGAAGCGTGATCGCTGGCTCTACTGGCAGGGGCGCGCCGAGGCCGCCTTGGGCCAGGATGAGGCTGCCCAGGCGAGCTTCGCGGCTGCGGCCCGCCAGCGCAGCCTCTGGGGCCTGCTGGCGGCGGACCGGCTCGGGCTCCCCTATCCCCTGGAGTCGCGCCCGGTCCCCGTCGAGCCCGAGCGCCTGGGCCGCCTCACCACCACGCCCGCCCTGGAGCGGATTCGGGAACTCCAGCGCCTGGGCCGGGACGCGGACATGCGCCGGGAGTGGCGCACCCTGACCCGCGACCTGGAGGCCCCCGATCTGCGGGCCGCCGCCACCCTGGCCGCTGGGCTGGTTTGGCATGACCAGGCGATTTTTACCCTGGCCCGCACCGACTACTGGGACGACCTCGAACTGCGCTTTCCCCTCGCCTATCGGGCCCTGGTGGAGGAGCAGGCCTGGCAGACGGGGCTGCCCGAGGACTGGATCTATGGGGTGATCCGTCAGGAGAGTGTCTTCAATCCCACGGTAGCCTCCCAGGCCGGGGCCCTGGGGCTGATGCAACTCATGCCCGGTACCGCCCAGGAACTGGCGGTCGCGGCCGGCGACCCCGCGCCGGGGCGTGGCGCCATCCTGGAACCGGAACGGAACATCAGTCTGGGGAGCACCTATCTCGCGCGGATGCGGGACCGCTTCGGCCACCCGGCCCTGGCCACCGCCGCCTATAACGCCGGGCCCAACCGGGTGGCCCGCTGGCTCCCCGAGACCTGCACCGAGACGGACCTCTGGATTGTCGCCATTCCATTCGCCGAGACCCGGGGTTATGTCGAGCGGGTCCTGGCCTACCGCATCATCTACCGGGCCCGTCTGGGGCTGGAGCCGCTGCGCCTGTCCGAGCTCTTACCGCCCATACCGGGGGGATAGGGCCGCAAAGTTCAGGCGAAGACCACCCAGGTGGTGGCGATGTATTTCACCCCCGCCTCCAGGCGAGCGGCGCGGTGTTCGTGGGTCCAGAAGGGGGGAAAGAGCACCAGGGTGCCGCGCTCGGGCCTAATGCTGACATCCTGGTAGGCGAACTGAGTCTCGCCGCCGGGGCCGGGCACCTCATTGAGATACCAGAGGGCGACGAGTTGACGCTGGCTGAATTCGTGGCTACCGCCGTCAATGTGCCAGTGATAGTACTCCCCCGCCTGATAACGCTGGACCTGATAGCCCATGTCCTTGAAGGGCCCCTTGAAGTAGGGGTAGGTCTCGCGAAACTCCCGCAGAGCGGCGGCCAGGGAGCGGAAGAACATCTGATCCACATCCCCCCAGTCCTCCTTGTCGCTCACCACCAGATCCGTCGTGGCCTTGATGGCGAGATCCTTAGCCTGCACCTGGCCGATGCGCCCCGCGTGCTGCTGTTCCGGGTGGGCCTCGAACCGGGCGATGACCTCATCGCAGAAGCTCGGCGGCAGGGCGTTGGGGCGTGCGAAGATGAAGCTCCCTGGCTTGACCTCGCGGATGCTGGGCAGGGGGATGATCTCGCGGTCGATGGGGGTCATGGCAGAGGCTTCCAGAGGTGAGGCGGGAACCCGAATGGTCCCGCTGAGGCGGCCTGGGAGTCAAGGTTCATGCCACCCCCCTCAGGGCGGCGCGGATGATCTCCTCGGAGGTCTTGGTACCGTCATCGGCGGCGCGGGCCATGCGGTTGGCGTCCAAGGGCCGGTAGCCCAGGGTGATCAGGGCCGCGATGGCGTCGCTCAGGGGAGCGGGCTCCGCCGGGGCCCGCGAGGCGGGGACCGCGGAGGTCGCGGGGAGTCCCGCCGCGAGGGCGCCGACGCGGTCGCGCATCTCGATCACCAGGCGCTCGGCGGTCTTTTTGCCGATGCCGGGTAGCCGCATCAGGGCGACGTGGTCCTCCTGCTCGACGCATTGGGCGAAGCGGCGGGCATCCATGCCGGACAGGATGGCCAGGGCCATGCGGGCCCCGACGCCGGTGACCTTGAGGAGATCGCGGAAGAGGGCGCGGTCGGCCTCGCGCAGAAAGCCATAGAGGGTGTGGGAATCCTCCCGCACCGCCAGGTGGGTCACCAGGGTGACGGTCGCGCCCACGGCAGGCAGGTCGTAAAAGGTGGACATGGGGGCCTCCAGTTCATAGCCGACCCCGTTGACATCCAGCAGCAGCCAGGGGGGCCGCTTGTCGATGATGTCACCGCGCAAGCGTCCGATCATGGCCGAAAGTCCCGCCAGGAGGCAGCGGCGCGTCGGCGCGCGGGTATGCCCATGGAATGGGCGTGGCAGAGGGCCAGGGCCAGGGCGTCGGCCTCGTCCTCCCCCGGCAGCTCCGGAAGTGCCAGCAGGATGCGCACCATCTGCTGGACCTGTGACTTTTCCGCCCCGCCGCTGCCGACCACCGCCAGCTTGACGGACTTGGGGCTGTATTCATGCACCTGAACGCCGGCCTTGAGCCCGGCGCAGAGCACGGCGCCGCGAGCCTGGCCCAGCTTGAGGGCGGCGGTCGGATCGCGGGCAATGATGAGCTGTTCCACCGCCATCTCGTGGGGGGCATAATCCGCCACCACCTGGGCGACGGCGTCAAAGATCAGCCCCAGCCGGTCCGGCCAGGGCTGGTCGCCGACCCGGATGCAGCCGCTGGCGATGCGCAGGCTGTGCTGGCCGTCCGTGTCGATGACCCCGAAGCCGGTGTTGCGGGAGCCCGGGTCGATGCCCAGGATGCGATGGCGCAGGGCCCGGCCGGCGGCCCGGCCCAGGATCGGTAGGGGGCCGGACGCAGCGTCCCGGGGCTGGGCAAGGGGCGAGAGGGGGGCCAGGATCAGGCCTCCAGTTCGGCCAGGATGGCGTCCGGGATGTCGGCGTTGGAATAGACCTCCTGGACGTCATCCAGGTCCTCCAGGGCGTCGATCATCTTCAGCAGTTTCTCCACCGTATCGCGGTCGTCCAGGGTGGCCTGGGTCGAGGCGTTATAGGTGACGTCCCCTTCCCCCTGGACGAAGCCGGCGATGGTCAGGGCATCGCGCACCGGCCCGAAATCCTCGGGGGTCATGATGACTTCCAGGGAGCCGTCATCATGGCTGACCACGTCCTCGGCGCCCGCTTCCAGGGCCGCCTCCATCAGGGCATCCTCGTCCACGCCGGGCGGAAAACTGATCACGCCCTGCTTGGTGAAGAGATAGGCCACGGAGCCGCCGGTACCCAGGTTGCCGCCATACTTGGAAAAGGCGTGCCGCACATCGGCGGCGGTACGATTACGGTTGTCGGTCATGCAATCGACCATCACCGCCACCCCGCCGGGGCCATAGCCCTCGTAACGGATCTCCTCGTACTGCTCGCCCTCGGTGCCGCCGGCGCCGCGCTTGATGGCGCGCTCCACCGTGTCCCGGGGCATGTTAGCCGTGAAGGCCTTGTCCATGGCCAGGCGCAGGCGCGGATTCATCCCCGCATCGGCGCCACCCTCCCGCGCCGCCACCGTCACCTCACGGATCAGCTTGGTCCACATCGAGCCGCGCTTCTTGTCCTGCGCCGCCTTGCGATGCTTGATATTGGCCCATTTACTATGACCGGCCATGGATCTCTCCTCCAGAATGCCTGAATGGGCGGCATTGTATACCCAACCCACCGGAGTTTTCGGCTTCCCGGGCCGGGCAGGGATTATTCGTCCCGCAGGGCCAGGATGGGGTCGAGCCGGGCCGCGCGCAGGGCGGGCAGGACCCCCGCGACCAGGCCGATGAGGCCGGCGCTGACCTCGGCGGCGAGGGCGAATTGCCAGGCGATATGGGTCGGCAGGGCTGGCACCAGGGCGCCGATGAGCCCCGCCCCGCCCAGCCCCAGGGTGAGGCCGGCCAGCCCGCCGAGGAGGGCCAGGACCAGGGCCTCGCCCAGGAAGAGCAGGAGAATCTGGCCCTGGGAGGCGCCCAATGCCCGCAGCAGGCCGATCTCCCGGCGCCGCTCGCCCACGGCGATGGTCATGATGGTCAGGATGCCAATAGCACCGACGGCCAGGGAGATGCCCCCGATGGCGCCGACGGCCAGGGTCAGGACGTCCAGCACCGAGCCGGCGACCTCCAGCATCTGATCCTGGGTGGTAATGGTGAAGTCCTCGTGGCCATGCCGCTCCAGCAGGACCCGGCGCACCCGCTCGGCCACCGCCTCGCCACTTGACTCCGACGCGTAGAGCAGGTCGATCTCCATCAGACTGTCCCGATTGAAGAGGGCCAGGGCCCGCTCCACCGGGATGAAGATCGTATCGTCCAGGTCAAAGCCCAGCATCTGGCCCTTGGCTTCCATGACCCCGACCACGCGATAGGGCTCGCCGCCGATGCGGATGCGGGCCCCCAGGGGCGAGGCGGCGCCGAAGAGTTCCGCCTTGAGCTTGGCGCCCAGCACGGCCAGGGCCCGCCCCCCGCCCCCCCCTTCGTCCGGCAGGAAGCGGCCCAGTTCGGGCTGCATGCGCCAGACCAGGGGCACTTGGCTGCTCGCCCCCAGCACTAGGGTGCGGCGCGTCCGGCCATTGCCCTCCACGGCGGCATTGCCCTGGATCACGGGCACCAGGGCCTCCACCCCTGGTATCCGGCTCAGGGCCTGGGCATCCTCCAGGCTCAGGGGGCGCACATTGCTGACGATAGCCCCCGACATGCCCAGGGTCGTCACCTTGCCGGGGGCGATGGTCAGCAGATGGGTGCCGAACTGGGTGAACTCAGCGAGGACGAAGCGATGAATGCCCTCGCCAATGGCGGTGAGCAGGACCACGGCGGCGATGCCGATAGCGATACCCATCACCGTCAGCAGGCTGCGGGCGCGATAGGCGCCCACGGCGGTCAGGCTGAAGCGGGCATAGTCCCCGGCGCGCATGGCGTCAGGCCCCGGACAGGGGCGCCAACGGGTCAGAAATCAGGGCTTTATCCAGGCGCATGGTTCACCAGCGATGACAGTAGATCCGATGGGCGGCTGGTTATCGACATTGATTTCGCGCCCTTTCGCGGGTTATACCAGATCTCATGACTGCCAGCAGCCTGGCGATCAAAGACAAAACCAAGATTGACGCGAGCCTGGCCCCTTCGCCAATCCCTTCTGTTCAGAACTGAAATGGGTTCGTTTGGTAATTTAGACCTTTTGGGCAATCTCCAGCGCAAGATCGTTTCTATCGCAACGATTCTTGTCCTTAATGCAACAAAAAGCTATATTGCTATCCTTGATCAACTTCAAAAGGAGTCAGCCATGGGAGCGGTTATCGAGCAAGAGGTG
>JBASIS010000176.1:0-13983 GCA_049654905.1 Chromatiaceae bacterium
GGTGCGGTCCGGAGGCCGACGAGCAACTGCTGTTGCGGGCGGCGTGCGCCGGATGGGGGGACCGACCGCTATGGGTCGTCGCTGTCGGGGCCGCTTCTGGCGGGGCGGTGCCGCGCCGGGCGGTCGGGGCCTGCACCCTCGACGAGCTGCGGGTCGCGGAGCAGGGTGCCCGGCGCCTGTCCGATGCGGCGCGCGCCGCGCTCGCCGCCGATTGGGAGCGGCTGTTGCGAACCGAGCAGCGGTTGCGGATCCGCGAGGGCGATCAGATCGTTGGCTGCGACGAAGATCTGTTCGACCCCAGGCTGCTCGCGGCCTGTCCCGGTGAATTCGTCAGCGCCGCGCGCGTCGTCGGGCAGGTGATGGGCGAGAGTCCGCACCTGATCGGGGACAGTTTCCTCGACTATCGGCTGCGCGAGCTGATCGCGCGGGGCGAGTTGGAGGCGGAGGGGGCTACCCTCAGGCTCGCCGCCCTGCGGGTTCGCCGGCCACCATCAACCATCACCTCCGCCGACGCAGGACGTGGCCCAACCTGGGTATGACCAGCAGCAGCACGCCAACCGCCAGGCCGAGGTAACCCAATGGGATCAGGGGGAAAGGTTCGATCAGCACCCCTTGCTCATCGACATGAGAGCCGATCATCCAATAGGCGCCAAAGGAGGCTAAGCCCATCACCAGAAACAAAATCCCCGCCTTCATGTCATTTTCTCCCAGGGGTACACCCCTAACATCAACCGCTGACACCGAGAACAACAACATGCGCAAATTAGTCCTGGTATTGGTCTCTTCCCTGGCCCTGAGTCCCGCGGCCTTCGCCGCTCAGCCGAGCTTCACCTGCACCCCACAAGCAAAAGAGGTCGAAAAGCTGATCTGCAACGACGCCGAACTGGCCCAGATGGATGTGACGATGGCGGGCCTCTACAAGCGGGTCATGAAAAACACCCCCAAGGCGGATCAGCAGGAACTGAAGGCCGAGCAGCGGGGCTGGCTCGAGGGCCGCAATGCCTGCTGGAAGGCCGCTAATCACAAGGCCTGCGTCAAGGCCGACTATGAGGCGAGGATTCAGGAACTGAAGGATAAGTGAGCAGGCCGATGGCCCTTTAGGCCCCTATCGAGCCGGGCTGGCGTCAGCCCGGCCCGGCGGCTTCAACCTGGCTGTTGCTGCAAGGATTCGAAGCGGGCCTTGAAGGCGGTCTGGCGCAGGCGTTCGGCGTCGGCCTCCTGGGCGACCAGGGGGGCGTCGCGCCATTGGCTGCTGGCGTGGTCGTAAACGGAAAAGCGGTAGCCCTTGCCGACCTTGAAGACCGGGGTGATGTCATTGCCGGCCTGCTCCAGGGCCTGGAATTTGTCGAGGCCCAGGGGCGCCGGGCTGGGTGCGAAGGCGTCGGCCGCCGCCGGGCTGGGGGTGTCGAGCCTATCCTCGCCCCCGGGCCTGGGGGTCGCGGCTGGTGGGCTGGCGGCCACGGTGAAGTGGGTGTTCTGCATCTCGCCGTGGGTGTCCAGGGTCACGGTCTCCAGGCCGGGGAGGCGGCTGAGGAGGTAACCGGCCATCAGGAGGCCCAGCCGTTGGTTTTCCTTCTCCAGGGCCGTCAGCAGCTTGTCGGCGACGATCTGGCAGCGCTCGACCGGACTGGGGTTGGCGACCCATTCGCGGCTCATCTGCCAGCCCTGGTCCATGTCGGCGTCCAGCCTGGCGAAGAAAGCCTCGCCCTCGCCCAAGAGCGGGTCGGGGACTTCGAGACTGATTTCCTGATCGTCGATAATGGCCTTGAGCAGCATGGCTTATCCCCTTTCGCGAGTGGACGAAAAAGGGCATTCTAGCAGAGTCCAGGGGCCCTTCGCGGCGCCCGCCATCCGCCCGCCAACCGTTCCGATAGGGGACTCGCTGTCATGCTCCTCACCCTCCCCGGTCTGCTCAATGTCGCCCAGGTCGCCAAGATCCACGAAATCCTCCAGGGGGCCTCCTTCGTCGATGGCCGGCTCAGTGCCGGCTTTGCCGCCGCCCGGGTCAAACGTAACCTGGAGATGGCCACCGACGAGCAGCGCCAGCAGCGGCTGATCCGGGTCATCATGGCCAGCCTGGGCCACAACGAGGCCTTCCGTTTCGGCGCCCTGCCGCACCGGGTCGCCGACCCCATCATCGCCCGCTACGAGCCCGGCATGACCTATGGCGATCACGTGGACGACCCCATCATGGGCGCCACCGGGCCGCGTTTCCGCACCGATATTTCCCTGACCCTCTTTCTCAATCCGCCCGAGGATTATGACGGCGGCGAACTGGTGGTGCGCACCCCCTTCGGTGACCAGCGGGTCAAGCTCCCGGCCGGCGATGCGGTGGTCTATCCTTCCTCCAGCCTGCACCAGGTGGCCCCGGTGACCCGGGGCGAGCGCCTGGTGGCCCTGACCTGGATCCAGAGTTATGTCCGCGACGCCGCCCGTCGGGAACTCCTCTACGAACTCAACCTGGCCCGCGAGGCCCTCCTCAAGGAGGCGCCGGGCACGGCGACCACGGGCTATGTGGATCGTTCCTATGCCAACCTGCTGCGCATGTGGGCGGATTTGTAGGCCCGTGGGCGGGACGGCGTGGCCAGGGGCGGTGATTTGGCGGGCTGGGCTCGTTCTGCTGCTCGTCGCGGGGATCGGGCTCGCGGGCTGCTGTAGCCGGCGTCCCGCCACCGAATTCAACCGCTTCGACGGTACGGCCAATCAGGCCACCGGCTTCTGCGGCATCTTCGCCGGTTTTGGGACCACGGAGGAGCCAGCGCGTTGGGGGGCCCTCTACACCCCCATCACGGTCGATGAATATGGCGAACTCCTCTGTGGCCGTCTGGACCCGGAGGACTATGCCACCTGCGTCAACCGCACCTGGGCCCACTATCGCCAGGCCCAGCGCCAGCCGGATGAGCCGGGGGATTCGACCTCGGGGCCCTTTGCCGTCGTGGTCGGCCAGGAACTGCTGCTGGGCCGCTACCAGTCCCAGCCCTTCGCCGCCCATTTTCGGGTGAGCAACGAGCGCCTGAGCTGCGAGGGTGGCTACGATGCCTTCGCGGGCGATACCCAGGCCATCTTCAAGGTTCGCTGCAACAATGGGTTGCGCGGCTGGGCCCAGATGGTCCGCGACCGCAATGGCCGCGATGGTATCGGCGGTTTCTATATGGATGACGGCACCGTCGGCAAGATCGTCTTCGGTCCGGATACCCTGGGGGCGCGGATCGAAAGGGGCGGCGCGCCCTAGCCTTAGTGCCGTTGCTCTACGCCCTCCACGCTGGAGGCCGAGGCCATGTCCATGAGGCCGCGCATCAGTTCGGCGCGGTCCACCAGGTTGATGGTCTCGATCAGGGCCTGCTTGTCCTCGGACGGCAGGGGCAGGTGCGCCGTCAGCAGATTGATCAGATCCAGATCCTCCATGGCCTTGAGATCGTCCCAGGGAATTTCCACCCCGCGGGGGCGCACATAGGAGCGCAGGGAGACGAGAAACCGCTCCCGGTTAACCAGGTGTCCCGTCTCGGGTTGAAAATCATGGGCGAAGCGGCTCCAAGCCGCGCGGACCCGGCGGTAGCCTCGGGTCTCTTCCAGTTCACCCTGGACCTCGAAGCGGCACACCCCGGTGAGGACGATGACGACGCGCCCGTCCTGGGTCTCACTGTAGGAGGTGACGCGCCCGGCGCAACCGACCCGGTGCAGGGCCGGTACCTCGACATCCTCCTGGCCAATCAGGGGCTGGATCATGCCGATGAGGTGGTCCGTCGCCAGCACGTCCTGAATCATGTTCAGATATTGCGGCTCGTAGATGTTAAGCGGGAGCTGGATGCCCGGCATGGCCACGGCCCCGGCGAGGGGGAAGACCGGCAATTCCGCGGGCAGGTCGGCGAACTTGGGCATGAAGGGGGAGGGCATGGCTATAACTCCGGGTCCGGTCAGGGGCGGGTGACAAAGACGCGCGCCATGCCGGGATCCAGTTCGAAATCAAAGGGGGTTGGCAGAAAGTCCATGGCCCACTCCGGCGAGACATCGCGGAGGGGCGGTGGGGCCTGCACCAGCCGGTAGAGGTCATCGCAGTGGAAATGTTGCCGGTTCCAGGTGTCCTTGTTCAGGACCAGCAGGGCCTGGCCATGGCCCTGGGTGGAGGCCTGCCAGAGCAGCAGGATGGCCGGGTTGGGCGAATCGAGGCGCTGGAGCAGCCCGTCCTCGCGAAACAGGGGGTAGGCCGCCTTGAGGCCATTGACGCTGGTGATGAAGGCGGTTAAATCCACCCCGGGCGATTCCCAATCCTCCGGCCGGGTCTTGACCACATGCAGCGGCCGCTGGAAGCCATATTCATAGCCCATGGGCATGAGGACGCCGGTGGAAAAGAGGGCCGTGAAGAGGTAACGCTGCTTGAGGGCGTTGATATTGTAGCCGGACTCGGCGAAGAGGCGTTGGGTATCGTGGCTCTCCGGAAAGCCGATGGAGGGGGCGATGGGGCGCGTCAGTTCGTATTGCTCCAGTAGCCAGGGGCTGGAAAAGTCCCACCACTTGGCGCTGTTGAAGATGGCGTCAAAACCCGCCGACGCCGTCTGGCGGGTCTGGTCCGGGGAGCAGCCCAGGGTCTCGGCCACAAAGATCACGGTGGGATGCTGGCGCCGGATATCCTTGATCAGCTTGCGCCAGAAATCCGTCGGGATCTGATAGGCGGCGTCGCACCTGAAGCCGGTAAAGCCCAGGTCGATCAGGTGCTCGACTACCTTGATGGCGTATTCCAGCAGATCCTTGCCGCCCCCCGAGCCGCTATGGTCGAACTGGGCCAGGTCCTCCCAGATCACCCTGCGCCCGTCCTCCTCCAGGCAAAAGGGATGGGCGATGCGCCCCCCCTCCCGCCTGAACCAATCCGGGTGCTTGTGGGTCAGAGGTGAATCCACGGCGCAATGGTTGATGACCAGGTCGATCATGAGGCGCAGGCCCAGGCCCTCGGCCTCCTTGATCATGTCCTTGACCTGGGCCTCCGGCTTTTTGCGCGAGCCCGGGGCCAGAAGCGCCGGGTTGACCCCGAAGTAGTCGCTGATCGAATAGAGGCTCCCCGATTGCCCGGGGGGCTGGATGGGGTTGACGAAGATCCAGTCGAAGCCCATGGCCGCCGCGCGCTCCAGATGGGGCGTCCAGTTGGCGAAGGGTCCCGCCAGTAGGGGGAAGAGGTTATAGATTTTCATGCTTATCCAAATAGTCGAATCCGGGGGGGACATGGGTTCTGGGAGCCCTGGGCAACGCGAGCCGTGGCGAGGCGCGGCCAGTGCGCATCATATTCGCATACGGGCTAGCGAGTTGTAGCGGTTACCCGTCATCCCGAACAGCCAGGCCTGGCGCCATCTCAACCCTTATCGCCCTACATAGCGCCGATGGTTGGGTTTCACCAGGCCAGGAAAGCGCCCACCAAACGGGGCAAAGCAGATAGAATGCCGTGATTTCAGCGGTTGAGGACAAGCCATGTTTGATCAGTCCATGCAAATTAAGGGTTACGATGACGAACTCTGGGCGGCGATCCAGAACGAGGAGCGACGCCAGGAGGAGCATGTCGAGCTCATCGCCTCTGAAAACTATACCAGTCCCCGGGTGATGCAGGCTCAGGGCTCCGTCCTGACCAATAAGTATGCCGAGGGTTATCCGGGCAAACGCTATTACGGTGGCTGCGAGTTCGTCGATATCGCCGAGCAGTTGGCCATCGATCGCGCCAAGGCCCTCTTCGGCGCTGCCTTCGCCAATGTGCAGCCCCACTCGGGTTCCCAGGCCAACGCGGCCGTCTATATGGCCCTGTGCGAGCCGGGTGATGTGGTGCTGGGCATGAGCCTGGCCCACGGCGGCCACCTGACCCACGGCGCCAAGCCCAACTTCTCCGGCAAGCTCTACCAGGCCTTCCAGTACGGCCTCGATCCGGCGACGGGCGAGATCGACTATGCCGAGGTGGAGCGCCTGGCTCGGGAGCACCGGCCAAAAATGATCGTCGCGGGTTTCTCCGCCTATTCGCGGATCATCGACTGGCAGCGCTTCCGGGACATTGCCGACGCGGTGGGCGCCTATCTGCTGGTGGATATTGCCCACGTGGCGGGCCTGGTGGCGGCCGGCCTCTACCCCAGCCCGGTCCAAATCGCCGACGTGACCACGACCACCACCCACAAGACGCTGCGCGGTCCCCGCGGCGGCCTCATCCTGGCCAAGGCCAATCCCGAGATCGAGAAGAAGCTCAATTCCCTGGTCTTCCCCGGCACCCAGGGTGGGCCCCTGATGCATGTCATCGCCGCTAAGGCGGTGGCCTTCAAGGAAGCCATGGAGCCCGGCTTCAAAGACTATCAGCGCCAGGTGCTGGCCAATGCCCGCGCCATGGCCCAGGTCTTTCTCGACCGGGGCTACGAGGTAGTCTCCGGTGGCACCGACGATCACCTCTTCCTGGTCAGCTTCATCGCCCAGAGCCTGACCGGTAAGGCGGTCGATGCCTGGCTGGGCGCGGCCAATATCACGGTCAACAAGAATGCCGTGCCCAATGATCCCCAGTCGCCCTTCGTGACCAGCGGCATCCGCATCGGCACGCCGGCTCTGACGACCCGCGGTTGTGGCGAGGCCGATGCGCGGGCCCTCGCCGGCTGGATGTGCGACCTGATCGACGCCCGGGGCGAGCAGGCCCGGATCGACGAGGTCAAGGCCCGGGTGCTGGACCTCTGTGCCCGCTTCCCGGTCTATCGGCACGCGGCCGGCTGATCCCGGCCCCGGATCTGGCCCCGTCCTAGACCCAGCTCAGACCCGGGATCCGGATGCGCTGTCCCTTCTGTGGTGCCCAGGACACCAAGGTCGTCGATTCCCGGCTCTCCGGGGACGGCGATCAGGTGCGCCGCCGCCGCGAGTGCCTGGTCTGCAAGGATCGCTTCACCACCTATGAATCGGCGGAGTTGAACCTGCCCCGGGTCATCAAGCGCGATGGCACCAGGGTGCCCTTTGACGGCCGTAAGGTGCGTTCGGGCATGATGCGCGCCCTGGAAAAGCGGCCCGTGAGTACCGGGGAAATCGAGGACGCCCTGGCGCGCCTGACCCGGCGGCTCATCTCCAGTGGCGAGAGCGAGGTCTCCGCGCGCCTGATCGGTGAGCTGGTCATGGAGGAACTGCGCCACCTGGACCAGGTCGCTTATGTCCGCTTTGCCTCCGTCTATCGCAAGTTCGAGGACGTGCGCGCCTTTCGCGATGAGATCGATCGCCTGGAACGCCAGCCGGGACCCGAGGCGAAGCGCCACCAGCTTGATCTCCTGGCTAACCTGGACCCCAAGCCATGAACGATCCCAGCAGCGACCCATTCAGCGATCCCATCGGCGACCGGGTCCACATGGCCCGCGCCCTCCGTCTGGCGGTGTTGGGCCTCTACACCGCCGAGCCCAATCCCCGCGTCGGCTGTGTCCTGGTTCGGGACGGCGAGGTAGTGGGCGAGGGTTGGCACCAGCGGACCGGCGGGCCGCATGCCGAGCGCCTGGCCCTGGCCATGGCGGGGGAGCGGGCGCGGGGGGCGACCGCCTTTGTCAGCCTGGAACCCTGTTGCCACCATGGCAGGACACCGCCCTGTACCGATGGCCTGATCGAGGCCGGAGTGGCGCGGGTGGTGGCGGCCATGCGTGACCCCAACCCCCTGGTCGCCGGAGCAGGCCTGGCGCGGCTGCGCGCCCAGGGCATCGCGGTCGTCGAGGGGCTGTTGGAAGAGGAGGCGCGACGGCTCAATCCGGGCTTTATCAAACGGATGGAACAGGGTTTGCCCTATGTGCGCTGCAAGCTCGCTGCCAGCCTGGACGGCCGCACCGCCATGGCCAGCGGCGAGAGTCAGTGGATCACCTCCGAGGCCGCGCGGCGGGATGTCCAGTACCTGCGCGCCCGGAGTTCCGCCATTCTCACCGGGGTGGGGACTGTGCTGGCGGACGATCCCTCCCTGAACGTGCGCCTGGCCGCCCGGGATCTGCCGGGCGTCGAGCCGGAAGGTCCGGTTCGTCAGCCCCTCCGGGTGGTGGTCGATAGCCGGCTGCGCACGCCACCGACCGCGCGGATGCTGGGTCTGCCGGGGACCACGCTGATCGCCTGTCTGGCCCCCGAGCCCAGCCATGCCGCCCAAACGAAGGCCGCGGGTGCCCAGGTGTTGGCGACATCGGCGGGGCCGGGCGGGGTGGATCTGGAATATCTGCTGCGCTATCTCGCGCGCCAGGATATCAATGAGGTGCTGATCGAGGCCGGCACCACCCTGGCCGGAGCCGCCCTCCAGGCTGGCCTCGTCGATGAGCTGGTGCTCTATCTCGCCCCGCACCTCATGGGTGATGCGGGTCGGGGTCTCTGCCATCTGCCGGGCTTGGAGCTCATGGGGGATCGTCTGCCGCTGGTTATCCGGGATGTCCGCTTGGTCGGGCCGGACCTGAGGGTGACCGCTATTCCGCCCAGCCCGAGGGTTTAGCGATTCCGGACCCCAGCCCCAGGGTAGGGATGGGTGGGATTTACGCGACCCCTTATGCCGGCGGTGTCCAGGGGCCGGGAGTTCTTCGCGCAACCCCCGGCCGGCTTGGGTTCCGCCATGCGCCTACAAGAGTTTGACCAGGGCCGCCATGGCGCCAACCTGGGCGAACATGAGGGGGATGAGCCACAGCAACAGGCTGTTGCGGCTACGCTCGATCTGGAGCGTCAGGTCCCCCCGTCCTTGGGCGAGCTCTTTCTGCAGCCGCAACTCGACGTCTCTGACATCGCCAAGAAGCTGCTCAGTCTTGACTTCGCCACCTAGTTGTTCGAGCCCATGGGCCGCGCCACCCCCGCGCGCTGGCGATGGGGCTGCGGTGGCGCTAAGATTCCGGGCACTTATCGGCAATCCAAGTTCACGAGCATGTTTACAGGCATCATCCAGGCCAGCGGCACGGTACATTCCATCGAATCCCGGGGCGGGGACGCCCGTCTGACCCTGGCCACCGGCAAGCTGCCCATGGGCGAGGTGGTGCTGGGGGACAGCATCGCCGTCAATGGGGTCTGTCTTACCGCCGTCGCCCTGGATGGGGCGCGCTTCTCGGCGGATGTCTCCCGCGAAACCCTGTCCCTGACCACCCTCGGCGCCTTGCGGCCGGGCAGTCGGGTCAATCTCGAAAAGGCCCTGACTCTGGCCACGCCCCTGGGGGGGCATCTGGTCAGCGGTCATGTCGATGGGGTCGGCGAGGTGCTGGAGCGGCGCCAGGATGGCCGCTCCTGGCGATTCCAGATTCAGGCCCCGGCCGGGTTGGCGCGCTATATCGCTCAGAAGGGCTCCATTTGTGTTGATGGTACCAGCCTGACGGTCAACGCCGTCCAGGGGGCCCTCTTCGAGCTGAACATCGTTCCCCACACCCTGACCGAGACTCTGTTCGGCGACTACCAGACCGGGACCCGGGTTAACCTGGAAGTGGACCTGGTGGCCCGCTATCTGGAACGGCTGGTTCTGGGCGATAGGGCCGCGTTGCCCGAGACTGGGGCCATTACCCCCGCCTTTCTGGCCGAGCACGGCTTTCTGCGTTAAGGCGCCCGGGCAGGCGAAACGGGCAGGCGAACCACCCGGGGCCGGCGCGGCGAGGAAAGCCGCCACTCAGCGCTCGGAGGAGGCCGACCCGGCGCCACCACCGAATCAGTCCACCCTGGGTTCCAGGGCCGTGACCCGTATCTGACCGCCGGTTTCGCGCCATTTCACCTCCAGGTCGAAGAGCCGCATGGCAAAATCCTGACGATCCGGATAGTGGTCCAGATAGCCGGGGCGCGGGTCCTGACGCAGGATCTGGGTGATGAGTTCGGGCAGGCGGCGCTGACCGTCTGGGTCCAGCGCGCGGAGTTGCTCCAGGGCCTGGGGGCTGAAGGTCACGACGCGGGCGAGATCGGACGGCGCGGGGACGAAGCCGGAACTGGCCTGGGGCAGGGCGTCGGCATAAGGGATATAGGGTTTGACGTCCAGCACCGGCGTGCCGTCCAGCAGATCCACCCCTCCCAGGCGCAGGGCGAGCCCCGCCTTATCCTGGTGGAAGCCGAGGAATTCGACGGCGGAGAGGCCGATGGGGTTGGGCCGGTGCGGCGAGCGGCTGGCGAAGACCCCGACCTTGCGCCGGCCGCCGAGCTTGGGGGGTCTCACCGTCGGTCGCCAGCCCTCGGCGAGGGCCTCGTGGAAGATGAAGATGAGCCAGAGATGACTGAAGCTCGTCAGGCCGGCAAAGGCCTCGGGCCGCGCAAACTCCGCGAACAACTCCAACCGTGCCTCCACCGCCGTTACCAGGCCCGCTTGACGGGGGATGCCGAACTTGCCGGTGTAACAGGAGCGGACCAGGCCGATGGGTCTTAAGGCATAGGTTTGGGTGGGAGAAATGACGGCAGGTGGCATCATGGGTCGGGGGCGCGGAGGTGGCGTTGCCTGTTGGGTGCCAGCCGAGCGACAGCCTCAATTAGGCGGAGGCTCCAGCAGGGGCACGGCATCGGATTCGGGGCCGACGGCGTTTTGGAAGCGTTCGACCGCCTCGGCCGCCATGTCGGGCTCGCCAAAGCGGGCGATGTGGTAGAGGGCCTCGCCCTCGTTCACGAGGGGCAGGTTGACCTTGCCGATGATGATGCCGGCAGTGGGCGATTCCACCGCTATCTCGTTGTCGCCCAGGGGATCGGCGATCCAGCCCAGATGGCCTCCCTTCTCGACCCGGGTCCCCAAGGGTTGGGGGACGCGCAGGATGCCACTCTGGGGGGCACGCACCCATTGACTGGAGGTGGCGATGACGGGTTCGGGCTGGCCCGGCCCGAATCGCGAGGACCGCTTGGCTCCGCCCAGCATCCCCAGGGCGCGTAACACCCCCAGGACGCCACGGACGCCGGCGCCGATCGCCAGTTCGCTGAAGCGTAGGGCCTCGCCACCCTCATAGACGAGCACGGGTACCCCCAGGTTGGCGGCGGCCTCGCGCAGGGAGCCGTCCCGGAGGTCGGCGTTGAGGATGACCGGGCTGCCAAAGGCCTTGGCCAGGCCTTCCACCCGGCCGCTGTCGTCGAAGCTGGCGCGGATCTGGGGCAGATTCTCGCGATGCACGGCGCCCGTGTGCAGGTCGATGCCAAAGTCGGCCTTGGCGACGATCTCCTCCAAGAAGGCATTGGCCAGGCGGGCGGCCAGGGAGCCCTTCTCGGAGCCGGGAAAGCAGCGGTTGAGGTCGCGCCGGTCCGGCAGGTAACGGGACTGGCGCACAAAACCATAGACGTTGACCACGGGCACCAGGATCAGGGTGCCACGCAGACGGGCGAGGGCCGGTGCCTGGCGCAATCTGCGCACGATTTCGACCCCGTTGATCTCGTCCCCATGCACGGCGGCGCAGACGAAAAGGCAGGGGCCGTCACGCCGGCCGCGGAAGACCTGAGTCGACAGCACCACCGGGGTATGGGTGTAGAGCAGCGGCAGGCGCAGCTCCACCAGTCGCTGGCTGTTGGGGGGGATATCGACGCCACCGATCTGGAGTCTGGCGCTCACCCCTGGCCCCGGGTCCGCGTCCGTCCGAGCGAGGCGTTACGTTCGATGAAACTAATGATGGTGCCAGCGATGTCCTTGCCGGTCGCGCCTTCGATGCCTTCCAGCCCGGGGGAGGAGTTGACCTCCATGACCACGGGCCCATGGTTGGCGCGCAGTATGTCCACGCCGGCCACGTTAAGACCCAGGATACGGGCGGCGCGCACTGCCGTGGAGCGCTCCTCCGGGGTGATGCGGATCAGGCTGGCGGAGCCGCCGCGATGGAGGTTGGAGCGAAACTCGCCGGGTTTGGCCTGGCGCTTCATGGCCGCCACTACTTTGTCGCCGATGACGAAGCAGCGGATATCGGCGCCGCGGGCCTCGCTGATGAATTCCTGGGCCAGAATGTTGGCCTTGAGCCCCATGAAGGCCTCGATGACGCTCTCCGCCGCCTGTTGCGTTTCCGTCAGGACCACGCCGATACCCTGGGTGCCCTCCAGAAGCTTGATGACCAGGGGGGCCCCGCCTAGCATCTTGATGAGGTCCTGGACATCATCCGGGGCGTGGGCGAAGCCGGTTACCGGCAGACCGATGCCCTTGCGGGACAGGAGTTGCAGGGAGCGCAACTTGTCACGGGCGCGGGTGATGGCGACGGATTCGTTGAGGGGATAGGTGTCCAGCATCTCGAACTGGCGTAACACGGCGGTCCCATAGAAGGTCACCGAGGCGCCGATGCGGGGGATGACGGCGTCATAGCGGCCCAGTTCCTCGCCCTTGTAGTGAATGCTGGGGCGGTGCGAGGCGATGTTCATATAGCAGCGCAGCACGTCGATGACACGGGCCTCATGGCCGCGCTGGGTAGCGGCCTCCACCAGCCGTCGGGTCGAGTAGAGCCGTGGATTGCGCGATAGGATGGCGATTTTCATCTGTGGGTAGGTTCACCTGTGGCCAAGGGGGGGTAAAGGCGTTTCAGATTTGGCTTGCGACCCAAGAGGTAAGAGGCCTGGGGGTCCACCCGCAG
Organism: Chromatiaceae bacterium; assembly: GCA_049654905.1. Taxonomy (GTDB): domain Bacteria; phylum Pseudomonadota; class Gammaproteobacteria; order Chromatiales; family Chromatiaceae; genus M0108. Next base: position 12,486 of record JBASIS010000176.1, read on the forward strand.
TCGCCCACTCATGGCGCTGCGTCCCAACAGCATGCGAAAGAGCATGGAATCCCGGTCAGTGAGGGTCAGTTCCAGGGTCCACTCATCCTCGCCGAGTCGCGCGGGCGTGGCGATGACCCAGCGGGTCTCCCGGTGACCACCAGAATCGCTCACCAGGCGCTGATCCAGGATCTCGGCGGTGCAGATCACCGTCAGTCGCTGGCGCCGTTGCAGGGGGCGGACCCCAAAGCGGATCAGGCTTTTATTATGTTCCCGGTAAGTCTCGGTGAAGAAGGCGTGCAGAGCCGAGGTCCGCGCCCCCGTGTCCAGCTTGGCCTTGATGGCGGGTATGCCCAGCGCCGGCAGCGCGAGCCACTCTCGCCAGCCGGCGAGGGTCGGTCCCTGGCTTGCGGGGATACTGGACATGGGATCTAGCTGAAGCCCCTCAGGATGGCCTGGGTCTCCTCGGCCGGCAGGCGCGGGCCATAGCTGGAGACCAGGCGGGCGGCGGCGGCGGCGGCCAGATGCCCCGCGCCGCGATGATCCCAACCCTGGGTGAGGGCATAGAGGCAGGCGCCCGCGAACATGTCCCCGGCGCCAACCGTGTCCAGGGCCTGGGTTTTGACGGGGGCGATCTCGATCAACTCCCGGCCGTCGTAGAGAAGGGCGCCCTTGGGGCCGAGGGTGAGGGCGAATTCCCGGCCGATGGTCTTGAGGTAAGCGATGGCCGCGTTCAGGTCGCTGGTCTTGGCCATGCCCTTGGCCTCCGCCTCGTTGGCGAAGACCAGGTCCACGCCAGGGCCAATCATATCCAGGAGGCCGGGCTGGAAGTACGTGACCATGTTGGGGTCGGAGAGGGAGATGGCAGTCTTGACCCCGGCGGCCTGGGCGATCTCCCGGCCCCGAATGGCGGCGGTGCGGGCACCCTCCGAGGTGACCAGATAGCCTTCCGTGTAGTAGTAGTCGGCGTTGAGGATGGCATCCGGGACCAGTTCGCGGTCGGTGAATTCACCGCTGATGCCCAGGTAGGTCAGCATGGTCCGGTCCGAGTCGGGGGTGACCAGCACGACGCAGCGGCCCGTGTCGCCGTCCTCGCGTTCGCCATGGCGGTTGGTGGCGACACCGTTGGCGATGAGGTCCTCCAGGTAGAAGTGGCCGAGGGGGTCGTTGGCGACCTTGCAGGAGTAGAAGGCGTTTCCGCCGAGTTGGCTGACGGCGATGATGGAGTTGGCGGCGGAGCCACCGGAGCCCTTCTGGTGGGGGCGCTCGGCCAGATGGGCCATGATCTCGCTCTGGTGGTCCTGGCCCACCAAGGTCATGACACCCTTGTCCAGGCGCAGGGTTTCGAGGTCCTCGAGTTCGACCTCGTATTCCATGTCCACTAGGGCGTTGCCAATGCCGTAAACGTGATATCTGTCCATGCGCGGTCCGGGGTCGGGTGACAAAGGGGGGCATTGTAGCCTTGCCGGGGATAACGAGAAAGAAACGCCGGAATTTTCCGGTCCAAGGGGTGGTGCCC
>JBASIS010000177.1:0-6679 GCA_049654905.1 Chromatiaceae bacterium
GGGTCAATTCGCTATCGGCTGAAACCATATTTATATTTCCAAATAAAATTGCATGGAGGCAAATAATCGTGTATCTTAAGATTTTTCGCATTATAAATCAAGAGGTTATTTACTAGACAGTCTCTTAAGCGCTAATCGGCATCGTTGAAAGGAGTTAGCTGGTCCGTGGCCACTTCCCCCCTTCTTAACCCATTTTCAGCCGCGCGGGGGTGGTCGAGATTCTGAACCTGCAACCGCTGAACGGCATGGCCAAACCCTATCAGGCCAAACAAGTACGCCAGGTCATCCTGGCCTATCAACTGGGAAACCTCGATGCCAACGACTAGGTACGAACTGATTATCTATTGGAGCGACCGCGACGGCTGTTTTCTGGTGGAGGTACCCAAATTGCCGGGCTGCATGGCAGACGGCCGCACCTACGGCGAAGCCGTGACGAATGCCGAACAGATAATCGGCGAGTGGGTTGAAACGGCCCAGGAGTTGGGGAGGGATATTCCTGAACCCCGTGGCCGGCTGATGTATGCCTGATGCTGGGAAAAGTGGCCTGGGTCGAATAGCGCTAAGGTAAGCAGAGATTTTCCATTAATAGGTGATCACATCCCCCGAGCCATTCCCCCTCGGTACGGGGCGGCGCGAGCCCTCAGCCCAGCAGATAGTCTCGCACGATGGCGATCTGCGCCTCGTCAAGAAAGGGAGGGGCATGGCCGACGTTGGGGATCTCGGCGAGGGTCGCGCGGGGACCCCGGGTGGCCATGGCCTGCCAGACCTCGGTGGTCAGCAGATCGGAATCGGCGCCGTGGATGGCCAGAGTGGGGCAGCTGATGGCCTCGTAAAGGGGCCAGAGGTTGGGGTTCTGAGTGGGATCGATGGCGCGCAGGGACAGGGCGATGCGTGGGTCATAGCGGGTCCGCCACCGACCTTCGGCGTCCTGAACCAAAGCAGGTAGCAGAATCCGGTGCCACTGAGCGGGGCTCAGATTGCCAAAGGGCGCCAAGGCCTGGCTTTGTTGGGCCATGGCCTCTGCCAGGCTGTCCCAGCGTTCGTCACGACCGACATAATGGGCAATCCGTGCCAGGGCAGGCCCCGGGATCTCGGGACCCACGTCATTGAGGATGAGCCGCTGGATGGGGCTCTCGGGCTGGGCGGCGAGGGCCATGCCGATGAGTCCGCCCATGGAGGTCCCCAGCCAATCGACCTTGGCCGCGCCAAGGTGTGCCAGCAGGGCCAGCATATGCTGGGCGTAGGTGGGGATGCCGTAGCCAGCCTGGTCGTCGAGCCAGTCGCTGAGGCCGCGACCTATGACGTCAGGGCAGATGACCCGGTAGTCATCGGCCAGCGCCTCTGCCAGAGTGTCGAAATCCCGCCCACAACGGGTTAGGCCATGGACGCAAATCAGCAGCCTGGGGTTGTCGATGTCCCCCCAGTCGGTATAAGCCATGCGCAAGGGCTGGGTCTGGCCCGGACAAATGACGAAGCCTTCGCGAAAGCGGGACATGGGCTTAGAGGGGGACTCGGTAAAGCAAGAGAGGGGTGGCGCCGGCGAGAAGTCGACCCGGCGCCGGGAGCGGTGGGGCCTTACGCCAATTCCGCGAGGGCGGCTTCCTTGGTGTCGCAGATGCGCAGGATGGTATGGAAGCCGGAGAGATGGAACACCTCCCGCACCTCGTCGGTGAGGCCGGTGAGGATCAGGCGGCCAGACCGGGCCTTGACCTGCTTGGCGACCATCAGAATGCTACGCAAGCCGGCGCTGCTGATGTATTCCAGTCCATTGAGCTGAATAACAAAGTCCGAGGCCTCCGGGGTGGCGGCCTCGGCGAAGGCCTTGTCGAAGAGGGGCGCCGTGACGGCGTCCATCCGGCCCTTGAGTTCGATGATCCGGATGGCGCCTTGTTGGCTATGGGAAATATCCAATTGCTGACTCCTGGCTGGGGGTTGCCGAAAAAGTCGCGCCGTCGAGGCGCGGAGTGAAAGTTGGCACGGATTATATCGCCGAGATAGGTTGGCGGGGAGGATTTTGCTGTCGGCGGGCGAGCTCCGTCCGGAGGGGGGCGGGGCGGATCTCTCGCGGCACGCCCCCGCTGGCGCGGCCAGCCGGAGGCGGTATGGGCCCGCCCTGGCCAGGGTTCCACCTGGGTTGAAAGCTGTCATACTGGCTAGATTCCGCTTACCCGATCCCTGCCGAGCACTCCGACGACTCCATCTCCCCCACCCCTCTTGCGTGTCGAGGGACTTGAAACCCATCTCGGCCAGGGTCATCCCCCCCTCAGGGTAGTGGATGGCCTGGATCTGGCGATCAGCCCCGGCGAGACCTTTGCCTTGCTGGGGGAGTCGGGTTGTGGCAAGTCCATGACGGCCCTGTCCCTGATGCGTCTGCTGCCTCCCTCGGGCCGCATTGCCGCTGGGCGGGTCTGGCTCGGCGACACCCCGCTATTGGCCTTGCCGGAGAGTGCCATGCGCCGGGTGCGGGGTGGCCGCATGGGCATGATCTTCCAGGAGCCCCAGACCTCCCTCAACCCCGTCCTGACGGTGGGCCGCCAGATCGCCGAGGCCGTGACGGCCCACGCCGATCGTGACCGCCGGGCGGTGGCCGACCGGGTTCTGGAACTGCTTGATGCCGTCGGCATCCCGGACCCGAGGCGGCGTGTCGGGGAATATCCCCATCAACTCTCCGGCGGTATGAAGCAGCGCGTCATGATTGCCATGGCCCTGGCCGGCGATCCGGAGCTGCTGATCGCCGACGAGCCCACCACGGCCCTGGACGTCACCATTCAGGCCCAGGTGCTGCGCCTGCTCAAGCGGTTGCAGGCCGAGACCGGGCTGGCGGTGCTCCTCATCACCCATGACCTGGGGGTGGTGGCCGAGACCGCGGACCGGCTGGCGGTCATGTACGCCGGTCAGATCGTCGAAACCGCCAACAGCACCGATTTCTTCGCCCATTCCGCCCACCCCTATAGCCGCAAGCTCCGCGACAGCCTGCCCGCGCCGGAAAAACGCCAGGGCCGGCTGGCGGTGATCCCTGGCCGGGTGCCGCCCCTGGATCAGGTCTTTGTGGGCTGCCGGTTTGCGGATCGTTGCGACCGGGTGATGGCTGTCTGTCGGGAGCGGGCTCCGGTATGGGTGGAGCCCTGGTCGGGGCATGGGGTGCGTTGCCATCTCTGGGATACTGGGCAGCAGCATGGCTTGGGCGTTCCCCCTCTCCCCAGCCCTCCCCCACGAGGGGGGAGGGAGAACCCTAAAACAACGGATCAACAATTCCCCCTCCCCTGGCGGGAGGGGGCTAGCGGGAGGGGGGCCGGAGGGTTACGGCAGGGGCAGCCAGCGGAGGGGGCATCGAGCCCCCTGGCCGAGCCAGAAAGTGCGACCGCTGCCCAGGCGGTCCCGGTGGCTCAGGGCGAGACGATCCTCGCCGTGGCTGGGCTCCAGGTCCATTTCCCCATCCACAAGGGCCTGTTTCGCCGTGTCGTAGGGCAGGTGCGGGCGGTCGATGGCATCGATCTGGAACTCAAGGTGGGGCGTACCCTGGCCCTGGTCGGCGAATCCGGTTGCGGCAAGACCACGGCGGGCAAGGGGCTGCTCCAGCTCATCCGCCCCACGGGTGGCGCCATCCACTACCAGGGCCGGGACCTGGCGGGTCTCGGCCCTGGCGCCATGCGGCCCTATCGCAAGGACCTCCAGATCATCTTTCAGGACCCCTTTGCCTCCATGAATCCGCGCCTGCTGGTGGGGGACATCATTGGCGAGGGCTTGCAGGCCCTGGGTCTGGCCCGCGGGCGTGCCGAGCGCCGCGCCCGTGTCGCCGCCCTGCTGGACGAGGTCGGCCTCGCCGCCGATGCCGCCGACCGCTATCCCCACGAATTCTCCGGCGGTCAGCGCCAGCGGGTCTGCATCGCCCGGTCCCTGGCCGTCGCCCCCCGGCTCATCGTCTGCGATGAGCCCACCAGCGCCCTGGATGTCTCGGTCCAGGCCCAGATCCTCAATCTGCTCAAGGATCTCCAGGAGCGCAAGGGCCTTGCTTACCTCTTCATTACCCACAACATCTCGGTCGTTTCCTATCTCGCGCACGAGGTTGCCGTCATGTACCTGGGTCGCATCGTCGAGCGCGGGCTGGTCCAGGAGGTGCTCGACGACCCCAGGCATCCCTACACCCGGGCCCTCCTGTCGGCGGTGCCCCGGCTTGTTCCGGACCCCAGCCGGCCGGTCATTCGCCTGGAAGGGGATCTGCCATCCCCCGCCGCCCCGCCACCCGGTTGTCACTTTCATCCGCGCTGTCCCGAGGCCCTGCCCGAATGTGCCCGCGCCTATCCCCCGGCGGTCCGTCTCGGCGAAAACCGCCAGGTGCATTGCATCCGGGTCAGGCCGGAAACAGCGCTTTGCTGAATCGCGCCTTCGGTCTCTCCAGGGCTCCAGATTGGGGAGGTGGTGCCAAGCGGATGGTTGCGAACAGTCCCCATTAGGTCCTAGTATAAGAAAATGGTGTAAGGGTAATGAGGCATGGTTCATTCAGACCATGATTACCTAATAGTAAGATTTATATGAATTTATCTAAATTCCTACCGGATAAGGCCGGCGTAATTCTCCACTAACGCCAGGGGTTGGCATGTCAATTTCGTCCCATGAGGCCGTCACCCGGATGGTCTCCCGCTTGCTGGCGGCCCACGGCCATGAGCCCGAACTCCTCCTCCAGCACCTGATTGCGGTTCAGCAGGCCTTCTCCTATGTGCCCCCGGCGGCAGTCGAGGCGCTGTCGGCGGCCATGGGGGTGACGCGTTCCCGCATCCTGGCCTCCATCGATTTTTACGCCTTCCTGCACGCCCGGCCCCGCGGCGATTTCGACATCCTCTTCAGCGACAACATCACCGACCGCCTGCTGGGTAGCGAAGGGTTGCGCGCCCGGCTCTGCAAGCGGCTGGGGGTTGGCCTTGATGAACTCCGCGAGGATGGGCGGGTCACCATCGGCCTGACCTCCTGCACCGGCATGTGTGATCAGGGACCCGCCATGCTGGTCAATGGGCTGGCGGTGACGGCCCTGACCCCGAGACGCATCGACCGCATCGCGGAACTGGTGGAGGCCGTGGTGCCCCTGGAGCACTGGCCGCCCAAGTTTTTCGTGGTCGAGGACAATATCCACCGCACCGGCGACCTCCTCAGCAATGCCGAAAAGATGGGCGCTGGCTTGCAGCGCTTCCTGGAGTTGGGCCCGGTGGGGGCCATGGCGGAGCTGGAGGCCTCCGTTCTGCGGGGCCGGGGTGGGGCGGGTTTCACCACGGCCCTCAAATGGCGCATCTGCCGGGATACCGCCAGCGATGAACGCTATGTGGTCTGCAACGCGGACGAGGGCGAGCCGGGAACTTTCAAGGACCGGGTACTCCTCAACCGCTACGCCGACCTGATTTTCAAGGGCATGACCCTGTGCGCCGGCATCATCGGCGCGCGTAAGGGCTACCTCTATCTGCGGGGTGAATACCGCTATATGGTGCCCCGCCTCAAGTGGGTGCTGGAACGACGGCGGGAGCAGGGCCTGCTGGGGTGGGATATCGCGGGCCAGCCCGGTTTCGATTTCGACATCGACATCCACCTCGGCGCCGGGGCCTATGTCTGCGGCGAGGAGTCGGCCCTCATCGAATCTCTGGAGGGCCGGCGTGGCGTCGTGCGCAAGCGGCCGCCTTATCCCGTCGTCAGCGGCTTCCTGGGGCGGCCCACGGTGGTCAATAACGTCGAGACCTTCCTGGCCGCCGCCCGCATCATCGAGTGGGGCGGTCACTGGTTCCGGGGCGCCGGTACCCAGCAGTCCACCGGCAGCAAGCTGCTGAGCATCAGCGGCGACGTGGCCCGGCCGGGCATTTATGAATATGCTTTCGGCACCCCGGTGAGCCAGATCCTGGCGGATTGCGGCGGCAGCGGCGCCCAGGCCGTCCAGGTCTCCGGCGCGGCGGGGGTGACCCTGGCGCCGGCCGAGTTCCACCGCTCCCTGTCCTTCGAGGATCTGCCCACCGCCGGTTCCTTCATGGTCCTGGGTCGGGAGCGCGACCTCATGGAGATGACCCGCAACTTCGCCCGCTTCTTCGCCCACGAGAGCTGCGGCTTCTGCACCCCCTGCCGGGTCGGCTGCCGCCTGCTGGAGGCCCTGGTGGAGAAGGTCGCGGCGGGTAAGGCCTCCGCCTACGACCTGGAGGAGCTGCGTAACCTGGGCAACCTGATGCGCCAGACCAGCTATTGCGGCCTGGGCACCACCGCCGCCAATCACCTCCGGGATATCCTGGACAAGTTCCCGGACACCTTCACGCGGCGTCTGAGCGGCGCGGACTACACCCCGGCCTTCGATCTGGATGGCGCCCTCTCGGTGGCGCGGGCCATCAGCGGACGCACCGATGCCGGTGCCCACCTGGAGGCGATATGACGCCCTTCAACCAGTTCCGGATCGATGGCCAGGCGATCCCCTTCACCCCCGGCCAGACCATCATGGACGCCGCCCTGGCGGCGGGGGTCTATATCCCCCACCTCTGTCACAACCCGGAACTCGCCCCCCACGGCAGTTGCCGGGTGTGCGTGGTGCGGGCCGGTGGGCGCCTGGTGTCCTCCTGCACCGCCCCGGCGGCGGCGGGCCTGGAGGTGGAATCCGCCACCCCGGACATCCAGGCCAGTCGGCGCGCCATCCTGCAACTGCTGTTCGTCGAGGGTA
>JBASIS010000178.1:0-7841 GCA_049654905.1 Chromatiaceae bacterium
TCGAGGTACAGATCAAAGAGGGCGCCAAAAGTCATTTCCTTGCGCACGGCGCGGGCTTCATCATTAGGGTTCTGATGCTTGGCGATTTCCCCTAGCTTGATTCTGGCCTCATCTCGGGCCATCTCCACGGTCAACTGGGGCCAGTCACCGAGACGCATACGTTCCGGCTTACCTTGCACCCAGGAGTAAAGGTAGAAAGTCAGCCTCCCTGTACCCGTGTGCTGAAGGATCAGCCCTTTCTGCTCGCTATCCCGGTAGTAAACACGTTTCCCGGGCAGCGGTGGCTTCAGGTTATTGAGCGCGGTTTTGGTGAACTTGAAAGCTTCTGATGGCATCGGCGGCAGGTTTCCTTGGTCAAGGCATCCTCTGGGTGGGATGGACGGGACAAGGATGCCTAGGAACTAGGATACCAGGATGCGCTAGTCGGTGCTAGGATGGTGCTAGGTGAGAGATGGAAATTGAGCCAATTTCCGCAAACTAGAGCAAACTGAAGATTGCCGTAAGATATTGATTAATATAGTTTGATCTACCCCATTAGCGCTAGCGCATAGTATGGACCACGAGATTCGTAATCAGTAGGTCGAGAGTTCGAATCTCCTCATCGGCTCCATTAATCAAAAAGTTAGGCGTCTTAGGACGCCTTTCTTTTTTCTGGTGTGCCGGAAAGTGTGCCTACGCCTTCCTGCACATACTCACTGTGCTCCGCCACCAGCGTCAGTTTGGTGGCGATGCGGTCGGCGTGGGCGGCCAGATGATCTAACACGCGGGGGGCATCGCGCTGAACCATATCCACCGCCTGCCAGCCCCTAAATCCTGCGGAAGATGAACGGCAGGAGCCTCGCTCGCCACGGTGGAGCTGACGTAATGGTGTAGCGTGTGCTGGCGCTCGTACGCGCCCACCGCGAACTCAAGCAGGCGCGCGACTGGCTCAAGGACCAAAACGCCTTCCTGGAGTCGGAAATCGCCCGACGCATGGCCGACCATCTGGAGATCCAGGACATCAGCATCCGCACGCTGGCCGGACTCGCCGAGGTGCGCGATTCCGAAACGGGCAACCCTCTGCTGCGCACGCCGGCCTATGTACGCACCTTGGCGCTGCGGTTGCGCACCCATCCGCGCTTTGCGGCCTTGCTGACCCCGGCGTATATCGAAACCCTGGCCAAATCGACGCCGCTGCACGACATCGGCAAGGTCGGCGTGCCAGACCACATGCTGTTAAAGCCTGGCAAGCTGAGCACCGAGGAATTCTCGGTGATGAAGACGCACGCCAAGCTGGGCAGTGATGCGATCGAAAATGCCGAGCGCGATGCCGAGCTCGACCACCCGCAGGTTTGGCGGCACCGGACTCGGACTGGTGATCTCCGGACGGAGGGGATGAGCATGTTGGCAAAACTCGAACGACTCATCGGCGAAATCAGCGAACTCAACAGCCCGTTGATCCTGCTGGTGGGCGCCAACCGCGACGGCAAGACCCAGTTACTGCGCGAGCTGGGGAAGAAAATCAACAGCAAGCCGCTCAATGTCGGCTTGGAGTTGGGGCGCCGTCTGGCGGCAACGCCGCGCAACAAGCGCGGTTTCCTGGCGGGTGAATGGTTGCGGGAGATCGCGGACCGGGCAAGCACCGATGACCTGCTGCTGCTCGACAACCTGGAGTTGTTGTTCGAGCCGAGTCTGCGGATCAACCCCCTTGACCTTGTCAGGCGGCTGGCTCATGCCAGGCGGGTCGTGGCCGTGTGGCCGGGCGAGCGGCGCGGTGATCGTTTGGTGTACGCCGACATGAGCCATCCAGAACACCGCGACGATAGCCGTGACGGCGCCGTCGTGCTCGAAATTTGACGCCACGGGGCAGCGACCACCTATGTCCGAGAACATGAAATACGGGGATCTGATCCAGTTCGAGCAAATCGAGTCCGTCATTCAGTTGGTCGATGCCGGGCGCCCGGACGAGGCCAAAAAGCTCGTCGCGACCTATGTCATTTCCGACGACATGGCCGTGCGGATCGCCCAGCTCATGGTGCCCCAGCTCAGTTTCGACGAATCGGTCGACCACATGGGCGTACTGATCGTCGGCAACTACGGCACCGGCAAATCGCACTTGATGTCGGTGCTGTCGCTGGTGGCCGAGGATACCGCTTACGCGCCGATGATCCGCCACCCCCAGCTCGCCGCGGCGGTGACCCCCATCGCCGGTCGCTTCAAGGTATTGCGTATCGAGGTGGGCGGACTGCAAATGCCGCTGCGCGAGATTATTACCCGGCAGCTTGAGCGCTTCCTGGACACGCTTGGCGTTGACTACACCTTCCCCACGGCGGACCAGGAACTCAACAACAAGGGCTCCTTCGAGGAGATGATGGCGGCGTTCGGCGAGAAATTCCCGAGCCAGGGCCTGCTGCTCGTCGTCGATGAATTCCTGGAATACCTGCAATCCCGCCGCGACCACGAGCTGGTGCAGGACCTGGCCATCCTGCGCCAGATCGGCGAAGTCACCAAGCACATCAAATTCCGTTTCGTGGCCGGGGTCCAGGAGGCCGTCTTCGACAGCGTGCGCTTCCAGCACGTCGCCGACAGCATGCGCCGGGTCAACGAGCGCTTCACCCAGATCCTCATCGACCGCCAGGACGTCAGCTTCGTCGTCTCCGCGCGCCTGCTCAAGAAGACCGCCGACCAGCAACACAAGATCCGCGAGTACCTGACGCCGTTCGCCAAGTTTTATGGCGCCATGAACGAGCGCATGGATGAATACGTGCGGCTGTTCCCGGTCCATCCGGACTATCTGAAGACCTTCGACCAGATCCATTTCACCGAGAAGCGCGGCGCGCTCAAGACCATCGAGTCCGCCATGCTGGCGATCCTTGACCAGGAGGTGCCCACCGACCGACCGCTGCTCATCAGCTACGAGAGCTTCTGGCAGACTATCAAGACCAACTCGGTCCTGCGCGCCGACCCCAACATCAAGGAAGTGATGCGCGTCTCCGAGGTGCTGGAGTCGCGGGTCCAGCAGGCCTTCACGCGCCCGGCCTACCGGCCGATGGCGCTGCGCATCATCAAGGCGCTGGCCGTGCACCGGCTGACCACAGGCGGCGACATCCAGGTGCCGATCGGCCCCACCGCCGCCGAGTTGCGCGATGCCCTGTGCCTGTTCGAACCGACCATTGCCGATTTGCCCGGTGAACCCGCGGAGAACCTGCTGTCACACGTGGTGACCGTCCTGCGGGAGGTGCTGAAGACGGTCAACGGCCAGTTCATCTCCAAAGCCCCGGACACGGAGCAGTACTACCTCGACCTCAAGAAGGACATCGACTACGACGCGCAGATCGACAAGCGCGCCGAGGCCCTGTCCGACGACGCGCTCGACCGCGCCTACTACAGCGCCATCAAGGCGCTGATGGAGTGCAGTGACGACCTGCGCTACCCGGGCTTCCAGATCTGGCAGTACCCGCTCGAGTGGCAGGAGCGCCGCGTCGAACGGCTGGGCTATCTGTTCTTCGGTGCCCCCAATGACCGGCCCACGGCGCAACCCGAGCGGGACTTCTACGTCTACTTCATCCAGCCGTTCTACAAGCCCAAATTCACCGACCACAGCCGGTCGGACGAGGTCTTCTTCCGGCTCACGGGCCTGGACGAGGTCTTCAAGCGCCACCTGTCCTGTTTCGCCGCCGCGCTGGAACTGGCATCAACCGCCAGCGGCGGCGCCAAGGCCATCTACCTGTCCAAGGCGCAAGACATTTTGCGGGCCATGAGCAAGTGGCTGCAGGAAAAGCAGTTGACCGCCTTCGAAGTCACCTACCAGGGCAAGAAAAAGCCTCTGCAGGAGTGGGCCAAGGGCGTGTCCCTGCGTGATCGGGCGCGGCTTGGCGCCGAGGAGCGCATCAACTTCCGCGATGTCGTGAACGTCATCGCGGGCCTGGTGCTGGGTCAGCACTTTGTGGACCTTGCGCCTGAATACCCCACCTTCTCGGTATTGGTCACCGGCACCAACCGCAAGCAGCTTGTGGGCAATGCCCTGCGTGCCCTCGCCGGTGGCAACCGCACCAAGGACGCCATCGCCGTGCTGGATGCCCTGGAGCTGCTCGATGGCGACCGAGTGGACCCGGCCAGGTCCCGCTACGCCCGGGAGGTGCTGAACCGTCTCAAGGCCAAAGGTCACGGTCAGGTGCTCAACCGCGGCGAACTGCTCACGGGCACCGCGGACGTCGAGTACTTCGCGCCCAGCAGCTACCGGCTGGAGCCGGATCTGCTGATCACGGTGCTGGCGGGCCTGGTCTATGCGGGCGACCTGGTGTTGTCGATCACCGGCGACAAGATCGACTCCGGCAAGCTCGCCCAACTCGCCGAACACCCGCTCGAAGAACTCAAACAGTTCAAGCACGTCGAGGCACCAAAAGAGATCAACCTCGCGGTGCTGCGCGCCCTGTTCGAGCTGTTCGGGCTGCCGACCGGCCTGGCGCAGAAGGCCAGCCAGGGCGACACCGAACCGGTGATCAAGCTGCAAGACCAAGTCAGCGCGCTAGTGCCGCGCGTGCTCAAGGCCGGCGCCGACCTTCAACAAGGCAAGCTGGTCTTCTGGGGCCAGCATCTGCTGCGCGAGGAAGAAGCCAAGGACTGGCACGCCCGGCTGGACGCCCTGAAAAGGTTCAGCGAGTCGCTGACGCCCTACAACACCGTTGGCAAGCTCAAGAACCTGCGGGTCACCCAGGAAGACCTCGACGCCCAGCACCAGAATCTGGAGGTCCTGGCCGCCGTCGAGGGGCTGCTCGTACGGGTGGCGGAGCTGGGCGGCACGGCGTCCTACCTCTCGCAGGCCGAGATGGTGCTGCCCGCCGACCACCCCTGGGTGAAACAGGCCGAGGCCGCCCGTAAGGCGCTACAGGAGAAACTGAGCCAGGACCGCACGGCCAAGCACGCCGCCGCATACCGGCAGACACTGAACCAGCTCAAGCAGGACTACCTGACCGCCTACATCGCCAGCCATAGCAAGGCGCGGCTGGGCGTGACCGAAGACAAGACCCGCAACAGACTGCGCAAAGACGACCGCCTGCTGGCGCTGCGCGTGCTCGCCGGCGTGGCGCTGATGCCCACCAGCCAGCTCACCGCCTTCGAGGCAGCGCTCAACGGCCTGAAGAGCTGCTCCGCGCTGGACGAGCCAACGCTGGTCACGACCGCCGTCTGCCCACACTGCCAGTTCCGCCCGTCCGCCGAGCAGTTGGAGCTACTCCCGGCGGCCAACCGCCTGCACCAACTGGACGAGGATCTGGACCAGTTGCTGACCAACTGGCGGCAAACCCTGCGGGAGAACCTGGAAGACCCCTTCACCCAGGACAGCCTGGGCCTGCTACCGGCAGCAAACCGGGTGCTGATCGACGCCTTCCTGGCCTCGCGCAAGCTGCCGGAGCCGCTGACCCCCGAGTTCGCCACCGCCGTGCAGGAGGCGCTGTCGGGACTGGAGAAGATCGCGGTCAAGGGCGACGAGATCAAACAGGCGCTGCTGCAAGGCGGCTCGCCGGCCACGCCGGATGAACTGCGCAAGCGCTTCGACACCTTTATGAACGAGCGCTGCCAGGGCAAGGATGCCACCAAGCTGCGTTTTGTGATCGAATAGAGAATAGCCATGCTACTCAAGACACTACAGCTCAGGAATTTCCTCAGCTTTGGCGAGGTGAGCGCGCCCATCGAACTGCGCTCACTGAATGTCATCATCGGGCCAAACGGCTCGGGTAAGTCGAACCTCATCGATGGCATCGACCTGCTTCGCTCAGCGCCTAGCACGTCAGAGCAGTCCAACCTGCTGGCCGCCATCCGCGATGGCGGTGGCGTGCGTGACTGGTTATGGAAAGGGGCGTCGAAGGTGCCGCGCGCCAGCATCGATGCCGTATTCGACAACCCGAAGGGACCGACGAATCTGCGCTATGTGCTAAGTTTCTCGGAGGTTGGGCAGCGATTTGAAATATTGGATGAGCGGATTGAAAACGACAGTCCAGAGGCAGGCCATAACCTGCCGTATTTTTATTACCGCCTGGAGAATGGCCAGGGTGTGTTGAATGTCAAAGGTCAAAAGCGTCGGTTGCAGCATGAGGAAATCGACCCCACAGCCTCGATCCTTTCACAGCGCAAAGATCCCGACCAGTACCCGGAGCTCACCTATCTGGGTAATTCATTTGCCAAGATCCGACTCTACCGGGAATGGAGCTTTGGCCGTTACACCATTCCGCGTCTCCCGCAGAAGGCCGATTTGCCCAATGAACGACTGGAGCCCGATGCGAGCAATCTTGGGCTGGTCCTCAATCGCCTGCGCCGCGAGCCCGCCGTCAAACAGCGGCTGCTGGAAGCCCTGCGCACGCTGTACGATGGCATCGACGACTTCGACGTGCAGATTGAAGGCGGAACGGTACAGGTGTTCCTCCACGAAGGCCGCTACACCGTCCCTGCCACGCGCCTTTCGGATGGGACACTGCGTTATCTCTGTCTGCTCGCCATTCTCTGTCACCCCAACCCGGGGCCTTTGATCTGCATCGAAGAGCCCGAGCTGGGCTTGCACCCCGATGTGCTGCCGACCTTGGCGGAACTCCTCAAGGAAGCGTCCGAACGCACCCAGTTCATCGTCACCACCCATTCCGATGTGTTGATGGATACGCTGACGGATCGGCCGGAAGTGGTGCTGGTCGCCAGCCGCGACGCCAACGGCACGCATCTCGAACGGCTGAACGCGGATAGATTGAAGCCCTGGCTAGAGAAATATCGCCTCGGGCAGCTCTGGACGCGCGGGGAGATTGGGGGGACGCGGTGGTGAAGCTCTATGTGGAAGGCGGTGGAGATTCGGCCGCTTTAAAAACGGCGTGTCGTGAAGGGTTCACGACCTTCATCACGACAGCAGGGCTGAAGAACCGCCCCCGTGTCGTGGCGTGCGGCAGCCGGCGCGATGCCTTCGAGTCCTTTTGCACCGCGATCGCCAATGGTGAAGCCGCCATGCTGCTGGTGGATAGCGAAACACCCTGCTCCGGCGCTCACCAGCGGGGCGACGACCCGGCGAAATGGTTGCCCTGGGCGCATCTCAAGCAGCGCCTGGGCGATGGCTGGGAGAAGCCTGAAGGCAGTGCGGACATCGATTGCCACCTTATGGTCCAGGTCATGGAGAGCTGGTTCCTGACGGACCACGGCACCTTGCAATTCTTCTTTGGCCATGGGTTTAAGGAAAACCAGCTCCCCGCGGCAACGCGTCCCATCGAAGGCATCGCCAAGGCGGAGGTCTACCAGGCACTGCAAGACGCCACCGCTGGCTGCAAAACCAAGGCGCGGTACGGAAAGGGGGAGCACTCATTCAAGCTGCTGACCAGGATTGACCCCGCCAAGGTGACAAGTGCATCACCGTGGGCAAAACGCTTCGTTGAAGAACTCAAAAAGAAGATGGACGTATGAACGATCTTTTCCAGAACCACGCGGCCAAATCAGGCCCGGTGGAATGCCTGGGCCAGACCTTCCCAAGCGAACAGGCCCGGCGCGAGCACTTCACCAAGCTGCTGGCCGAGAAGCTGAAAGATCCGGCGTTCCGCAAGATCGAAGGCTTCCCGCAGGGCACCGATGAAGCCATCCTGGCGATGTCCGACCCGCCGTACTACACCGCCTGCCCAAACCCCTTTCTCGCGGATTTCGTGCGCTGCTACGGCAAGCCCTTCGACCCCAGTGTGACCTACAGCCGCGAGCCGCAGACCATTGACGTATCGGTCGGCAAGACGGACCCGCTCTACAAGGCGCACTCCTATCACACCAAGGTGCCCAGCCCTTTTAAGGTGTCATTTTGAGTTCGGCTCCACGCCTGCCAGCAACCTGGCGGTTGAGACATGGGG
>JBASIS010000179.1:0-8860 GCA_049654905.1 Chromatiaceae bacterium
CGGCAGCGGCAACCGGGTGATGACCAGCCCGGATGGCAGCAACTGGACCAGCCAAACCTCGGCGGCGGATAACGAATGGTACGGCGTCACCTACGGCAACGGCTTGTTCGTGGCGGTGGCGTCCAGCGGCAGCGGCAACCGGGTGATGACCAGCCCGGATGGCATCACCTGGACCAGCCGCGCCTCGGCGGCGGATAACCAATGGCGCTCCGTCACCTACGGCAACGGCCTGTTCGTGGCGGTGGCGATATCCGGCAGCGGCGACCGGGTGATGACCAGTCCGGACGGCATTAACTGGACCAGCCGCACCTCGGCGGCGGATAACTTTTGGTTCGGCGTCACCTACGGCAATGGCCTGTTCGTGGCGGTGGCAGCCAGCGGCAGCAGCGACCGGGTGATGACCTCCTCGACCACCTACAGCGTGAGCGCCACGGTCAGCGGCGGCAACGGGACCGTGAGTTGCTCTCCGCCCAGCGTCAGCCCCGGCGGCAGCAGCACCTGCACCGCTACCCCCGCCCCCGGCTATCAGGTGAAAACGTGGCTCGGAGCCTGTGCGAACTGGGGCAGCAACCGCGGATGCACGCTCAGCAATATCCAATACGATCAGGTCTCTACCGTCAGCTTTGTTCCGGGCGATTACGTGGTCTCGGTCACGGTAGTCGGCGGCCTTCACGGCGTCGCAGGATGCACCCCGCCCGCCGTCGTGGCCGGCGGCAGCAGCACCTGCGACACCATCCCTGCCGTCGGCTATCAGGTGCAAGGCTGGACCGGCGCCTGCGCGGCCGCCGGCAACAGCACCCAGTGCGCCCTGACCAATATCCAGAGCGATCAGACCTCGACGGTGAGCTTTGAACTCATCCCCATCTATGCGATCACGGCCAGTGTGGCGGGCGGCAATGGCAGCGTCAGCTGTACCCCCGGCACGGTCAAGGCCGGCGGCAGCAGCGCCTGCACCGCCGTCCCCAACGCCGGCTTCCAGGTCCAGAACTGGACCGGGGCGTGCGCCAGCGCGGGCAGCAACGCCCAGTGCGCGCTGACCAACATCCAGAGCGACCAGGCTTCCACGGTCAGCTTCGCCCTGATTCCGGCCGCCACCTACACGGTCACGGCTACGGCCGCCGACAACTATGGCACGGCCAGCTGTCTCCCCAACAATGTCAAGGCCGGCGACAACAGCACCTGCTATGCCGTGCCGCTGTCCGGCTTCCGGGTCAAAAGCTGGAGCGGCGCCTGCGCCTTCGCCGGCAGCAATGCCCAGTGCAGCCTGACCAACATCAACAGCAATCAGGCTTCCACGGTCAGCTTCGAACTGATCCCGGCCGCCACCTACAGCGTCAGCGCCACCGTCGTCGGCGGCAACTACGGGTCGGTGAGTTGTGCCCCTGGAACGGTTCAGGCCGGTCAGGATAGTGCCTGCTATGCCGTCCCGTATGCTGGCTACCGGGTCGCGAGCTGGGGCGGGGCCTGCGCCGCCGCCGGCAGCAACGCCCAATGCGCCTTGACCAAGATTCAGGCCGATCAGGTCTCGACCGTCAGCTTTGAGCTGATTCCGCCGGCCACCTACACGGTCTCGGCCACGGTACTCGGCGGCAACGGTGGCTCGGTGAGCTGTCTGCCCACCAGCGTCACCGCTGGCCAGGACAGCACCTGCTACGCCGTGCCCTATATCGGCTTCCAGGTCCAGAGCTGGGGCGGCGATTGCGCCAGCGCTGGCAACGCTGCCCAGTGCAGCCTCACCAATATCCAGACCGATCAGGTAGCGACCGTTAGCTTCGAGGCCGTGCCGCTGCCCACCTATGCGGTGAGCGCCACGGTCGCCAGCGGCAACGGCACGGTCGACTGCGCGCCCAGCCCGGTAACCAAAGGCGACAGCAGCAGCTGTACCGCCGTCCCCGACCCCGGCTGGCAAGTCGTCGGCTGGAGCGGCGCCTGTGCGGCGTCCGGCGCCAACGCCCACTGCTTCCTGCCCAAGATCCAGCAGGATGAGGTCTCCACGGTCAGTTTCGGCCTGATCCCGCCGAACACCTATCACGTCAGCGCCAGCGTTGTGCTGGGCGCCGGCGCGGTCAGTTGCACGCCCGACACGGTCACCGCCGGCGGCCAGAGTACCTGCACGGCAATACCCGATACCGGCTACCAGGTGCAGAACTGGGGCGGCGCCTGCGCCTTGTCGGGCAGCAATGCCCAGTGCTATCTGACCAAGATTAAGAAGGATCAGGCCGCCACCGTCAGCTTCGCCCTGCTGCCCCCGGCCACCTACACGGTCAGCGCCACCGTCACCGGGGGTAACGGCGCGGTTAGCTGCACCCCCGGCACGGTCACGGCCGGCGGCAGCAGCAGCTGCATCGCCGTCCCCGACGCCGGCTTCCAGGTCCAGGGCTGGACGGGCGCCTGCGCCGCATTTGGCAGCAACCCCGACTGCGCCCTGACCAACCTGCAGACCGACCAGAGTTCCACGGTCAGCTTCGCCGCCCTGCCGGTCCCCAGCTACACCGTCAGCGCCACGGTCGTGGGCGGCAACGGCACGGTCAATTGCGCGCCCAGCCCCGTCCCGCAGGGCGGCAGCAGCAGTTGCACCGCCGTCCCGGCGCTAGGCTACCAGGTGCAGGGCTGGACCGGCGCCTGCCTGGCGACCGGTTCTAACGTCCAGTGCGCCCTGACCAACATCCAGAGCAACCAAGGTTCCTCGGTTAGCTTCAGCGCGCTTCCGGCCAACACCTATCACGTCAGCGCCAGCGTCGTCCTCGGCAACGGGTCGGTCAGCTGTACGCCCACCAGCGTGACCAAGGGCGGCCAGAGCACCTGCACCGCCGTGCCCGCCACCGGCTGGCAGGTGCAGAACTGGGGTGGCGCTTGCGCCAGCGCGGGCGCCAACGCCCAGTGCTTCCTGGCCAAGATTCAGAAAGACCAGAACGCCACGGTCAGCTTCGCCTTGATCCTGCCCGCGACCCACAGCGTCAGCGCCACGGTCGCCGGCGGCAACGGCGCCGTGAGTTGCAGCCCGACCACCGTCACCAAGAACGACGCCAGCACCTGCCTTGCGGTCCCCGACCCGGGCTACCAGGTGCAGAGCTGGGCCGGCGCCTGCGCCGGGGCGAATAGCAACCCAGAGTGCTACCTGACCAAGGTCCAGAAGGACGCCGTCTCCACGGTCAGCTTCGTCGCGCTGCCGGTCAATCACTACAGCGTCGTCGCCACGGTGATCGGCGGCAATGGCACCGTCAGTTGCACGCCGACCAGTGTCACCGCCGGCCAAGGCAGCACCTGCACGGTGGTTCCCGAGGCCGGGTATCAGGTCCAGAGTTGGGCCGGCGCCTGCCTGCTCGCGGGCAGCGCCGCTCAGTGCAACCTGACCAACATCCAGAACGACCAGACCTCGACGGTCAGTTTCGCCGCCATTCCGCCGATCACCTACACGGTGAGCGCCACGGTCGCCAGCGGCAGCGGGACGGTCAGCTGCGCGCCCAGCCCGGTCATCAAGGGCGCCAGCAGCAGTTGCACCGCCACCCCGGCAGCCGGTTGGCAAGTCACGGGCTGGACCGGGGCCTGCGCGGCCACCGGCGCGAACGTCCAGTGCTTCCTGCCCAAGGTGCAGAAAAATGAGGTTTCCACAGTCAGCTTCAGCGCCATCCCGCCCGGGACCGCCAGCGTGAGCGCCCGCGTGGTCCTCGGTCTGGGGTCCGTGAGCTGCACGCCGTCCAGCGTCAGCTTGGGGGGTAGCAGTACCTGTCTGGCCAGCCCGGCTGCGGGCTATCAGGTCAGTGGTTGGGGCGGGGCCTGCGTGGCCGCCGGCAGCAGCACCCAGTGCAGGCTGACCAACCTGATGGCCAACCAAGCGGTGACGGTGAGTTTTGCCATCCTACTGTCTAACACCGTCACCGTCAGCGCTACCGTCGCGGGCGGCAATGGCACGGTGAGCTGTCAGCCACTCAGCGTGCCGGTGGGCGGCGGCAGCACCTGCACTGCCGTGCCCAATCCGGGCTTCCAGGTCCAGGGTTGGACGGGCGCCTGCGCTGCATTCGGCATGAACCCCGTCTGCACCCTGACCAACATCCAGACGAATCAGGTGTCCACGGTGATTTTCAGCCAGGACCCGCAGCCTATCCCAACATTGGATGAGTGGGGTCTGATAATTCTATCCGGGCTCCTGTTGATGATGGGGGCGGGATGGCGGCGGCGACTGGCGGGGTTATGATCGCCACCCAGGATGGCTACCCATTCAACACGTTTCGGGTAGCCATTCTCGGACACCGCGTTGCTGCATCGCCGACATTCGGGTGATCTCGCCAAGCGGATCCTGACCACGCCATCTGAATGGCAGACAGCATGGACATGACCAGTCTGCTCATCTTTCTCGCCATCGGCGCCAACTCCACGGTCGGCGTCGTCGTGGTGCTGCTCGACCTGGTGGCTGCCGTTCTGGTCTACCGACGGGCCCCGACCCATGCCGACTGGTCGACCAACGCGAGGTTCTGGCGCGGATCAGCGCGCACCTGCAACAGCGGCATCTGTTCGCGCGCCTGGCCGAGGAGATCGGGCCGTCAGACGCCCGCCTGATCGCGCACCGCTCATGCTCCCAAACTGACGTAATGGTGGCTG
This sequence comes from Chromatiaceae bacterium, assembly GCA_049654905.1. Lineage (GTDB taxonomy): Bacteria > Pseudomonadota > Gammaproteobacteria > Chromatiales > Chromatiaceae > M0108. The sequence continues at coordinate 4,600 of JBASIS010000179.1, forward strand.
GCTGAACGAATTGTTTGGTCTTCTGAACTGATTGGCCTGGCAGCAGTGCAGCCGTTATAGCGGGGAGGTATTGTGGCCACAGAACAAAGGATCATACGGCGAACGCCGGTGCCCAGGTGCCGGATGGAAGGCATCAAGCGGGCTAAGTCCTTGTTCCGTTGAGGCCACCGGATGGATCGAGCGGCCAGCGGTTCCGCCTTGTGGCGCCCAACCCGCGTTCCCTGCCGGGACATCGGGGTCAACAAGAGTCGCGAGGGTTGGGTCAAGACCCCTTCCTGTCCGGCTCCCTCCTATCCGGGTTCATCCCTTTCCCAATCAATCGACACTTCCGGAGTATCGCTAATGCGCAAGTCCAACCTGACCCTGGGGTATGCCGCTGCCATCGCCCTCGCCTTCATCTCCACCCCGACATTCGCGGCCCATGCCGACGGCAAGTGCAAGCTCACGAATGTTGCCGTGGACAAATCGATCTACGACGGCGACTGCCAGATCCACCAGGAAGAAACTGAATACGGCACCCTGATCTCGGTGAAGCTGGGCAATGCCGAGTCATTCAAATTCGCCGGCAAGGGCGACACCTGGATGCACGGCCCGGAGACGGTTCAATTCCGGGACCTTGGCAAGGGCGCCGCCATCTTCAAATGGGGCGATTTCGCGCTCTCGGCCGTCGCTGAGCAGCGTTAGCCCGCACCCTAGGGGGCTTCCGGGGGATGGCCGACTCCACAGCCGATCCATCCCCACACCCAACCCCGATGCAATCCCAATACAGGACCTTCAAGCTCATGAAAGCCTCCACCCTACGAGACACCCTATGAAGCCCATTGCAGCAATCCGTTCCACAGCAACCACCATCGTCACCCTGACCCTGGTGCTCGGTGCCGCCACCGCCACCGCCGGGACCCCGAGCGACCTCGACGGCCTGGTCGGCGCCCGCGGCTCCAGCGGCGAGCAGGAGCTCGGTAGCCGCGGCTACAGCTATGTGACCATGACCCACGGCACGCAGTACTGGTGGAATGCCGAGCGCAAGGCGTGTGTGGGGATCAAGGTGTCCCAGGGGCGCTACAAGACCGTCTCCTCGGCCCCGGCCTCCCAATGCGGCCAGAAGGCCGCGAGCTCCGGGGGCGGCGGCCACTATCCGACCACTAACCCCAGCAACAACGCCGAGTCGAACTGCATGGTGCGCGTCAACTCCAACTACGGCGGCAAGGTGAAGGAGATCCTGATCACCGGCTCCAAGGCAACCGGGTCGGATACGGTCGTGATGCTCAAGGCCGACGGCCAGGGCTTCAAGTGTGTCGCCACCAAGAGCGGCAACGTCAAAGACCTGCGGGCCGTCGAATAATCGTCACGGGTCTGTGGGAGGCTGGGTCGCCCCGGCTTCCCGCGCCGTCCTGTCCACTTACCCCCAGAGGCCAGTCCCATGGATCTCACCAGTCTCCTGATTTTCCTCGCCATCGGCGCTGTCGCCGGCTGGCTCGCCGGCACCCTGATGAAGGGAGGCGGCTTCGGGCTGCTCGTCAACATCGTGCTGGGCATCGTCGGCGCCGTGGTCGGCGGCTTCCTCTTCGGCCTCCTGGGGCTCTCGGCCAGCGGGCTCATCGGCTCCATCATCACGGCGACCGTCGGCGCCGTGGTGGTGCTCTTCGTAGTCGGGCTGATCAAGAAGGCCTAGGCGCGGCCCGGACCTCCGGTCATGAAATAGCATGAAGCTACTGGGCTAGTTCTTGCACGATGGCGAACCTGGGCGCCGCCAAATCGAAGTCGCCCTACTCATACGAAGGAATCCAAACACATGAATGACCTCACCAAGATTACGGCGGTAGCGCTGGCCGCCCTCACCCTGTCGGCCTGTGCCACGGACGAGAAGATGTCCCGCGCCGAGCCGGCGCTCCGCCAGGCGACCAGCGCCGCGGAGAGCGCCTGTATGTCGGCGGTCAACAGCAACTACGGCGGCAAGGTGCGCGACGTGCGCGTTGTCAGCTCCGAGTTCTCCCAGGCCAATTCCACGGTCATGGTGGACGCGATTGGGGTACGGGGCGGGCCGACGACGGAGCGCTGGCGCTGCCTCTCTTCCAGCAGCGGCGAAGTCGCGGACCTGAGCGTCGTCCAGTGAGCCTGTTCAAGCACAATGTCGGCAAGACCGATCGCATCATTCGGGTCGTCCTTGGGGCGTTGTTGATCGGTAACGTGTTCTTCGCCCTGCAGCATCCTGTCGGCTGGGTCGGGGTGATTCTGATCGTGACGGGTCTGGCCGGCATCTGCCCCTTGTATGCCCTGCTCAACATGGACACCCGATCGGCCGGCGAGCGCATCGGCATCAAATAACGGCGAAAGAGGGGTTCAAATTGGACGTCACCAGCCTGGTCGTCGGCCTGTTGCTGAGCTTTGTGCTCATCGGGGCCGGCGCCGGCTGGCTGGCCGGGCGGCTGATGCCCGGCAGCGGTCTGCTCGGCAACGTTACCCTCGGCATCAGCGGCGCCTTTGCTGGCGGGTTCCTGTTCGGGCTGGCCCCCCTCTCCGTCGAGGACGGGCTGATCGGCTGTCCGATCACGGCCGCCATCGGCGCGACCGTATTCCTTTTCATTGGCGGTCTGTGTAGAAAGGCCTGATTGGACCCAACAACTGCATCAAAACCGCCGCGTAATGTCGATGGGTGTTTACAAGTATGTTGCGAGTCGCGCCAATACGTTCACAATCCATGAATGTTCCGTCCGACTGGCCATGCTTGCTTGAATTTCTGGATTGTGGCGCAATGATTGCCCATGTTCATTCGGGGCGCCCTCACAGGCAATTCCAGTAGTGAAAGTCGATTTCGATACCGTAGCCGAACTCCAAGACGGTATTCCAACCTGCACCAGGAGGTCTGCACCATGCGGCGACTCGCGCTCATGATCATTTCTACACTGCTTGTCTCCACCCCCCTCTGGGCGGGGGATATTCGCACGGAGCGTGTGCATTTCCAGCGGGGCGCGACCAGCGCTGTGGTCGAGGGCTCGATCACTGGATACGAGACCTTGGACTATGTCCTGGATGCCCGCAAGGGGCAGAGCATGAACGTGAGCATGGCGACGGACAACGGCGCGAATTACTTCAACATACTCGCCCCGGGTGAGAATGAGGTCGCCATGTTCAACGGCTCGGTTGCCGAGAATCAGTACGAGGGCACGCTCCCCAAAAGCGGCGATTACAAGGTGCGGGTCTATCTGATGCGCAGTGCTGCGCGACGCAGTGAGAAGGCGAATTACCACCTGGAGATGATCGTTAGCGGCAGTGGGCAGGCTGCGGCCACGAAGCCGCGCGAACCCGAGACCCGCACCGAACGCGTTCAATTCAAGCACGGAGAAACCAAGGACATCGTCAGGGGCCGGCTCCATGGCGGCGAATCGACGCGCTATCTGCTGCGTGCCCGCGAAGGCCAGTTCCTCACCGTGAGCCTGCTGCCGAACGACGCCCAGACCCATTTCAACATCTTCGTCCCCGGCGGCAAGATGCTCTACGACTCCACCGGCGCGGGAAACCAGTATCGTGGCCAGCTCTATCTGAGCGGGGACCATGTGGTGGAGGTGTACTACCTGGGTACGGACGGCTCGGTCTCGAACTATGATGTCGAATTCGTCATCGAATAGTCGAGCCCGGTAGCTGGAAGAGCGACGATATGCGCAGCTGCGTGGCCAGTGAGTACCGGTCGCGCATCGACGAGCTGAAGGACCGCTGACACTTCCGATGGCGAAAAACCCGACGCTCCCGCGTACGATGGAATGCCCTCGGGGGGCGAGGGTCAGTTCTCGCATCGTTGCATTGGGGGAGAAGGAGGCCAGACTTTCACTTGAGACTTCTGGCGGGAGAGCAGCCCCTTGCCCCCTGGGCCACCCCCTATGCCTCTCGCACCACCGGTCTCGCTCGGTTCCCGAGAAAGACAGCGCAGGCCGCTCATCGCACATCGCTTCCAGAGGTTCGCGCGGAGCAGAGTGCTGCCCGACCGAGGAATCACGCGCGTTTTTTCGTCTCGATGGGCCAGTCGTCCGTGATGACCGGTTTCCATCGCAGAACTGCCACACGGTGCAGCAAGGTGAGTGTCGGCTGTGGGTCGGGTGGAGACGGTCGCGGGCGCTGGTCTCTGGCGTTGAGCCCGGACGAGACACTGCTCGCCACCGGCGGTGAGGACGGCGGCATCCTGTTGCTGGACCTGTCCGGTGGCGCCGACGACGTGCGGGTCGCGGGCGCGCTGCGCGACGACCGCGGGCGCATCCTGGCGCTGGCC
>JBASIS010000180.1:0-10545 GCA_049654905.1 Chromatiaceae bacterium
GGCCTGGGGCCGCTTGCACCCCCTGAGCCCCGCCCAGCGTCTGGCGGGACTCGCCCAACGCCTGGCCAACCTGGAAGGCCGCCTGCGGCGCTTCCCGCCACGGCTGATCGCCCTCCGGCGCGAACACCTGGCTGGCCTCGCCCACGCCCTGGATGCCCTCAGCCCCCTGGGCACCCTGGCCCGGGGCTATGCCATCCTGCGGCGAGCGCCGGCGGGCGAGGTCATCCGCGATGTCGCCCAGGTGGCGCCGGGCGATCTCGTCGAGGCGCGCCTGGGACGGGGAGGTTTTACGGCTCGGGTGGAGAGTGTTGATGGCGTCCAAGCGGCCCGACCTCGAAGGGTCTGACACAAGATGCTCTTGTTACTCCAGCGCCATTCGCCCTTTACTCCGCGAGGCCAAGCCTGGCGACGGCCATGACCTCAGGCCAGGCCGAATCTGGCCTTGGCCTCGGCGAGGGAAACCTCATGGCCGGCATCCAGATCGGCCATTCCAACGACCACCGCGCGCGTGAAGGCGCGTTCCTCCGCAGCCTGCTCGAAATCGGACACGGACTGCATAACGGCGACCCCACGGCCCCGGCGGGTGAGCAGCACGGGCCGATGGGCCTCGACCGCGTGTCTGACCACGCGACCGGGGTTGACCTTGAGGTCGGTCAGCGGGACCACGTCTTCGGAAAAATTCACGCTCATGGACGGCTACCTCTGGGCTGATTTGGCTAGACATTAGCACCTGTTAAGAGGTCTGCCAACATGGCTGACAACGGGAGAATTGTGCTCACATTCCCTCTGCTGGGGCATAATCGGCGCCTTGGCGACCCTCTGACTCTAGGCTACAGGATCCGGAGCTAGGCCGTCCCAGGTGAGGATTCGAATTCTGCCCTCCGCCGCGGAGGCTAAGCGCCTGTCGTTGGTCCAAAGCTCCTCGCAGGCGGCGTGGAGCGCCACGGCGAGGTGCAGGGCATCCGGCGTCTTGATGCCGTGGCGGACGCGGAGTTCGGTAGCGAGATCGAATACCGCGCCGCCCATCGGCACTGTGACGCAGCGCTCGAAGAACCGCCGGTAGGTTTCGAGGTACCCGCTTTGCTGTTTCCGTAGCGCTCCGATGCGGCTCTCCAGACGCACAAGCTCACTACTGACCAGGTGCCGACCTTCGAGCGCGCTGGACAGGTGGTCCTGCTGGTCGGGTCTACCCTCGACAAGGTCGATAACGATGCAGGCATCAAGGTAGACGCTCCCTTTCATCGGTCACCCCAAGCGGACCGCTCCTCGTCCACGCGCTCCACGATCTCCTCATGGCTGAGCCCCCCGGATGTGTTCCTGGGCAGTCGCTCCAAGAAATCGTCCAGGTTGCCCTTTACCGACGGCTTGGAAACCGCATCGAATAGGACGATCACGCGCGCCGGCCCAGTTGCAGCCTCGTCGGGAAGCTTCAGACGGAGTTCATGGTCGGGGGTGATGTTCGCAGTCAGCTCGACGGCTTGCATTAACGGGGACCTCCAGCATGTGTGCCCAGGCATCGGGCATTGATGGTACTTCAACTAGGCAGGGACGGTGCCATCACGACTCGACCCCATGCCGCTTGAGCCAGTTGGTCAGGGTGGTGGGTTTTCTTGTGGGTATAGCCCGGTTCGGTTGCGCGCTCCTGGTTGACCTGACCCAGGAGGCGGTCGGACAGCAGCCCGGCGTCGCGCTCGCGCAGCGGCGGCAGGTCGATGACGGCGCGAGAAAGGATGACCCAGATTGGAAAATACTATTCAGGCAGGGATTAGCTTTTGCGCTTGACGAATTTCTTCAATCGCTGCCGCTGCTTGACCTGCTGGGGGGGCGGGGGAGTATGGCGACCCTCGTAGGGATTCTCCCCGGTGCGCAATTCGAGCCGCAGGGGGGTGCCGTGCAGTTTCAGGACCTGGCGGAAGCGGTTGATGAGATAGCGGCGATAGCTATCGGGCAAGGCCTCGGTCTGCTTGCCGTGGATGACGATGATGGGGGGATTGCGGCCCCCCTGGTGGGCATAGCGCAGCTTGATGCGCCGGCCATTGACCAGGGGCGGCTGGTGTTCCTGAACGAGGTCCATGAGCAGGCGGGTCAGGTCCGGGGTCGGCAGGTGCCGCACGGCATTGGCGAAAACCCGGTCCACCTCGTCCAGGAGCAGGCCAACGCCACTGCCATGGAGGGCGGAGATGTAGTGGACGGCGGCGAAATCCAGGAAGCCCAGCTTGCGCGTGAAGTTCTCGCGAATGGCCTCCCGTGCCTCCTTGGTCAGCCCATCCCACTTGTTGACCGCCACCACCAGGGCGCGACCGCTCTCGACCACCTGGCTGGCCAGGGTGGCGTCATGCTCCCCGATGCCCTGGTGGGCATCCAGCATCAGGACCACCACGTTGCTGGCCTCGATGGCCTGGAGCGTCTTGATGGCGCTGAATTTCTCGATGAAGTCATGGACCTTGGCCCGGCGCCGCATGCCGGCGGTGTCGATCAGGGTGTAGCGGCGGTCGCCGAGGCTGAAGGGGATAAAGATGCTGTCCCGGGTGGTGCCGGGCTGGGCGCAGGCCACGACCCGTTCCTCGCCGAGGATGCGGTTGATGAGGGTCGATTTACCGGCATTGGGGCGACCGACCACGGCGACCTTGGTGCCCGCCTCCTCGTCCGCCCCCTCACCCGGCTCCTCCAGGTTCTCGGGCAAGCGGGCGAAGACCCGGTGCATCAGGCTGCCGACCCCCCGGCCCTGGACGGCGGCGATGGCCACCGGTTCCCCCAGGCCGAGCTGGTGGAAATCCACCGTCGCCATCTCGGGTTCCAGCCGATCCGTCTTGTTCACCACCAGGGTGACAGGTTTGCCGGTGCGGCGCAGGCGTGCGGCGATATCCATGTCCGTGGCACTACAGCCCTCGCGGGCATCGACCATGAAGAGCAGATGGTCCGCCTCCTCGATGGCCAGGGCGACCTGCCGGTCCATCAGGCTCTCGATCCCCTCCTTGGCGCCGCTCAGGCCCCCGGTATCGACGATGATGTAGGGGCCGGGCCCCAGGCGGCCAACGCCATACTGACGATCACGGGTGAGACCGGGGAAATCCGCCACCAGGGCGTCGCGCGTCCGGGTCAGCCGATTGAAGAGGGTCGATTTGCCGACATTGGGCCGGCCGATAATAGTGAAAACGGGGAGCATGGAGGGCCTTGGGAGCTGAGGGAGGGGCCGCGCCGGGGCGCGGCCAGGGTCGAAACGGACGGGTCGGGATCAGAACGCCGGGGTTGGCGTCTTGGTCGCGGTCGGCATCGGGGTGGGTGACTTGGTCGTGGCCGGGGACACGGCACCGAGCGAGAGGGCGGCGAGGGTGCCATCGGCGCCGAGAACGAAGACGCGCCCTCCGGCGACCAGGGGCTGGGCCTGGATGCCGCCCTTGGCCACGCGCTGCCGGCCCAGGATGCGGCCATCGTTCCGGGCCAGCAGGTGGACATAGCCCTCCAGATCACCCACCACCAGGCTGTTACCCACCACGGCCGGGGCCGTCAGGTTGCGGTAGCGCAGGGCCTCCTGCTTCCAGAGACCGGCGCCATCCTCGGGCTTGGCGGCCCAGACCAGGTCGTTGGAGTCGGTCACGTAGAGGGTCCCATCCGCCTCCGTCAAGCCGGCGTAGGAAGAGAGGGCGCGGCGCCAGAGGACGGCGCCGCTGGTCAGATCCAGGGCCGCCAGGTCACCGTTGTAGGCCGCGACGTAGAGGGTCTCCCCGACCACCAGGGGGGTGGCGTTGAGGTCGGCGATGCGCTCCAGCTCGGAGCGGCCCCGCGGCGGGGTCACGGTGGTGATCCACTCCGGCAGGCCCGAGGCCAGTTCGATCTTGGCCAGACGACCACCGGAGACGCCGACGACGGCATACTTACCCACGATCAGGGGGGTACTGCTCCCGCGCAGGGTCAGGGTCGGGGCCTGAAAATCATAGTTCCAGAGCTTCTCGCCCTTAGCGGCATCGAAGCCGAAGACACTGTCGTTGAGAGTGTGCAGCACCACCAAGTCGCCGGCGAACCGGGGGATCGAAAGGATTTCGCTACCCACCTGGGCCCGCCACAGCTCGGTGCCATCCGTGGTCGAGAGGGCGATGAGTTCGCCATTGGTGGAACCCACGACCAGCCGGCTGCCCGCTACCTCCGGGCCACCGCTCAGGGCCAGGCCCGTTTCACGCTGCCAGAGGGGCCGGCCATCGGCGGCGTTCACCGCCATGACCAGGCCCTTGGCGTCCGCGACGTAGAGGCGGCCATCCTGGAGGGCGGGGGTCAGGCTCAGGCGACGACCCTCGGTACCCTTGCCGGTGCCGACGGACCAGAGGGTGGTTAAGCCAGCCTCCCCCGCCGCCGCAGTCAGTTCCGTGGGTGGGCGCGGGTCCACCTCCCCCGCCAACCAGGGGATATAGCTACAACCGCTCAGGAACGCGAGAGCGAAGAGAGCGGGCGCGAAGCGGAGCATGGGTCTCATGGGCCTATCCCCTGGCGGGTGTGGGGCCGGGCGCCGGTCAAGTGGCGGGCGGCAGGTTTTCGACTTTGAGTTGCAATAGGGCCGCATTGGCGGCGCCTAGGGCGATGGCCTGGTCATAGGCGGCGCGGGCCTCGGCGGTACGGCCAGCCGCTAGGGCCAGATCGCCCCGCAGGGCGGTGAAGTCGCCCTTGAAGGCGGGGCCCTGATCCTGTTGGGCAATCAGGGTCGCGGCGGCATCCAGGTCACCCTGGGCCATGAGCAACCGCGCCAGGCGCAGGGCGGCGACCCGGGCCAGGCCCGGATCGGGGGCCTGGGCAATCACCTGTTCCAGTGCCTTGCGGGCCGCATCGGGCTGTTTCGCGGCCATCTCCACCCGGGCCAGCATCAGGTTGGCCAGGGCACCATAGGCTGAATCCCCATGCTTCTCCAGCAGAAGAGCGGCCTGGGTCCGGGCGGCCTCGGGGTTACCCGTCTCGACAGTGGCGACAAGCTGCTCGAAGGCCGAGGAGGCCTGCTGGGCCATGCCCTCCTGGTGATCCACCCAGGCTCGCCAGCCAAAGACGGCCGCCAGACCAATGGCCAGGCCACCGAACACCGAGATCCCATTTTCCTTCCACCAGCCCTTGATGGCCTCAACTTTTTCTTCGTCGGTTTCGTAGGCGTTCAATCCGCTTACCTCATTAATTAACTTCAAAAAATCGATTTGTCATCGGCGCGATTCGGGTCCGGGGGCGCTCACCGCGGCCCGCCGGGCCGGAGCAGCAGCGGCCCCGCGCTCGGCAGGGGGTATCAGCGCCTCCCCGCCAGTAGGAAGGGGCCCAACTCGTCGTAGGTCAGGTCGCGCTGCTCGCCTTCCTCGCGCAGGGGCTTGACGCCGAGGACGCCACGCTCCAGTTCACCCTCGCCCAGGACCAGGGCATAGCGGGCGCCACTGCGGTCCGCCTTCTTGAACTGGCTCTTGAAGCTGCCGCCGCCGCAGTGGCATTGCAAGCGGAGGCCGGGCGTGGTGTCGCGCAGGCGTTCTCCCAAGGCCGGGGCGGCACCCTGGGCGGCCGCACCGACGGCGACCAGATAGGCGTCGAGGGCATTGGGATCGGCGGTCACCTCTCCGGCCTCTAGCCGGGCCTCCATGAGGGACACCAGGCGCTCCAGCCCCATGGCGAAGCCCACCGCCGGGGTATGGCGGCCGCCGAGCTGGGCCACCAGGCCGTCGTAGCGCCCGCCGGCGCAGACCGTGCCCTGGGCCCCCAGGTCATCGGTGATCCACTCGAAGACGGTGCGGTTATAGTAATCCAGACCGCGCACCAGACGCGGATTGATCTGATAGGGGATGCCCGCGGCATCCAGCCCGGCGCAAAACTGCTCGAAATGCAGCCGGGACGCCTCCCCGAGATGATCGAGGATGACCGGGGCGCCGGCGATGACGGCCTTCAGGTCCGGGTTCTTGGAATCCAGCACCCGCAGAGGATTGGTCTCCAGGCGGCGCAGACTGTCCTCGTCCAGGTCCTCGGCATAGGCGCGCAGGTAGGATACCAACTCGGCGCGATAGGCCGCCCGCTCCTCGCCCTCGCCCAGGCTGTTGATCTCCAGGCGCAGCCCATCCAGACCCAGGGTTCGCCAGATGCGGTGGGTCAGGAAGAGGACCTCTTGATCGATGTCCGGCCCCTCCAGGCCGAAGACCTCGACGCCGATCTGGTGGAACTGGCGATAGCGACCCTTCTGGGGCCGCTCGTGGCGGAACATGGGGCCGCGATACCAGAGGCGGCGCGGCTGGTCGAGGAGGCCGTTCTCGATAGCGGCGCGCACGCAACTCGCCGTGCCCTCGGGGCGCAGGCTCAGGCTGTCGCCATTACGGTCCGGAAAGGAGTACATCTCCTTCTCGACGATATCGGTGACCTCGCCGATGGAGCGCTTGAACAGTTCCGTCACCTCCACCAGGGGGGTGCGGATCTCGCTGTAGCCATAGGATTCCAGCACCTGGCGGGCGCCATCCTCCAACCGCTGCCAGAGGCCGATGCGGTCGGGCAGGAGGTCGTGCATGCCACGAATGGCCTGGATATTTTTTGCCATGGGGATTCAGGGCTTGGGAGCCGGGTCCAGAATGAAGCGGGCGACATTGCCGCGCACCACGGATTGAAAATCGAAGGGCTGACCACCAACCTGGATGCGGGTCGCGGCGGCATTGCCAATAATCAGGGAATAGGGCGGCTTGCCCCCCAGCAAATGCTGGTCACCCTCGCCCATTTCGCCAATCAGGCCGTAATTCATGGTGCTATCGCGGATATCCACGGAGGTGGGCCCCGTAAAGGAGATCACCACGTCGAGCTTTTCCACGACCTGGGCCACATCCGCCTCGGGTGGGCTTTGGGACGAACGGGCGGCGGTGGCCGCCGGGAAGTCTTCCCCGGGTGCCTTGGTGGCCGCGCCCTCCTCTTCATCGATCACCGCCGCATCCTCGGGCGGCTCGTCCAGGGGCTCCATCGGGGACTCCTCCAGGGAGGTATCCGCGCCGGCTTCATCCTCGGTGGCCTCGTCCAACCGAGCCTGGGGCTGGGTCAGGACATCCGGAATCGGCCTTTCCGCCACCTGGGGGGTTAGGGTGGCCTGCTCGGTGGGTCTTTGCAGCCACCAGGCCAGCGCCAAAATGAGAACGAGCAGCAGGGCCGTGATACCTGCCCAGAGGGATTCGTTGGCTCGGGGTTTCGAGGACCGGCTTGAGGACTCGGTTGCTGGCCGGGTTGAGGGCCGGCTTGCCTGGCGCGCCGGCGCGGCGGGGGGCGCGGTGGGTTTGCGCGCCGGCGGCGTGAGGGCGGCGCGATAGGTCTCCCCCAAGGCCTCTGGGTCCAAGTCCAGCAGGCGGGCATAGGACTTGACGTAGCCGACGACGAAGACCGCACCTGGCAGTCGCGGGTAATCCTCGTTCTCAATGGCCTTGACCCGTTCCGGCGTCAGGCGCAGGTCGCGGGCTACCTGGACGAGGGCAAGACCCCGCCGCAGGCGGGCCTGGCGCAGACGTTGGCCAGGGCCTGGGGCGGGTTCGGCCCCGGTTGCCTCGACCGCATCCTCGTCGGGGCCTGGTTCGGATCGATCAGTCATCATGGCTCTCAAAGGGATAGAACTTCCGGAGCATCCGGATAATTTTGGCGCAGCAATTTCTCATAACGGCTGGCACCCTGGCGGGAGCCCAGGGCGCGCTCGATCCGCACCCCCAGCAGCAGGGCCTTGGGACCACGCCCCCCCGCCGCGAGATAACGTTCCAGATAGGACTTGGCGGAGGGGTTGCGGCCCTGGGCATGCTCCAACTCCGCCATTCCGATCAGGGCCGGGGCATAGCCGGGGTTAGCGGAGAGGGCGCGGCGCAGAGCCTGCTCCGCAATCCCGGCCTGGCCGGCGCGACGGGCGCAGATGCCAGCCCGGGTCTCGGCCACCCAGGGGGCATTGAACAGCGGATTGGCCAGCGCCTGCTGGTACTGGGCCGCCGCCCCGGCGTAATCGCCCCGGTCGCAGAGGAAGTTACCCCAGGCCATGAGCAGATAGGGATCGTTCGGGGCCAGGCCCAGGGCGGTACGGAAATGCTGTTCCGCCTGCTCCGGCTGCTTCAACTGCTGGTAGATGGTGGCGATGACATTGTGGGCCTGGGCGTTGTTGGGGTCTTGCTCCAGGGCCTTCTGGGCATTCTTGAGGGCCGGCTCGATTTCGCCCAGCCGGTAATACTCGGCGGCGATCTGGACGTAAAGCTCGCCCGGGTCTGGCTGGGAGGCATCGGATTTAACCCCCTTGTCACCCCCGCAAGCCGCCAGGAGGAGGCTCATGGCCAGGGCCGCCCAGCCGCGCGACCGCTTCATGCAGCGCCTGCCGGCAGGGGCCAAACCGAGGGGCCCTGGGCCCGACGGCCGCGATCCTTCACCCGCCCGACCAACTGACCACAGGCGGCGGAGATCTCGTCACCCCGGGTCTTGCGGGTCGTGGTGAAGAGGCCAGAGCGGATCAGGCGGTCGCGGAAGGCATCGATGCGCTCGATGGGCGAGGTGCGATAGTCGCTGCCGGGGAAGGGGTTGAAGGGGATCAGGTTGACCTTGGAACGGGTCCCTTCCAGCAGGCGAATCAGTTGCTTGGCATGGGTCGGGCTGTCATTGACGCCATCGAGCATGACGTACTCCCAGGTCACGCGCCGGCGCCGCTCATCGCCGATATAGTTGCGGCAGGCGGGAATCAGCACCTCCAGGGGATACTTGCGGTTGATCGGCACCAGCTCGTCCCGCAGGGTGTCGTTGGGGGCGTGGAGGGAGACCGCCAGGGAGACATCGCTGACCTCCGCCAGGCGATAGATATTGGGCACGATGCCCGAGGTACTGACCGTCACCCGCTGCTTGGCGGCCATGTAGGCCAGGTCATCCTGCATGATGGAAAGGGCGGTGACCAGGTTGTCGAAATTGGCCAGGGGCTCGCCCATGCCCATCAGCACCACATTGGAGGGCGGCACCCCAAGCCAGCGCGTGGCGTGCCAGACCTGGCCGATGATCTCCCCCGGCGTCAGATTGCGGTTGAAGCCCTGCCGCGCCGTGGCGCAGAAGCTACAGTTGAGGGCGCAGCCGACCTGGGAGGAGACGCAGAGGGTGTTGCGCCGCTCCTGGGGGATCAGCAAGGGGATCAGGACCGTCTCCACCCGCTGGCCATCCGTCAGTTCCATCATCCACTTGCGGGTGCCATCGGCGGAGGGCCACTCCTCGGCCAGGCGGGGCGGGCGGATCTCGGTGGTGTCCTGGAGCTGGGTCCTGAGCCCGAGGGACAGGTCCGTCATGGCCTCGAAATCCAGGACACCGTGCTTGTGTATCCACTTGAAGAGGTTACGACCATTAAAGGCCTTGTGGCCCAGCGCCGTCACCAGTCCCTCGCAACCCTTCAAGTCCAGATCGAGCAGATTGGGGCGCGCGGGCGCCAGGCCACCGGGAAGCGGGGTAGCGGCAAGATGCGTCAAGGGAATGGAAATGACGGCCATGCGTGGCAATAGGATCTGGGTTGGGCTTATGAGTGGAGGGCCTAGGGCCAATCCCGCGCCCGATTCCTGGGCCTAAGTGGTCCAGCAGGGCGGGGCGGACGGGAAATAAACCCATGGAGTAACGGCGAAAGTTTAACCAGTCCGGCGGCGGGTGGCAATCGGGCCGGACCCTTGAGGGACCCCGCCAATAGCCTCCTTGCTGGATAAGGTGCCGGCCGCTAGACTCAAGCGTTCGGTGGTAAGCGGCGAGGAAGCCCCCCATGACCTGTTTTGATGTCTTCAACGGCGATGCCGATGGCCTCTGCGCCCTGCAACAACTGCGCCTGGAGGACCCGCGCGACGCCGTCCTGGTGACCGGGGTCAAGCGGGATATCGGCCTCCTGGCGCGGGTGCCGGCCGAGGCCGGCGATGAGGTCTGGGCGCTGGACATCGCCCTGGAAAAAAACCGGCGGGCCCTGGATCGCCTGCTGGCGGCGGGCGCCCGGGTGCGTTATTTCGATCACCACTTCCCTGGCGAGATCCCCGCCCACCCCCTCCTTGAGACCCACATCGACACCACCTCGGATCGGGGCACCAGCCTGCTGGTGGATGACTATCTGGGCGGTAGCCAGCGCGCCTGGGCGGTGGTGGGCACCTTTGGTGACAACTTCGACGAATCCGCGCGCCGCGCCGCCGCGCCCCTGGGCCTGACCAGCGCCCAGATCGAGGCTCTGCGCGACCTGGGCATCTATCTGAATTACAACGGCTATGGCGCCGAGGTGGCCGATCTGCACTTCCCGCCCGACGCCCTCTTCCGCCGGCTGCGGCCTTACGCCAATCCCCTGGATTTCATCGCCATCGACCCGGCCTTTGGGCTACTGCGGGATGGCTTTAACGAGGACATGAGCCGGGCGCGGGCCGTCGCATCCGAGTTCGAGGACCATGGGCACCGGCTGCACCTCCTGCCAGCGGCGCCCTGGGCGCGGCGGGCCGGTGGCGTGCTGGCCAACGAACTGGCGCGAGCGGCACCGAATCGGGCCCATGCCCTGCTTACGCAACTCCCGGCGAGTGGTTTTGTGGTCAGCGTCCGCGCGCCCCT
>JBASIS010000181.1:0-24749 GCA_049654905.1 Chromatiaceae bacterium
ATCGGAATGAATCGTTGCTAACCGCTTCATTTTAACAGCCTTTGGCTGGCGATACCCCCTCCGCTTCTTTTTTTACTCCCCGCTGCGGGACGAAAATCTCTGCACTGCGAGATGTTGCAATTGGCTCTATGCACATTCATAAACAGTGGGTTGTGGTATGCGGTACCCGAGGGTCGCCTGGGCCGGGTGAGCACCTCTAGCCCGGGAATGGTGCTAGGCACTATTATCTAGGGTACTTGCAACGATAATCGGGGAATCGGCGATGAATGGGGCTTTGGTTGGCATAATCATGGGCAGTGACTCGGACCTGAGTGTCATGCGGGCGGCGGCGGAGGTCCTCGGAGAGCTGGGGGTGCCCTGCGAGATGACCATCGCCTCCGCACATCGCACCCCCAAAAGGGCATTCGAATATGCCGAGGGCGCGCGGGCACGGGGCCTCAAGGTCATCATCGCCGGGGCGGGTGGCGCCGCCCACCTGGCTGGGGTGGCGGCGGCCCTGACCCCTTTGCCCGTGATTGGCGTGCCCGTCAAGAGTGCCAGTCTGTCCGGCCAGGATTCCCTGCTCTCAATGGTGCAGATGCCCCCGGGGGTGCCCGTGGCCACGGTCGCCATCGACGGCGCCAGGAATGCCGGCATCCTGGCCGCCCAGATGATTGCCACCGGCGATCCCGCTCTGATGGATCGCCTCATGGACTTCAAGCAAGCCATGGCGGCGGCGGTCCTCGCTAAGGCGGAGCGTCTGGAGCGCGGGGAATCAAACTGAAGTCGCCCAGTTTCATAGACAGGCCCCCGAGGAAGACCGGAGTGCATCTTGGATATCACTGAATTACTAACTTTTTCTGTGAACAACAAGTCCTCGGACCTGCATCTTTCCGCCGGGTTACCACCCATGATCCGGGTCAATGGCGACATGCGCCGCATCGACCTGCCCGCCATGGACCATCGCACGGTGCATACGCTGGTCTATGAAATCATGAATGACAAGCAGCGCAAGGACTACGAGGAGTTTCTCGAAACCGACTTCTCCTTCGAGATCCCTGGCCTGGCTCGCTTTCGCGTCAATGCCTTCAATCAGAAGCGCGGCGCCGCCGCCGTCCTCCGCACCATCCCCTCCAAGGTGCTGTCCCTGGAAGAAATCAACGCCCCCAAATTGTTCCGGGACATCGTTGAGGTGTCCCGGGGGCTGATCCTGGTGACCGGACCCACGGGTTCTGGCAAGTCCACCACCTTGGCGGCCATGATCGACTACCTCAACGATACCCGCTATGAGCACATCCTCACCATTGAGGACCCCATCGAGTTTGTCCACCTGAGCAAAAAGTGTCTGATCAACCAGCGGGAAGTCCACCGGGATACCCTGGGCTTCGCCGAGGCCCTGCGCTCGGCCCTGCGCGAGGACCCGGATATTATCCTGGTGGGCGAGATGCGCGATCTGGAGACCATTCGCCTGGCCATGACCGCCGCCGAAACGGGCCATTTGGTGTTTGGCACCCTCCACACCACCTCCGCGGCCAAGACCGTGAACCGCATCATCGACGTCTTTCCGGCGGCGGAGAAGGATATGGTTCGCTCCATGTTGTCCGAATCCCTGCGCGCCGTCGTCGCCCAGACCCTGCTGAAGAAGGTTGGCGGCGGGCGGGTGGCGGCTCACGAGATCATGATCGGCTCCCCCGCCATTCGTAACCTGATCCGCGAGGACAAGGTGGCCCAGATGTACTCCGCCATCCAGACTGGTCAGGCCTTTGGCATGCAGACCCTGGATCAGAACCTGGCGGATCTGCTTAAGCAGGGTCTCATCACCCGCGCCGATGCCCAGTCCAAGGCCCAGAACAAGGAATCCTTCGCCTGAGCGATTCCTCGCCCTGACCGGAAGCCTTCTGGCGCGGGGCATCCCCTACCGACATTCGAGACAAGATGGACTTCAACCAACTCCTCATCCTCATGGCCCAAAGGAAAGGGTCAGACATGTTCATCACCGCGGGCCGTCCCCCGGGTATCAAGATCGACGGCGTCATCCGCAACGTCGGCAATGAGGCCCTGACGGTGCGGGATGCCCATGACCTTGTCTACAGCGTGATGAACGAGAAGCAGCAAAAGGAGTTCGAGGAGACCAAGGAGTGCCAGTTCGCCATCGACGCCAAGGGCGTGGGTCGCTTCCGGGTCAGTGCCCTGGTCCAGCGGGATGCCGCCTGCATGGTGTTGCGCCGCATCGAATCGAAGATCCCCACCCTGGAGGAGTTGCGCCTGCCGCCGATCATCCAGGAATTGGCTATGACCAAGCGTGGACTAATTATCATCGTGGGCGGGACCGGCACCGGCAAGTCAACCTCGCTGGCGGCCATGATTGGCTACCGTAACCAGCACAGTTCCGGCCACATCATCACGATCGAGGATCCCATCGAGTTCGTCCATGAGCATGGTAGCTGCATCGTCACCCAGCGCGAGGTCGGGGTCGATACCCAGTCCTTCGATGTCGCCCTCAAAAACACCCTGCGCCAGGCCCCCGACGTTATCCTGATCGGCGAGATTCGTACCCGCCAGACCATGGAGTACGCCGTCGCCTTTGCCGAGACCGGTCATCTGGTCCTGGCCACTCTGCACGCCAATAACGCCAACCAGGCCCTGGATCGCATCCTGAACTTTTTCCCTGAGGAAGCCCGCAACCAACTCTTCACCGACCTGTCGCTGAACCTCAAGGGCGTCATCGCCCAGATGCTCGCCCCGCGCCTGGATGGCAAGGGCCGGCGCGCCGTCATCGAGGTCCTACTCGGTACCCCCCTGGCCGCGGACCTGATTCGCAAGGGCGAGGTCCATAAGCTCAAGGAGTTGATGAAGAAGTCTCGGGAGCAGGGCATGGTCACCTTTGACCAGTCCCTGTTCGATCTTTACGAGGAGGGCGAGATCAGTTATCAGGACGCCCTGCGCCTGGCGGATTCCGCCAATGAGGTGCGTCTCATGATCAAACTCCACGGTACCCGGGACAAGGGGATGGAACTGGAGAGCGGCCTGGAGGGCATCAGTCTGGTGGACAAAGATGGATGATGGTCGCATGGACCGCGATGGCCGCAGGGTCGATTCAGACATACGCGCCCCAGGCAAGGGGCCTTTTTGACCGCCACTGCCCAGCAAGAATGCCGAAGAGGGACCGATTATTTCTGATCCGCAACCCGGGGTCGCGTTGTAAAGTGATAGTCAAAACCGCCATCTTGCTTGTATAAAGGCCTCATATTTTTTAAGCGCGGCCATACCGAGGACGCAACCTTATGATCAAAGCTCCCTGTAAACCTCTTCCGGCAACGGATTGGCTCCTCAAGCCCCTCTTTGCCACCCTGGCGGCGGCCGCGATTCAGTTGGGGGTCAGCGGCTGTGTGAATCTGCCCCTGCTGGAGCAGGAAAACCCCAGGGAGCAGGAGCCGGTCCAAGCCGATGCGCCTAAACCCGTGCTACCCATGGAGCCTCAGGAGGCCCGGCCCGCCAAGGCTAAACGCTGGGAATGGGAGGGCGAGAATCGCAAGATCACGCATATCTGGATCGATGTCGATAGCCAGAAGGCTCGCTTTTACGAGGGTGAAAAACAGGTTGGGTGGACCTATGTCGCCTCGGGCTTGAAGTCGCACCCGACGCCGGTAGGTCATTTTGCCGTCATGGGCAAGGAGAAAACCAAGGAGTCAAACCTTTACGGCAAAATATACAATGCCGACGGGCAGGTTGTCGTCTCCGACGCCAAGCGGGGCCGCCATCAGGTTCCGGCGGGTGGCCGCTTCTCCGGGGCCAAGATGCCTTATTTTCTTCGCCTCACCGGGGACGGCGTAGGCCTGCATGCCGGCGCCATTCCTCGGCCGGGACATCCTGCCTCCCACGGCTGTATACGTCTGCCCGCGCCCTTTGCCCAGCGCCTCTTTAGCCAGGTCCCGATTGGGACGCCCGTAACCATCACGGGTAAGGGTCCGGATTATGGCGACTATCGCGGCAGGCTGGCGGCTCAGGGCGCCGCCAGGCTGGAGCCGGCGGAAGGCGGCACCCTGTCGCCCGCGGAGGTGGCGAAAATCCAGCCCGCGTCAGTGCCGGTCGTGCAAACCGAGCCGGTGAAACCAAGGCCCTCACCCTCGCCGGCCGCGCCGACCCAGACTGCGCGCACCGTGCCGATGAAACCGGAGCCTGCTCCAGTGCCGACCCTCCAAACCGAACCGGTGAAACCTCGGCCAGCACCCTTGCCGACCGCACCGACCCAGACCGCGCGCACCGAGCCGTTGAAACCGGGGGCCGCTCCCATGCCCGCCGTGCAAACCGAGCCGGTGAGGCCTCGGCCCACCCTTTTGCAGCCCATGCCGACCGAGCCCTTGACGCCTCGCTCCAGCCAAACGCCATCGGCGCCTAACCCGAGCGGGCAACCCCAAGTCGCGCAACCTCCCGCCACGCAACCAGGATTGGCGAGACCTCAGCCTCCGCAAAATCAGTCCTGGAAGCCCCTGGTTACCGAAGGGACCTTGGCCGTGCCCGTCGGGGTTCCGCCGGCAAACCAGGCCAATACAACCTCGGTTGCCCAACCCGGGTCCGCGCCAATGGGCGGCACTCCCGAGGGTAAGGCTATTTCGCCCAAACCCCTCCAAGCCGGGTCAACACCCCCTCAAGCCTCATTGGCCTCGCCCCAGGCCCCCAAGACTCCGGCCGCCCCCCTTGGCGGGGTGCAAACAGCGCCCGCCCTGACATCGCCTGAATCAGGGGGGGCCCCACCCGCTTTACCCCTGGCGGAACAGCTTCCGGCCAAAACAGCCCCCATGATCCAGGCCCTGCCCTCGACCAACCAACCCGCGTCGCCGGTGGAGGCCAAGGTGCCCGCCGAAATAAAGGCCCCGTCGGCCCAGGCGGGGAAGGACCAGGCCAAGACCGAGGCTGAATCCGCTACAGCCGTCCCCCTTAAGGCCGACCCGGGCTAGACCCGGGGCGGCTGAACCAAGAGCCGGGCGGTTGGGGTTGGGGCGCTCGGCTTTAGCTCTACCCTGCGCCCTGGCCCCTGAATACCGCCCCCGGGCCGCTTGGTGGTCAGTGGGGTGGGTCCCGGAGGGGCAGGGGCCGGAGGCCGGAGGGTTTAGACGGATCGGCGGTGATTGTCCACCAGGCGGACATAGTGGAGGGCCGAGTACTCCAGGTATTCCAGTTCCTGGTCCGTCAAAGGCCGGATACGCGTGACCGGTGAGCCGCGCCAGAGATAGCCGCCTTCCAGAACCTGTCTGGGCGGGACCAGGGAACCCGCGCCCAAGAGGGTCCTGGGCTGGACGACCGCCCGGTCCAGAATACGCGCGCCTATGCCAATCAGGCAGCAGTCATGGATCTCGCAACCGTGCAGCACGACCTGATGACCGATGGTAACGCGGTCGTGAATGATGAGGGGCGCGCCGCCTGGCAGGAAACGGCTGTCGTGGGACACATGCAGAATGCTGCCGTCCTGGATATTGGTCTCGGCGCCGATGCGGATGTAATGGACATCGCCCCTCACCACCGCCATGGGCCAGATGGACGACCCCTCGCCGATCTCCACATCGCCGATCACCAGGGCGGTGGGATCGATCCAGGCACTGGCGGCAAGGCGGGGCTGCTTGCCCTGGTAAGCGCGGATAGGGGGCATAGTGTTCCTCGGTGCGGGATAGGCTCGGGTATGGGGGTCCTGGGAAGGTTCCGCCAGCGGCCAATGCTAGCAGCAACCGCCGGGGCTGTCGTCGCCCGGCCATGAGCATTTCCGCCGGCGGTGCCACTGGATTGCGCCATCACCCGGGCCTATATTGCCCTCCTGAAGCCGCGCCCTCGCTGCGTCAACCCGTCCGGAGCTCGAAACATGCCTTCTGCCGCTGTCCCCCTCATACTAACCCTGGTCCTGGCTTCGTCCCTGGCCCTGGCCGCCAAGCCACGCCAATTTATCGACGAGGCCGAGCCCGCGGCGCCAGCCAGCATCCTTGACCCCAAGCCCTGGGAGGAGGGCAAGACCGCGCTGCCGCCCTGGCCGAAGGACGGCGATCTGGTGGAATTCAATCTGGATACCGCCTCTCCCTCCCGCTTCCGCTATTTCATCGATGGCCAGCATTTGAGCATCGGCAGCGATGAGGTGGTGCGCTACACCCTCGTGGCTGAATCGCCCTCGGGCACCCGCAATGTCACCTTCGAGGGCCTGCGTTGCAAGGCCCAAGGGGTCTTTCGCACCTATGCCTATGGCTCGAACGACCGCTTCATCCTCGTTGAGGGGGCAGACTGGCAGGCCATCACCTCCCAGTCCGGAGATCGGCTCCACCGGGAGTTGCATGGCCACTTCCTCTGTGGTCCACGCACCTTTGAGCCACGCCCCATCCCGGATATGCTCCGGGCGCTCAAGGGGAAGGTCCGCGGGCGCGAGAACGCTGGCTTCCTGCCGGATTGATCCGCGACCGGGCCCTATTTCCTGCCATCACCCTGCCATCTCAATAGGTTCAGCGAGGCAACATGGAAAACCCCCTCATCGACATGCCCGGCCTGCCCCCCTTTGGCCGCATATTGCCCGAGCACGTAGAAGACGCCATTGATACCCTGCTGGCCCGCAACCGCGCCCGCATCGAGGAACTCGCCCAGGGTGCGGAGCTCCCTACCTGGGAGAACTTCATCGAGCCCCTGGAGATGCTCGGCGATAGCCTGGAGCGCGCCTGGTCACCCGTTGGCCATCTCAACGCCGTCATGAATAGCGAGGCCCTGCGCGCCGCCTACAACGCCTGCCTGCCCAAGCTCAGCGACTACGCCTCCGAGCTTGGCCAGAATCGGGCCCTGTTCGAGGGTTATCGCGCCGTCGCCGCCCAGGAGCACCTGGACGCCACTCAACGCCAATTGCTCGCCAATGCCCTGCGCGACTTCCACCTCTCCGGCGTCGATCTGCCCCCGGACCAGCAGAGCCGCTTCAAGGCAATTGACCGGGAACTGTCGCGCCTCGGGTCCAAGTTCTCCGAGAACCTCCTGGATGCCACCAACGCCTGGAGTAAAGCCGTCGAGGACGAGGCTCAGCTCGCCGGACTGCCGGAATCCGCCCGCGCCTTGGCCCGCCAGACCGCCGAGCGCCGCGGCGCGCCCGGCTGGGTCCTGACCCTCGATTTCCCCTCCTACCAGCCGGTCATGACCTACGCCGATGACGCGGCCCTGCGCCGCGAGGTGTACGAGGCCTATACCACCCGTGCCTCCGAGCTCGGCCCCCATGCCGGCCAATGGGACAACGGCGCCATCATGGATGAGCTCCTGGCCCTGCGGCACGAGCAGGCCCAACTCCTCGGCTTCGCCAACTATGCCGAACGCTCCCTGGCCACCAAGATGGCCCGCTCCCCCGAGGAGGTGATGGGCTTCCTCGCCGGGCTGGCGGAGCGGGTGGTGACCCGGGCCCGCCAGGAAATCGAAGAGGTACGCGACTTTGCCCGGACCCTAGGGGGCAACGGTGCTATCGAACCCTGGGACCTGGCCTACTATGCCGAAAAGCTGCGCGAGCATCGCTATGCCATCACCCAGGAGGAACTGAGGCCCTATTTCCCCATCAGCCGGGTCCTCGGCGGCCTCTTCAAGCTGCTGGAACGCCTCTTCGACATCCGCATCCGCGAGGTCCAGGGGGTCGAGACCTGGCATCCGGATGTGCGCTTCTTCGAGATCCGCGCGGGCGATGGCGACTTGCGTGGCCAGTTCTATCTCGACCCCTTCGCCCGTCCCAACAAGCGCGGCGGGGCCTGGATGGATGTCTGCGTCAACCGGCTCCACACTGCCACCTGTGACCAGATCCCCTGCGCCTACCTGGTGTGTAACTTCTCCCCGCCCGTGGGGGATCAGCCCTCGCTGCTGACCCATACCGAGGTCCTGACCCTCTTCCACGAGTGCGGCCACGGCTTGCACCACTTGCTGACCCAGATCGATTACCCCGCCGTCGGTGGCATCTCCGGCGTGCCCTGGGATGCGGTGGAGCTGCCCAGCCAGTTCCTGGAAAACTGGTGCTGGGAGCGCGAGTCCCTGGACCTCATCTCCGGCCAGGTGGCCAGCGGCGAGCCCATCCCCGACAGGCTCTACCAGCGGATGCGGGCCGCCAGGAATTTCCAGTCCGCCATCCAGATGGCCCGTCAACTCGAATTCGCCCTATTCGATTTCCGCATCCATCTCGAATACGACCCGGCCCAGGGTGGGCGCATCCAGGAGATCCTCGATCAGGTGCGCGACCAGGTGGCCCCCCTCAGGCCCCCGGCCTTCAACCGCTTTGCCCATGGCTTCTCGCACATTTTCGGCGGTGGCTACGCGGCGGGCTACTACAGCTACAAATGGGCCGAGGTCCTGTCCGCCGATGCCTTCTCCCTCTTCGAAGAGAAAGGTATTCTCGATACCGCCACCGGCCGCGCCTTCCGCCAAAACATCCTGGAACAGGGCGGCTCCCGCCCGGCCATGGATCTCTATGTGGCCTTCCGGGGCCGCGAGCCCACGATCGACGCCTTGCTCCGCCATAGCGGTATCGCTATCGCGGCTTGATGATGGGCGGCGAGACAGGCCTGCCGGTTTGTGCAGGCCCTGTCTCTAAATCCCATCCGGTCAAGGATCAATTCTCCGACTAGTACTTTAGCCCTATGAAATACGCTGATTTACGAGATTTCATCGCCCAGTTGGAGGCGCGGCGGGAACTCAAGCGCATCCGCGCCGAGGTCGATCCCTACCTGGAGATCACGGAGATCTGCGACCGGACCCTGCGGGCTGGGGGCCCGGCCCTCCTCTTCGAGCGGCCCAAGGGCTCGGAGATACCTCTGCTGGGCAACCTCTTCGGCACCCCCAATCGGGTGGCCATGGGCATGGGCGAGGAATCCGTGACGGCCCTGCGCGGGGTCGGCCAGTTGCTCGCCAGCCTCAAGGAGCCCGAGCCCCCCCGGGGCATGAAAGATGCCTGGGAAAAACTGGCGGTCTTTCGCAAGGCCCTGGACATGGCTCCCAAGCAGATCAAGGGTCCGCCCTGTCAGGAGGTGGTGCTGGAGGGCCAGGATGTGGATCTTGGGCGGCTGCCCATCCAGACCTGCTGGCCCGGTGACGCCGGTCCCCTCATCACCTGGGGCCTGGTCATCACCCGGGGCCCGGACAAGCCGCGCCAGAACTTGGGCATCTACCGCATGCAGGTGCTGGGGCCGAACCGGGTCATTATGCGCTGGCTGGCCCATCGCGGCGGCGCCCTGGATTTTCGCGAATGGACCCGCGCCCATCCGGGCGAGCCCTTCCCCGTCTCGGTGGCCCTGGGCGCCGACCCGGCCACCATCCTCGGTGCCGTCACCCCGGTGCCGGATAGCCTGTCGGAATATGGCTTCGCAGGCCTGCTGCGGGGCAGTCGCACCGAGGTCGCCGCCAGCATCGGCAACGCGCTACAGGTGCCCGCCCGAGCGGAAATCGTACTGGAGGGCCGCATCCATCCCAATGATACCGCCCTGGAAGGGCCCTTCGGCGACCATACCGGCTATTACAACGAGGTGGACCGCTTCCCGGTCCTGACCCTCGATCGCATCAGCCATCGCCGCCAGCCCATCTATCACAGCACCTACACCGGCCGGCCACCGGACGAGCCCGCCATCCTGGGGGTGGCCCTCAACGAGGTCTTCGTGCCCATCCTGCAAAAGCAGTTCCCGGAGATCGTGGATTTCTATCTGCCGCCCGAGGGCTGTTCCTACCGGCTGGCGGTGGTGAGCCTGAAAAAGCAGTACCCCGGCCATGCCAAGCGCATCATGCTCGGCGTCTGGTCTTTCCTGCGCCAGTTCATGTACACCAAGTTCGTGATCGTGGTGGACGACGACATCAATACCCGCGATTGGAAGGATGTCATCTGGGCTATGACCACCCGCATGGACCCGGCGCGGGACACGGTCACCATCGAGAACACGCCCATCGATTACCTGGACTTTGCCTCCCCCGTCTCCGGGCTGGGCTCCAAGATCGGGTTCGACGCCACCAACAAGTGGCCCGGCGAGACCAGCCGGGAATGGGGCAAGCCTATCGAGATGACGGCGGCGGTACGGCAGCGGGTGGATGCCATCTGGGCCGGGTTGGGTATCCGCTGATACCCAAGGCCCCTAACGCCTGGCAGGGTCGGGTGGCGGCGGGCGGGGTGTCGACAGCAGGGATGCTGTCGACAAGCCTACAGGGACCTATTCACGGTGTCCCCCGGCCGCCATCACCCGACCCCGGGTATCGAAAACTCAGGTTTTTGAGAGCGAAGCCGCTCGCCGAATGACCGAGCGGTATTCGTTGATGACATCGGCAAGCCTCTGTCTTTGTCCTCAACCCGTTGCCGTGCGAATCCACTCCACCCGCCCGCGCATAACCCCGTAATAGACCACCGGGATAACCACCAGGGTCAGGACGGTGGAGACGAAGAGACCAAAGAGCAAGGACACCGCCAGGCCCGAGAAGATGGGGTCATCCAGGATGAAGAGGGCCCCGGCCATGGCCGCGACGGCGGTGAGGGCGATGGGCTTGGCGCGGACCACGGCGGAGCGCACTACCGCCGCCTCCAGGGTCAGGCCTCCCCGCACCTCCTGGTTGATGAAGTCCACCAGCAGGATGGAGTTGCGGACGATGATGCCGGCCAGGGCGATCATGCCGATCATAGAGGTGGCCGTGAACTGGGCCCCCAGGAGAGCGTGGCCGGGCATGATGCCAATGATGGTCAGGGGGATGGGCGCCATGATGACCAGGGGCACCAGATAGCTGCGGAATTGGGCCACCACCAGCAGATAGATGAGGATCAGCCCCACGCCATAGGCAATGCCCATGTCGCGGAAGGTGTCATAGGTAACCTGCCACTCCCCATCCCACTTGAGGCTGTATTCGTAGGGGTTCAGGGGCGGACGCAGGAACCACTGCTCCAGCCCCAAGTTGTCGGCCAGGGTAGCCGAGATCTCGAAGAGGCCGTAGAGGGGACTGTCCGTCGCCCCCGCCATGTCGCCCGTCACATAGACCAGTGGCAGCAGGTCCTTGTGATAGATGCTGTGCTCCCGGGTCGTTTCCACCAGGCTGACGATCTCCGACAGGGGGACCAGTTGCCCGCCCTGGGCGCGCACCCGCAGGGCCAGCACCTGTTCCAGATCGGCCTTGTCGGCCTCGCCATACTCGACCCGGATGGGGACGGCGTACTTGACGTTGGCCCCATGGAGGAAACTCATGTCCTCGCCGTCCAGCACCGTGGCCAGTGCCTGGGCGACGGCGCTCTGGGCCACGCCGAGGCGCGCCGCCTTGGCCCGATCGACCACCACCATCAGCTTAGGGGCGGGAAATTCCACCGAATCATCCACGTCCACGATATCCGCCGTCTGCTCGAAGACGCCGCGCACCTGCTTGGCGATGCCGATCTGTCCCGCGTAGTCGAGGCCGTAGATCTCGGCAACCAGCGGCGAAAGTACCGGTGGTCCGGGCGGGATCTCCACCACCTTGGCGTTGCCCTGGTACTGACGGGCGATAGCCTGGAGGGGCTCCCGCACCGACTGGGCCACCTCGTGACTCTTGCGATCGCGATGGTGCTTGTCCACCAGGTTCACCTGGATGTCGCCCAGGTGGGCCCCCGCGCGCAGGTAGTACTGGCGCACCAGGCCATTGAAATTGATGGGGGCGGCCGTGCCGGCGTACACCTGATAATCCGTGACCTCTGGCACCTGGGCAAGGTAGTGACCCAACTCGGCCAAAACCCGCGCCGTCTCCTCCAGGCTGGTGCCCTCGGGCATGTCCAGCACCACCTGGAACTCGGACTTGTTGTCAAAGGGCAGCATCTTGAGGATCACCGCCTTGCTGGTCACCAGGCCGATGGAACCGGCGATCAGCAGCAGGATGCCGCCCAGCAGGAACCAGCGATTAACCCAGCCGGACCGGCCGACCAGGAAGGGGGAGATGGCGCCGTGGAACAGGGTCCGCATCCAGCCGCCATCGGCATCGGCATCGGGGCCGGCGCCATGGGCGCCACCCGCCTGGGCATGGGCCCGTCGGCCGAGCATGAAGTTGGTCATCCAGGGGGTGAAGACGAAGGCCACCACCAGGGAGATGAGCATGCCCAGGGAGGCATTGATGGGGATCGGACTCATGTAGGGCCCCATGAGTCCCGTGACGAAGGCCATGGGCAGCAGGGCGGCGATGACGGTGAAGGTCGCCAGGATGGTGGGCCCGCCCACCTCGTCCACCGCCGTGGGCATGAGGTCCAGGAGCTTTTTGGAACTCAGAGCCATGTGGCGGTGGATGTTCTCGACCACCACGATGGCGTCGTCCACCAGGATACCGATAGAGAAGATAAGGGCGAAAAGGGACACGCGGTTGAGGGTGAAGCCCCAGGCCCAGGAGGCAAAAAGGGTCAGGGCCAGGGTGACGATGATGGCCGCGCCCACGATGATGGATTCCCGCCAACCAATGACGAGGATGACCAGAATGATGACGGACAGAGTGGCGAAGCTCAGCTTCTGGATCAGCTTCTGGGCCTTGGCATCGGCAGTGGCGCCATAGTTACGCGTCACCGTCACCTCGATACCTTCGGGGATGAAGGTGCCCTCGAGTTGGGCAAAACGGTCTATGACCCGCTCCGCCACCTCGACGGCATTGATCCCCTCCTGCTTGGCCACGGCAATGGTGACCGCCGGCGTGGTGCCAGCCAGCTTTACGCCGCTGTGCTCGCTACCCGGTCCAGCCCCTAGCCAGACATAGGATTCGGGGGGCTCCGGGCCCCGCTCAATGCGGGCCACGTCGCGCAGAAACACCGGCCGGCCACCATGCAGGCCCACCACCAGGTCGCCGATCTCCTCCACCGCCAGGAGGAAGGTGCCGGCCTGGACCAGGATCTCCTGGTTGTCGTGGGTCAGGGCGATATCGTCGCGGGTGTGATTGGCGGCACCCAGGGCCAGCCGCAGGCCATCCAGATCGATGCCGAAGCCGGCCAGGGCCTGAGGATCAAGGAGGACCCGCGCCACCTGGGCCGGCGCGCCCAGGGTGTAGACGTCCCGGGTACCGGGCACCCGCTTGATCTCCTGTTCCAGGGCGTGGGCCACCTTGCCCAGTTCGAAGGCGCCAAGGGTCTCGTCCTGGGACCAGAGGGTGGCGGTGATGATAGGCACGTCATCGATGCCCTTGGGTTTGATCAGGGGCTGGCCCACGCCCAGGTTGGGCGGCAGCCAGTCCTGATTGGAATAGATCTTGGAGTAGAGGCGGACGATGGCGTCGGTGCGGTCCTCGCCCACCTGGAACTGCACCGTGACCACCGCCAGGCCGGGTCGGGAGACGGAATAGACATGCTTAACGCCCTTCATCTCCGACAGCACCTGTTCCGCCGGGCCGGCGACCAACTGTTCGACTTCGGCGGCCGCGGCGCCCGGGAAGGGAATGAAAATATCGGCGAAGGTGACATTAATCTGAGGCTCTTCCTCCCGGGGCGTCACCAGGATGGCGAAGAGACCCAGCAGCAGACCCACCAGGGCCAGCAGGGGGGTGATGGCGGAGTCCTGGAAGCGGGCCGTGACCCGCCCGGAGATGCCAAATTGTTCAGCCATCGCTCCGCTCCCCGGCCCGTGCCTTGAGTCGGGTGCCGGCGGCGATGGGGTCCAGGGCCACCCGTTCGCCCTCGGTCAGACCCGACAGTACCACCCAGGCGTCCCCCAGGTCGCGGCCCAGGCGGATCTGGCGGAAACGGATCTGGCCATCCGCCAGGACATAGACACCCGTGACCTCCGAGCGATGCACCACGGCGGGCTTGGGGATCGCCAGTTCCCGCTTCTCGCCCGTGATGAAGCCGATTTTGACGAACATGCCCGGAAAGAGATCGGCCAGATCGGGCGGAAGATCCAGGCGCACCTTAAAGGTATTCGAGCCTTGATCCGCGAAGGGAAAGACGGTCATCTGGGCCGCCTCCACCCGGGCGCCACCCGGCAGTTGGATGCGCGCCCCCTTGCCCGCGCGGACCCCCTGGATCATGTTTTGAGGGACATCCACGGAGACCCGCAGATTCCGGAGCGCAATGCCCGTCATGAGCGCCTGGCCCGGATTGGCCATCTCTCCGACCTGGACATGGCGCCGGGTGACCAGGCCGGAATAGGGGGCGCGGACCTGGGTATATTCCAGTTGCTCCACCGCCTGCTCCAAGGCGGCGGCGGCGGCCTCGACGCGGGCCTGGGCGTTCTTGACGTCCGCGATGGCCTTGTCCATAACGGACTCCGAGGACATCTTCTTGTTAAACATCTCCTTGATGCGTTCGAACTCCTCATGGGCGTTTTTCAAGGTGGCCTCGGCAGAATTCAGTTCCGCCGTCGCCTGGGCAACCCGCGACCGCTGTTCCGTATCCTTAATGCGGGCTATCACCGTGCCTGCCTCGACGTAGTCGTCCACGTCGAAGAGGACCTCCTGGACCTGACCCTGGGTCTGGGCGGAGACCGTGGTCTGCTGGACGGCTTCGATCACGCCATCGAGCTGGTATTCACGGGGGACGGACCGGTAAGCGACCGTCGCGCTGTCCAACTGGGCGATGTTGAGGTCCGCCGGCCCGGTGGCCGCCAGGGCGGACAGGAGGGGGATCAGGGAGGCCATGCTCATGAGAAGAGTCCCTCTGAAGGAAAGTGTGGAGGTCGCGGATGAGTTGTTGGGTGATGGGTTGGGTATTGAATCCGGTCCGGTGCCGCGTCTGGGGCCACCAAGGGGCAGCATCGTTGTGCCGTTCAATCCTGGGCCGCGGTCGGGCTCACGGCAATGCCTTCCGTCAATAGAGGTCGGATGGCATGCAAAATGTTGCCGAAAAGCCGCGGATGTTCCGCCTCTTCCCGCGCCAGCAGGGCCTTCATATGCTCGCGGCGACTCGGGGCGGAGAAACATGCCGGGCAGGAATCCGGCACGACCGGCAGGCCGGTGGCGTGGGCGAAGTCCGCGGTCTGGCGTTCGCGGCAGTAGGCCAGGGGGCGGATGATGCGCACATCGCCGGCATCATTCAGATAGTGGGCCTTCATGGTGCGCAGCTGGCCGCCATGAAAGAGGGACAGCAGCAGGCTCTCCGCCAGGTCGTCCAGGTGCTGCCCCAGGGCCAGGACGCCGTAGCCCTGTTCCCGGCACAGGCGGTACATGATGCCGCGCTTCATGCGCGAGCAATAGGCGCAGAAGGAGTCGCCATCCATGTGGCGCTTGGCCTGCTCCATGATCGGTTGCTGTTCATAGTGCCAAGGTACGCCCAAGGCCTCGTAATAATCCTTGAGGGACTGGGGATCGAAGCCGGGCACCTTCGGGTCCACCGTCAGGACGGCCAACTCGAACCGCACCGGGGCATAGCTTTGCAGGTGCCGCAGCAGGTGCAGCAGGGAGAGCGAGTCCTTGCCCCCGGAGACCCCCAGCAGGATGCGATCCCCATCGCGGATCATGCCGTAATCGACGATGGCCCGGCCCACGAGGCGCAGCAGGGACTTGGGTGGTTTGACCAGATTGGCATTCATATTCCGGCAAGTTTAGCAGCTTGCCGGGGGGATACGTGGCCGCGAACCTTGATCAAGGCCCTCCAGGTGAGCTGGGGCATCCCCGGCTCAGACCTGGCTGGAGCCCTGGTTGGCCGGCCAGTCAGCGGTGGCGATGCCATCGCCTAGATCGGCCGCGATCAGGCGTTCGCGGACCGTCAGAAGCCTCTCCAGCAGGCGTGGCTCGTAGGTGGCGTAGGCGGCGGCGTCCGGCACCCGCCGCACCACCACGCCCAGGAGTTCGGTGATGGCGTTGCCGATGGAATTCTGACTGATGGTGACCAGCAGCTTGCCGCTGTCATTGCGATAGATGAGTTGCTTGAAGGCGGGCTGCCAGCGAATGGAGTTGGCATAGGCCGGTTCCCGGATGCAGCGCTCCCGCACCCGGCGGGCGGTGCCCAGGAAGTCGTTGTCGAACAGCAGTACCCGATCCACGGCCTCTGGATAGTGCAGGTCCGCAAGGCGGGGCGCATTGCGACTGGAGACCTGGGAGAAGAAGGTGCGATAGAAATCCAGAAAGCCCTCCAGGATGGCGTCGTACTCCCGCCAGAAGCGGATGTCCTTGAGGGCCTCGACCCCACCCCGGATCTCCCAGCAGGGCAGGCCTTCCGGGTAGCCGGTCAGGGTCAGTTGGGACTCGTCGCTGTGTATCGTCTGGAGGATGTGAAGATCCAGGGCCTCGGCGAAGAAACGGCGATAGACATGGCGCATGTGGGCCTGGAACAGGCTGTTCTGGCCGCCGTCCGTGAGGTTCGGATTGGCCGGGTTCGCCAGGGGCGCCTGGCGCAACTGTTCCATGGGGAAAACGATAAAGTGGTTGTGCAGCATACGAATGCTGGGCACCCCCGGCGAGGTCAGGGGCCAGGTGGCGTCCAGACTCGCCTCCCCCGCCAACACCAGGGCCTCCCCCGGGTCCGGATAGGTCTCTAGCATGTAGGCGAGCAGGATTTGGTTCATCCGGTTCCAGGCATGCTTGACCGCCGCCGGCACCTGGGTCCGCCGCACCGGCCGGCCCAGGGGGTTGAGGATGGTCTGGGAGGTGTTGTAAATGATGGAACAGTCGAACTCGCAGGAGTGCCCCAGGGCCTTGCGGTAAAGCAGCAGGTGCTCCGGGCTCACCAGCAGGCCGTTATTGTTGACCAGGTCGTTAAGGTTCTCCGTGCTGTTGAAGAACTCGTTCGGCTTCATTCCCTCCGGAACCTCCAGCGGAATGGGCCGGAAGGGCGTGACAATTTCGCGGGGACCTATGGTCATGGACGAAAACTCCTGGGTGACTGGTGGCGGCTCGCCGGGCGGGATTCTATGCCGGATGGGACGGGTGAGCGAGAGCGCCGAGCGCGAAAATGGCTGAATGGCTTGCCCGGACCCGCTCGTCGTGCCCGGGAAAACCCTTGCCAAGACCCGCTCGGACCCCTTGGCAGAGGGCCCGAGTCCCCCTATTCTGCCGTCATCATGA
This sequence comes from Chromatiaceae bacterium, assembly GCA_049654905.1. Classification (GTDB taxonomy): domain Bacteria; phylum Pseudomonadota; class Gammaproteobacteria; order Chromatiales; family Chromatiaceae; genus M0108. Next base: position 16,927 of record JBASIS010000181.1, read on the forward strand.
ACAGCCTGAAACGCCGCCTCATCTTCGAGCGCCTCCGCTTGGAGAACCCCGCCCCTCGGACGGAGTTGGTCTATGCCTCCACCTTCGAGCTTTTAATCGCCGTCATCCTCTCCGCCCAGGCTACGGACAAGGCGGTCAACAAGGCGACCGCCAGCCTCTTCCCCCTGGCTAACACACCGCAAGCCCTATTAGAGTTGGGCGAAGAGGGGCTCAAGGCCCATATCCGCACCCTGGGTCTCTTCAACGCCAAGGCCTCCAATATCATCAAGACCTGCGCCATCCTGGTCGAGCGGCATAAGGGCGGAGTGCCCCGGGACCGCGTGGCCCTGGAAGCCCTGCCTGGGGTGGGACGGAAGACGGCTAACGTCGTCCTCAATACCGCCTTCGGTGAACCTACCCTGGGGGTGGATACCCACATCCTGCGCCTGGCTAATCGTACCGGCCTCGCCCCTGGCAAGACCCCCCTGGAGGTCGAACGCCGGCTCATGCGCGTCATACCCCGGGAATTTCTCCAGGATGCCCATCATTGGCTGATTCTGCATGGGCGCTATGTCTGCGTCGCCCGCAAGCCCCGCTGCGGGGACTGCATCATCCGCGAATGGTGCGAATTCAGCCCCAAGACCCCGGTGATCGCGGGCAAGGAAGACTGATCCAGGCCCGGGGTGGCAAAGCGCGAGAAAAGGCGGGCGACCCATGGACGGCATGGGCCAAAACCGCTATCCTTTCGGCCTGCATATTGGCTCATTCCTTCTCAAGGCTTGGCCATTCCAACTCTTTAAGCGCCTGTAGCTCAGTGGATAGAGTACTGCCCTCCGAAGGCAGGGGTCGCACGTTCGAATCGTGTCAGGCGCGCCAATTTCATGAAATTGATCAAGCATTTGCCGCTGGCAAACCCGGCGGGGCCTCGTCCGAGGCGTTCAGTGTGATGCGGTAGTGTGATGCGTCCCCCGGCGTAAGCCGGGCCGCGAGCCCCGCGAGGTCGTTCTCCAGGTCTTCGGTGCGCAGGTGGGCATGGATTTTGGCCGTGACCCTGACGCCCCCTCGGTGAGCAGGCGCTGCCCATGCCCAAGGTCAAACGGAAAGTCTCCGGTGTCTTCAGTACCCCAGGGCCGCATATCGGACCCTCCCGCGCCGCCATCCCGAGGTGTTGATAACGGCTCCAGGCGGCGTAACCCTCCATCCCTTTTGAAATTCCCTTTACCACCATGAAAAAAGAAAAATCCAGCCAACCTTCCCCGCAAATGGATCTCGGTATCGCTGAAGCCTTTCTGCTGTTGAGCTTCGAATGGCCAGTAGTAACCGATCCCCTGATTGCCTGGTCGGATGCGGACTTCGGACTCGTGGGCGCCCTTCTCATGGACTTATCCATGGCCGGCAAGGTGGATAGCGACCTCAAGAACCTGATAATGGTTGACCTGTCTCCCGTAGCTAATCCGGCACAGAATATCGCGCTGGGCCTCCTCGGTGAGTTGGGACAGACCGTGAGCATGGATATCGCGCTTAATGCCCTCGCCAACCGCGTTGGCGATATCCGCGCGGCCTGTCTCGCGGGCCTCGCGGCCCGGAATATTCAACTGACAACCTCCAGCAAACTCAATTGGGGCTTCCGACAATCGGCCATCAATAAGGTGCGGGTACCCGAGGTGGCGAACTTGCGCACCTCCCTGGCGGGCCTGATTGCTTCCGATGAGTTGCCACACCCGGAGCAGGCGGCGATTATTTCGTTATTGCATGCCTGCGATATCACTGGTCCGGTTCTGGGTGGTCGATCCTACCAACACTGGCTCCTGGCCCATGCGCCGCGCATTGATGCCATTCGCCGGATGGATCTGGTTGGCCATGCGGTCGTTAACGCCGTCGCCGCCATGCGTCTCCGCTTGCGTACCTACCTGCTGGATGCCGTCGAACAAAAGCCCCAGCCTGCCCTTGATGTTGCCAGCAAGAGCAGCGCCCCGGCCCCCGATTACACCCGCAACTCAAGCACTTGGGAATGGCGAGCTTTCTGGCCGGAAGGCGAGACCGTGGAATTGCCCGCATCCTGGGCCGGTTTCAATAAGAATAGTGAAATCGCCGAGGAGGAAAACGAAGACCATTACCTGTTTGTCTACGGCAAAAAGGACAATATTAAAATCAGGGGGAAGGGGCTGAAAATTAAGCCGGTACTGGAAGCCTTCGATGAATTTATCGCTTTCGGCCCGAGCGCCAAGTTCCGCTTTCCTGAAAAACCCCTTTTGCTGGCCGCTTTCCTCCCCCGCCTCTACGAGGTGCGGTGCAAGATACGCGGCATTGATGAACTGCTGCAGATCATGTCCGCGACGGGTTACCAGCCGAGCATTATTACTGTTTCAAAAAAGAGGCAGGGTAGCAGCATGATGTTTGGAGTACAGATAGAATTTGCCCGTATCCAGGTTAATGGCCGGGTTTATCATTCCATCAGTTTGGAAAGCCCTTACCTTACGGCCTTGCGTATCCTGGCGCGCAATATATCGGTGGGGAGTGGACAGGTTGCTGGATACAGCGACTTTCTTGAGCGTGTTATCCGCTCCTAGGAACCAGACAATTTACTTCCGCCGAGATCGCTTGCTCGCCAAGCGATCTCCGTATTCTGCCTAAGTAGTAACTCTCGATCCTTTTATTCAGTCACTTCCCGGGGTCAATGAATCGGCTTAAGGGCGGTGATGCGGTCTCGCCATGCCCCCCTCAGACTAAACCGGGTTGCCAGTGCATAATGGCCGCGCCAAAAAAACCAAGACCCAGAATTACATAAACGGGATTGATTCGTGTGTAATAGATTCCCAGGAATGCCGTCATTGCGATGGCGATGGTAAAGGGCCCATCCAGAGCCGATTTGCCCACGGCATAGACCCCGGAACACATCAGGCCGATCGAAATAGGCTCCAGGGCATTCTGCACCGCGCGCCGCCATGGCGTCTCGCCGATATAATTCCAGAAGCGCCCGATCCAAAAGCAGAGCACGCTTGATGGCATGAAAAAAGCTAAACCCACCACGACGGCACCCAGTGCTCCAGCAATTTGAATGCCGAAGATCGTGACCATCGTCATATTGGGTCCCGGCGCCAGTTGCCCGACACTATAGATCTCCAAAAAGCGCTCCGGGCCGATCTGAAATTGATGTTGCAGGACCTCCTGCATTTCATGCAGGACGGCCGTACCTCCGCCCACTGCCAGCAGTGAGAGCATGCCAAAGGTCAAGGCGAGATGAATAAGTGTTGAAACCATGTGCTTAACTCTTTGGATGGAAAAGGATGAGGGCGATGGGGACCATGATGAGCAGCACCATGACCAAGGACAGGCTCAAAATGCTCATCAAATAAAAAGACGCAATGACGATCAGCAGGGATTTGAAATGGTTGAATTGTTTTTTGCCAAGACGATAGGTGATGGCGGAAAGCAATCCCGTGGCCGCGGCCCCAACGCAAGCCAGCACCAGATTTGCCAGAGGCTGATCGGAGTTGCCCAAATAGAGGGTACCTATCACCAGGACAAAAGAAATGCCTGGAATCAGCAACCCCACTGCCGCCAAAACAGCACCGAGCACCCCACGGAGCTTGTCACCCGTTAGAACGGCTATATTTACCGCATTGAGTCCCGGCATGGTCTGACTGATGGCAAGACAGGCCATGAACTCGTCATCATTCAGCCAGCGCCGTTTTTCCGTCAGAAGAATTTTCTGGTAGGCAACGATGCCGCCCCCAAAACTGATGGCACCGATCAGCAAAAATTCGTAAAAGAGTTCCCATAAACTGGGGTTGACAGGTTGATCAGCAATCTCATTCATTGCAACAGGGGTTCCTGGTCGGTGGTAGGTGGTTGAATTTTCAAGGTGAGATCCTCGGCGGCCCGGGTTGTATGGAAGGATGGCAAATTCAAATCATCTCTGATCGCTTTATTACATCCCTAAAGGGATTATGCAACCATTTTGATTGGGGGGTATGGAAGCGGGACATGATTCTACCTCCATGATTGAGTCATAAGGGTGCCGCCCATCGGGTGGGAAAACCGCAGGCTTCCAAGGGCCCTAGCCAATGGGAAATTGACTTATTCAAAACGCATGGGAAAGGCCTATCTGCACCCCGCGCCAATCCAGGGCATCACTGCTCCCCCCGGTCACTGGGTCGATGAGAGCGTCGGCCTGGTTATCCGAGTACACCAGATAGGCCTTGGTATGCTTGGTAAAGTTATAGTCTCCCCCGAGCGCCCAGGTTTTGAAGCCAAAATCATTCTCGGCATAAAGGTCGCAACAGAAGGATGTCAGGATTTTATAGTTACCGCTTTGCTGATTGCCACCCACCGTGGCCTTGAGCAGGATGTTACCAAACGCATAGCCGGCCTGTAACTGCCATAAATCGGCGCTATGATCACTCCCCCAGAAGGCATGGTCCCAATGCTCGAATATCAACGTCAGGGTCATGCTCCTCCAATCCAGGAGTCCCAGACCAAGGCGTAATTTGTCCCAAGCCTTCTGAATTTCCGGGTCGGATGGATCGGCCAGATCCGCACCCTGTCTTTCCCAGGCGAGACTGGCATATAAGGGTCCCCGCGTGTAGATCAAAGCCAGGGAGTAGGCCTCCGCCAGACTGTCGGAGTCGATATTGCTTACCCCATCCAATGTTGCCCCGCCACCCGCCACCAGGGCGGCGGAAAACTGGAACCCGGCCAGATTCGGGCTGGCGTAAAAGAGGCTATTATCCATGCGGTGGTTTTGGAAACCGGTAGTGCTGGCGGAATCACCGAGGGTATTGGTGAAGAGGTCCAGGGGTGAGGTCGAGGATTTGAAAGGGGTATCCAGGCGACCCGCCAACAGGCTCCCCCAAGACCCGGCCAGCCCCACGAAGGTGTTGCGCATCGTCAAGGTCTCGCTGCGATCCAGGTTGAAGGCGTTGTTGTTGCTATCCGACAGGCTGAAGCCGAATTCGAGCTGGTAGACGACCCTGTACTCTGGCCCCAGGTCACCGGAGCCCTTGAGGCCGAGGCGGTTGGCGGGGCCACGGGGGGTGGTGATGAAGGGATTGCCCCGCCACGGCCGGCCGGCCCGGTTGTTGCTGAGGGCGTAGCCCACGAACCCCTGTTCCTGATCCAGGTAGTTAATGGCCACATTCAATCTGCCATAAAAATTCGCCGCGGCATGAGCCCCTGATGGCCCAGCCAGGGCGATAGCATAGGCCACTAAGATCGTTAGCCTGCTCAAGAAGGGTCGCACCGCTATCTTCATGGTTGCGAACAATACCCAATCTCCCAGCCCGGTGTCATCCCGAGCCAGGTGACAAAGCCTCACCCAAGCTTCATCGACCCGACGGCGCTTCCCGCCCTGCGCTAAGATGCGGGTATGAAACACGAGATCGGCATCGTCATGGACCCCATAGGGGCCATCAAGATCGCGAAGGACAGCAGCTTCGCCATGTTGCTGGCAGCGCAACGCCGTGGCTGGCGTCTCCAGTATCTGACCTTGGACGATCTCTCGCTGCGGGGCCAGCGTGCTTGGGGCCGGATGCGGGAGTTGGTGGTGACGGACGACCCCTCCGGCTGGTATCGGGTAGTCGGGGAGGCCTTCCGCCCCCTCGATGAGCTGGATCTGATCCTGATGCGCAAGGACCCGCCCTTCGACACCGAATTCCTCTACGCCACCCTCATCCTCGAACAGGCCCAGCGCCAGGGTGCCCTGGTGGTCAACGCCCCCCAGGCCCTGCGCGACGCCAACGAAAAGCTTTTTGCCCTGGAATTTCCCACCTGCTGTCCGCCGAGCCTGGTGACCCGGAGCCAGGCCGACATCCGCGCCTTCCTTGAGGAGCAGGGGGATCTGATCCTCAAGCCCCTCGGCGGCATGGGTGGCTTCTCCATCTTCCGGGTCCGGCGCCAGGACCCCAACCTGGCGGTCATCGCCGAGACCCTGACCGCCAACGGGACCCGTTACTGCCTGGCCCAGCGCTTCATCCCCGAGATCAGCCAGGGCGACAAGCGCATCCTCATGATCGCCGGCGAAGCCGTGCCCTACGCCCTGGCCCGCATCCCAAAACCTGGCGAGACGCGCGGTAATCTGGCGGCCGGCGGTCGAGGAGAGGGCCGCCCCCTGAGCGACCGTGACCGCTGGATCGCCGCCCAAGTGGGGCCCGAACTCCTGCGCCGCGGCATCTACTTCGCTGGCCTGGACGTGATCGGCGACTGGCTGACCGAGATCAACGTCACCAGCCCCACCTGCATCCGTGAACTGGATGCCCAGTTCGGTCTGGACATCGCCGGCGATCTCCTGGACCGGCTGGCGGAGCGGCTCCTTGCCCCCTGAGCCCCGACCGGAACGCCTGATGCGGGCTTCGCCTGGCTCTGGACGCCACGTCCGCCAGGCGGGTGCTGTCCGGCTGCTGGCCTGGATCGCCGCCCTCTTCTTGCTGCTACCCCTGGCGGGCTGCCGCGACGAAAGCCCCGTCTATAATTTCCACTTCAATGCCTTCCAGGGACCGGTGGATCTGGCTATCGTCGGGGTCAAGCGCCAGGAGGCGGAGCTGGCCTCCCGCCTCATTGAAGAGGATTTTGCGTCCATGTGGCAGTCCTGGGCTGCCCCGGGTGCGGCCCCACTGGCCCGCGTCAATGACCTGCTCCCCGGCGGCAAGCCCTTCGCCGCCCCGCCCTGCATCCTGCCACTGGTGCGCAAGAGTCAGGAACTGGCGACGGCGAGCGGCCACCTCTTCAACCCCGCCATCGGCAAATTGATCGACCTCTGGGGCTTTCAGGCGGGGGAGCCGGAGCGGCGGCGCGTCCCGCCGGATAAAGCCCGGATCGAGGCCCTGGTGAAGGCCGGACCCAGGATGGACGACATTCTTATAGACGGCATCCAGCTTCAGGGCGGGAAGCCCAGCGTCAAACTCGATTTTGGCTTTATGGCCAAGGGCTATGCCATCGACCAGGCCGTCGATCAGTTGCGCGAGTTGGGCATCCACAACGCCATCGTCAAGGTTGGCGGTGATCTGCGCGCCATCGGTACCCGTGGCGGCCAGCCCTGGCCCGTGGCCCTGCGCAATCCCATCGGTGGGGGCGTTCTCGCCATCCTCCAGGTAGCGGGCGATGAGAGCGTCTTCACCTCGGGTGATTACAAACTCAATTTCACCCACAAGGGCAAGACCTACCACCATGTCATCGACCCCCGGACCGGCTGGCCGGCCGAGGGGGCCCGTCTGGTCACCCTTATCCACGACGACGCCACCCGCGCCGAGGCCGCCGCCACCGCCCTGATGATCGCCGGCCCCGAACTCTGGCACCAGACCGCCGTGGCCATGGGTGTCCGCTCCCTCCTGATCATCGATCCTGGTGGCCGTATCCACCTGGACCCTTCCATGGCCGAGCGGATTGAACTCCTTGACCGCAATGCCGAGATCATCCCGATCCCTCCCCTGGGTTCGGGCGATGCCTGGACGCTGCCGGGGTCATGAGCGCGACGACCGCGCCGGCCTGGACGCCGCGGGGCGCCACGCCCCTGGGATCCTGGCCACCTCATGCCCCGGTCGATCCCTTCTGGCCCGCCTTGCTGTTGGCCCTCATCCTGCATGGGCTGCTCATTTACGCCCTGGGCTTCCAGGCTCCGGAGCCCTCCCGCGCCCCCGGCCGCACCCTGGAGGTGCTGGTCCTGCGCCAGCCAGAGGCGGTTCGCCCCCCACGCCCGGATGCCGAGGCCCTCGCCCAGGGGAGCCAGGAGGCCAGCGGCACGGCCAGCGAGATCGCCGCCATGGATCGCCGTCCCAGCGAGCGGCGCGCCGAGCCAATCGACTCGCCCGCCACGGCCATCGAATCTGAACAAGCCCCCCCGCCGGTCA
>JBASIS010000182.1:0-4964 GCA_049654905.1 Chromatiaceae bacterium
ATCGGAATGAATCGTTGCTAACCGCTTCATTTTAACAGCCTTTGGCTGGCGATACCCCCTCCGCTTCTTTTTTTACTCCCCGCTGCGGGACGAAAATCTCTGCACTGCGAGATGTTGCAATTGGCTCACATAGCCGACCATTGCCTGCGTATTCATATCGGGGGTCCGCTGGACCTGCGCTGCGCCTTCCGTCTCATGGCCATCGCCCAGGCCGTGGATGACAGCATTAGCCAGGCCGTTCTGGATTTGACGGGAGTGACCCAAATCTTCGACTCCGGGGTGGCGGCTCTGATTCTGTTCGCTAAGGGACTGACTAAACGGGGCGTCTGCGGCATCCGCACTCAAGGTCTTGATCTGGATAAATCCACCCTGTCGCCCTATGCAACCGGTTCCGTCCCTTCGACCTTACTCCGGGTATTTGTTTGGTCACCCCCGGCTATTCTCGACATGGATCCCCTGGTCATGCCGATCGAGGTGCAGGGCATATCCATCAGTAATCCCGCGACCGGGCCCTGCCCCAAGGTTGGCGAATAAATTCATCCGGAGCCTCATTATATGACTAAGGACCCCAGAGTTTTTCTGATTGACGATGATGACGCTTATCGTCACTCATTACGAACCCTACTCGAATCGGTGCGGATCACCGTGGAGGAATTCCCAACCGCCCAGGCCTTTCTGGATCGTCCCGACCATGAGGGTCCGGGGTGTGTCATTCTCGATTTGCTGATGCCGGAAATGGATGGGCTGGAGTTGCTTGAGGCCTTTGGCCATCGCCTCATTACAATGCCGGTGATTGTCATCAGCGCCCATGGCGAAATTCCCTCCGCCGTGAAAAGCATGCAGTTGGGCGCCGTAAATTTTCTGCAAAAGCCCGTCAACCACCAGGAATTTCTGGGGTGTGTGCGCGCGGCTCTCGCGGATGACCGCCTCTATCGGGAGCAGTATGGCAATCCCCACGGCATGGCCGAACGCTTAGATAGTGCCTGAACGCAATCCTCTTTAGTTATATAAAACAACATGTTATCATATAAATTGTGATTTGAAGATTGGCGCCTGCCACCGGGTACCCCCCATCGGGTATGAGCAAACCGCTTGATTCTGCTGATCGCAGCGCGGCGTCAGCCTGGGTGGCGACGCGGCACGCCCTGGGGATGCAAAAACTTCGTTGGGTCATCATGCCATGCGACAGATTATTAAGCCGCACTTAGCCCTCGGTGTCGTGGACATTGCCGCGATGCACTTGGACCCCCGCTCGCGCGACGACCTTCCGCGCTTGTTGCGTGGCCTGCAATATATTTACATGCAGCCGCAAGTCCGTGAGGCGGTGTTCACGATTCTCCGTGAAGTCGTCCCCCTGGACGCGGCAGGCCAGCCGGTCAGCGTCGCTACCGGTCGCCCCGGCATGTCGCAATGGCAGATCCTGGTGCTGGGGGTGTTGCGCCTGGGGCTCAACGCTGACTACGACCGTATCCAGGAGTTGGCCAACCAGCACCTCACGATTCGCCAGATGCTGGGACATAGCGACTTTGCCGACGACAAAAGCTGGGGGGTGCAGACCCTCAAGGACAACCTGCGGCTGTTCACGCCGGAGATCCTGGAACGGATCAACGCGGAGGTGGTCACGGCCGGTCACGCCCTGGTAAAAAAAAGCCCGGACGCAGGGCTCGCGGTGCGCAGTGATGCCTTCGTCGTCGAGACCGATGTTCACTATCCCACGGATACCCCCTTGCTCTATGACGCCGTCCGTCAGGTGATCGCGACCAGCGCTGGGCTGTGCGCGGCCGCGGGGCTCAGCGATTGGCGCCAGCACGCCTATAACGTCCGCTGCCTGAAGCAGGCCTACCGCCGCACCCAGCAGGTCAAGCGCTCGCGGGCCCAGGATGAGGCCAAGCGCGCCGCGCGCGAGGACGAGATTCGCCAGGCCCATGAAGCCTACCTGGCACTGGCGGAAAACTTCCTCGCCCGTGCGCGGGTTACCCGCTGGTCCCTGCACCCGATGGACTACCTGCCGACAGCGGCCGTTACGGCCCTGGATGGTTACCTCGCCCATGCCGAGCGTCAGATCGACCAGGTCCGGCGCCGGGTGCTGTTGGGCGAGCGCATTCCGCATGCGGAACAGGTCTTCTCCCTTTTTGAGCCGCATACTGAGTGGATCAGCCAAGGCAAGGCCGGGGTGCCAGTGGCACTGGGCCTGCGCGTGCTGGTGAGCGAGGATCAGTATGGCTTCATCCTCAGCCACCGTGTCATGGCGCAGGAGACCGACGATCAGGTGGCGGTACCCGTGGTGACGGAGCTGGCCCAGCGCTTCCCTAACCTCCACAGCATCAGCCTGGATAAGGGCTTTCACCGCCCGGCGAACCAGCAACAGCTCGCCGAATGGGTACCCTTGCCGGTCCTGCCCAAGAAAGGCAAAGGCAACGCCACCGAAGCGCGGCGCGAGGCCGACCCGGCGTTCCGGCGCCGCCGCCGTCGGCACTCCGCCGTGGAATCGGCGATCAATGCCCTGGAGGCCCATGGCCTCGACCGTTGTCCCGATCATGGCCTCGACGGCTTCAAGCGCTACGTGGCGCTCGCCGTGGTCGGCCGCAACCGGCATCGGTTGGGCGCCCTCCTGCTCGCGGCAGAGGCCGAACGGTGGCGGGAGGCCGAGCGCCAACGCGCCGCCTGAACCGCGGTCTGGGGTCCGGTGAATACCTGCTCAGGGAGTGGTATGCCCCGCATTTGGAATGGTTGCGAATTGCGCTCAATGAGCTCGGCGCCAGGCACTTAAATTGCCGCCCAATGAGCCTATATCACTCCCAGCCTCCGGCGGACCCTGGCGGTTTTGGCGAATTTAATGGGTTTTCGTTCAGGCACTAGATAGTTTGACCAGAAGAGATCGCGATGTCCTGAATCTGATTATCTCGGGCAAGGCCAACAAAGTCATTGCCTGGGATCTGGGCACCAGTGTGCGCACCATTGAAACCCACCGCGCCAATCTGATGCGTAAACTCCAGGTTCGCGCCGTCGCGGATCTGGTCCGTCTGACGCTGCCCCTGCGTGACCAGTTATCACGACCCCCGACCCGATTGGATACGGGAATGGCGGTAGGTAACGCCAAAATCCTCCCCAAAGATGTCGGGGTCGCTCGACATACCTGCAGGGCATAGTCAGCCATAACCCCGGGAGTGGCACCGGGGTGGCCATAAAGAACAGCTTCTGGCCCAGGTTACTCGGCTGGAAGGAGGAGCATTCAGGGTGATGAACAGCGCTCGTCAGCATCCCAGCCCGGCTTTCGGCGCGGCCCTGCGCGGCCATCGCGCCATCCAGGCCAATTCGGCATCCGCGGTGGCGGCGCTGCGCGATCCGGACCCGGAACCACGGCCTTTTGATCTGGGGGTGCTCATGGCCCGGCTCCATAACCGGCTGGGTCCCCAGGCCCGGGCCAAGGGGCTTACCCTCTGGATAGATGGCCAGGCCAATCTGCTCGGACCGTTGCTGGTCGATGCCGGGCGGTTGGAGCAGGTGTTGGCAATCCTGATCGACAACGCCATCCAGTTTACCGATCAAGGCGAAATCCGCCTCCAGCTACAGACGCTCATGATTTCTCCGGCGCGGGTGCGCCTCCGCTTCGAGGTGCGTGACACGGGATCTGGCCTTTCCCCCGACTTCCTGACGAGGCTCTTAACCCCTAACGACTGGGACATCCTCCTGGCTCCTCGTGACGACGGCACGGGCCAGGGGTTGGCGACCTCTAAACGCCTCATTGAATCGATGGGTGGCACCCTCGAGGCCGTCAGTCAACCCGGTCGGGAAACGACCTTTGGGTTCGAACTCCTCTTATCCCGGGCCCTGACCTCCGCATCGGACCCCCGAAGCACCGCGCTCCTCATGCCCGTCCCGTCCCGGGCCGGCCCCTGGCCGGGATGCGCATCCTGGTGGTGGACGATAGCAACATCACCCGCGAGGTGATTGCTCAGGCCCTGGAGGTGGCCGGCGCCCATTGCGCCCTGGCGACCGATGGCCAGCAGGCAATCCAACTGCTGCGGGCCAAACCCGACGCCTTCGACGCCCTGCTGATGGACTTGCAGATGCCCCTCATGGACGGCCTCACCGCCACCCGGCTGATTCGCGGTAAACTCGGCCTGACCCAACTGCCCATCATCGCCCTCACCTCCGGGGTCCTGCCCCGCCAACTGGAGGAGGCCCGGCAGGCGGGCATTACCGAGATTCTGGCCAAGCCGGTCAAACGAGATCGGATGGCGGAGGTCCTGAGGCAATGGGTTCCGGAACCGCCCCTCCCGCCAGCGGGCCAGCCGCCTCGCCTCTTCCCGGTGCCGCCGGCTGCCCGCGCCCCGGAGCTGCCCCTCCCGGCTCGGGACCTGCAATCCCTGTTCCCTCTCATTGCCGGCATCGATCGGCAGCGGGCCCAGGAGATCTTTTGCGGCAACCGGCCGCTGTTCCTGAACTTCATCGCGGAATTCGCCGCCAGTTCCGGCGACCTGGCCAGCCGGATGCGCCAGGACCTGGCGCGGGGTAGGGGGGATGACGCCGCCCGCCGGCTGCATAAGCTGCGCGGCAATGCCGGAGGCATCGGCGCCCTGGAAGTGATGCGCATCGCCAGCCGCCTGGAGGAGGCCCTCGACCGGGGTGATCCGGAGCTTGAGCTTGAGCCGGGGCTGGGGGTTCTGGAATCGCAGCTCTCCGTCCTCCTGGCGGCCATCGCCCAAGCCAACCGCGGCGCCTCTGGCCCCTGGGCCGGTGCTAGCCTTGATTCCTGACGTCGCCCCGACACAGGTCGGTGCCCGCCTGGCCTCTCCTCCCTTCCTGGCCCGGCCGGCACCGCCCGGCTAACCCGACATCTTTCGACTTTATCCCGTCCACTACTTAGAGACTGTCTAGGAACTAATTTATCCCATAAATTTAACTGACTGCTAATTTATAGGGCGTTTGATTATTGCAAATTTGCCGCAGCAGTAATCGGC
>JBASIS010000183.1:0-17436 GCA_049654905.1 Chromatiaceae bacterium
AGCGATCCAGTAGGAGGATCTCCAGGAGGGCTGGCAGGTTGCGGACGGCGATGGTGGCCATGGCAATAGTGGCGAGGATGATGGCCACGCTGGCCAGGGAAAAGGTCTTGAGCTTCTCCTCGCCGTCCACCAGGCCCATGTAGGTCCAGAGGGCGATGTCCTGGAGCCGGGTAAAGGCGGGTACGACATCGGACCAGATGGCCCAGAGGCCCAGCAGGGCCCCCACGAAGATGACGGCGTTGAGCAGGCGCCGGGTCTGCTCGTCCAGGGTCACCAGTTCCATGCGCCGCTCCGCGACCGGGTGGACGTTCCCGGGGCCGGCATCGGCATCCCTGTGCTCCGGGGGGTGATCCAGGGCGGCCTGTAGCGCCAGGCGGCGGTGAGTGACCCCGAGCCAGCGCAGGATGGATTGCTGCAGGATCACCAGGATCAGGATCAGCCAGAGCTGCTTGACCAGGGAACCGAAGAGGGTGGCGGCGGTATAGACAAACCCGGCAAGCGCCAGCGCGGACAGCCCCAGGGGGATGGCGAGGATGCCGAAATACCAGAAAAGCCGTAGCCGGTTGGGCCAGCCCTCCGGATGCAGGGCCAGGTAATTCTGCAGGACGCCCTGGGTGGGATGGATGAGCCGGGCCAGAAAGAGGGTCAGGCCCAGCATGAGGGCGATCAGGCTGAGACGCTGGAGCCCGAGGCCGAAGGTGGCGTTGGGATCGGCGAAGAGCAGGGCGACGACGAAGGCGATGGGCACCAGGAGCGCCGATGCCCAGGTCAGGTTGCGCCGGATCAGGCTCAGGACCGACCCGGTCCATCGGAAATGGCGGTCGGCCACCCCGCCGGGCATGCACAAGAGTCGGAAAAAACGCAGCGAAAAGAAGCCCGACGAGACGGTGATCAGGGCGAAGCCAACGCCTTTGGTGAAGGTCGTCGCCGCTGGCGATACCTCCAGTCGCCAGCCCAGGTCGGCCATCAGCAGGGGCCAGCCCAGGGCCAAAAGGAGGGTGTAGGCCAGCCCGGCGAGGGTATGACGGAAGCTGTCGGTCTGGACCCGCCGCAGGCGATCGGCGCCCTGGAGAATGGCCCGCCGGTAAAAACCTTGCCGGAATAACAGCCAGGCCAGGGGGGCCAGGGTGATCCAGAAGACCGGCGACCCGCTCGCCTCGTAGAGGAGCACCTGGCCCACCTGCAGCCAGTGAGCGGGTGACAACAGCCAGGCCAGGCCGCGGGGCACCGAGGTGAAGGCGTCCAGGCCCATCACGGGCGGGGCGCTGCGGGTCCACAGCAGATGCTGGGCCAGGAAATCCCTATAGGCATTGACTGTGCGCAGCAGTTCCTGGGCGGCGAAATCCAATTCACCGAGGAGGCGCAGGTAGGCCTGGTTAGCCTCCTGGGCCTGGCCGAGGAGTTCCCGCTGACGTTCGAGCTGTTCCCGGACCTGGGCGCGCAGCTCGGGTGTGACTTCCGCGGGGGGGAGCGCGGCCAGGCGCTCATCGACCTGGCCGTCCAGGTCGCGCAGGCGCTGCAGATTCTCGTTGAAGCGAATCTCGCGCAGACTGGCGTCGGCGATGCGATGTTCCCGCTCGCGGTTAGCCTGCTCGATCTCGGCGATATCCGGGAGTTGCTGGCGGCTGTTCAGCAGCACCTGGCCCATGGCCTCGGTGAGCCCGGAAATCTCCATCCGTTGCCGGGTGTTGCGGTATTCCTCCTCCAGCCGTTTGGCCTGGGCCCGGAGCTGGGTCAGTTCGGCGGTGACGGCGCCCTGGGCGCCCGTGGCCTCGCCGAGCTTCTCGGTCAGGTCGGCGTTAACCGCCGCCAGTTCCCCTACCAGGGGGTGCTGTCCCGAGGCGGCGACGGTCGCCGCCTCGGCCTGCCGCGTGGCCAGCGCCGCCTCGGCGAGGCGGCGCTGACTTAATGCCTCCCGGAGGAGGGCGACACGGGTCTGGGTGCTTTTGAGTTCCAGTTGGTGCTTGTCGCGTTCTACCCGCAGGAGATCCTCGCGTACGCCCTGGGACAGGATTTCCTTATCCAGGCGCGCCAGCTCAGCGCGCAAGGCGCGTTGGCGCGTGTCTTGAGTCAGGAGCCGGGCCTCCTTGGTGGCCGCGGTTTCGCCTTCCGGGGCCGGCTGCGCGACTTCCGTCGCCAGATCGTCCAGGGCCTTCCGGGCGTCCTGGGTGCTCTGCCGCGCGGTGGCCAGGGTTTGGGGCCAGTCCGAGAGACTCTTGTCCAACTCGCCGAGCCGGGCGGTGAGAGTGGCCTCGTCGGCGTCCGCCTGGGTGAGTTGCTGTTCGAGTTCGGGGATCGGGATATCGTCCCTGGGGGCCTGCGGCTTGTCCTCGGCTTGCGCCCGCAGGACCTCGATTTCCTTGCGCAGGCGCTGGATCTCGGTCGGTGCGTTTTCCAGGGTCTGGGCCAGGGCCGCCGCCTTGGCCTCCTGGTTGCGCATGACCTCCAGGTTGCTGAGGGCCTTGCGGTAAAGTTCGGTCAAGCGCTTGGCGCTCTCGGCATCGCTGGCGCCCTCCAGTTCCTTGATGCGGGTCTCAATCAGGCGAATGGTGGCCGCGGGGTCTTCCTTGGCGGCAAGGATGTCGCTGACGACTTGCCGATTATCTCCCTCCCGCGCGGCGTCGGGGTTGGCCTTGCCCTGGGGCGCGGCCAGGGCATGACCGGCGCTCAGGCAGAGCCAGGCCAGCAGGAGGATCAGGGAACCGAGGCGGGTAAGGGGCAAGGTATGACTCCGGTGGGGCGGGCTTCCTATGGTCCCGCCACGGCTCCCGGGAAGCAAGCCGGCGAGGCGCGATGACTTTAGCCGAGACCCTGATTAGGGCCGCCAGGCGGGGTCTTGGCGGGGAATCCTCACCCGAGTTGGTGTTCAGGGCGAGGATTGCGGGCTTGGCAAAGGAAAACCTTGTCAATTTCCGCGCGGACTGGCTATAGTTCAGTTACGTTGCCCGCGCCAGCGACGCCAACAAGTAATAACCTTGCGGCGCCTTATTGTGTTTTTTTCGTTTAGAAAGGGAGGGGGAATCCGTGCTCGTGTCATCGGCCGCACGTTACCTGTGGTTGGCGCTGCTGGCGTCAGTCTTGATCCATCTGTCCGGTTGTTCCAGTACTGGCGAATCCGAATACAAGCCCGTTAAACAGACCTCCTCGGACTCGACCTTCCCGATTCCGCCGGGTATCGAGGATAACGTCGAATTCTGGCGCAAGGTTTATGGGGAAATGGATCGTTCCCAGGTCGTCATCCACGACAATGAATACATGAGTGTTACCTACGAGGTGGTCCAGGTTCCTGGCAGTGGCGAAAGCCGCCGGGCCTTCGTCAAGGGCAAGCAGCAGGAATACCGCGACCGCCTGGCGACCCTGGAGCGTAAGGTCACCTACGGCGAGTCCTTGACCTCGGCGGAGGAGGAGATGAAGGCCCAGCTTGAGGCCGTGGGCGGCAGGAATGCCATTTTTGGCGCCGCGGATCGGGTGCGTACCCAACAGGGCATGCGCGAGCGTTTTCGCTCCGGTATGGAAATCAGCGGCCGTTACGACCAGGCCTTCCGCGAAATCTTCCGTAAGCACGGCGTTCCCGAGGACCTGGCCTTCCTGCCGCACGTTGAATCCTCCTTCCAGTCCCAGGCCCGTTCTGGGGTCGGCGCCGCGGGTCTCTGGCAATTCATGCCGGCCACGGGGCGCGTCTATTCCCTGCAGGTGGATCACAAACTGGACGAGCGCATGGATCCCCTGCTGGCCTGCGAGGGGGCAGCCCGCTATTTGTCCGCGGCCCATCGCAAACTGGGTAGCTGGCCCCTGGCCATCACCTCCTACAACCACGGCCAGGGCGGCATCGCCAAGGCCAAGAATCTGCATGGCAGCGACATCGGCAAGATCGTAGAGAATTACAAGGGCGAATCCTTTGGCTTCGATTCGCGCAATTTCTATTCGCAGTTCGTCGCCGCCCGCGAGGTCGCTGGCAACCCCAAAAAGTACTTCCCCGATGGCGTTGCCTTTCACAAGGCCCACGACAGCGACCGCCTGGTCCTCAAGCAGCCCATGTCGGCCAAGCAACTGGCCGGTTCTTATGGCCTATCGGTTAATCAACTGGACGATCTGAATCCTTCCTGGAGCAACGCTATCGTCAAGGGCAGCGCCAGCATTCCAGCGGGCGCGAGCGTCTGGCTGCCGGCCGGAACCACCGAACGGGTCTCGGGACAACCGGGCGCGTCGGCGCCGGCTATGATTGCCCGGCAGGAAAAGGCCGAGTCTGCATCCGCGTTCGAGCCCGAATCCGAGTTCATCAGTGTCACCCGGGTCACCCGTCCCGAGCCGGTCCTCGCCAAGGCCAGCGCCAAGCCGGTGGTTGCCAGGTCCGATGTCAGGACCGATACCCGGGCCAGGACCGCCATTGCCAAGGCAGAGACCCAGGCCAAGCCCGATTTCGACATGGATGCACCCAAGCCCAGAAGCGCTAACCTCAGGTCCGATACGAAAGCCAAGACGAGTCTCGCCATGGCCGATCCCAAGGCCAAGACCGCCAGCCTCAAGTCCGATCCCAAGGGCAAGGGTAAGACCGATATCGCCATGGCCGATCCCAAGGCCAAGTCCGCCAACGGCAAGACTGACCCCAAGGCCAAGACCTCTATCGCCAAGGGCGACCCCAAGGCCAGCGCCAAGTCGGCCACCGCCAAGGGTAAGGCGGAGGCCAAGCCGGCTCCGACCCTGGCTAAGGCCGATCCCAAGTCGGGCAAGGATAAGTCCAACAAGAGCAAGGCCGAGCCGGCAAAGGCGCCACCCAAAACCCATGTGGTCAAGGCCAACGAGACCCTCTTCCAGGTTGCCGTCAAGTACGATACCAGCGTGGACGAGCTCAAGAAGCTCAACAAGCTATCCGCCAAGGACAACACCATCAAGACGGGCCAGAAACTCAAGGTTAGCGGCTGAGTCCGCGGGAGGGCCCGAGGCCATCCCGTCCATACCCGCAACCCCGGAGATCCCGCCTCCGGGGTTTTTATTTGTTCCGAACGTCCATTAAGCCACCCGATCCACACGATCCATCCGCGTCAATCCGAGGCCCCGTCATGAATTTCGTCGATCTCAAGACCCAATACGAGCGCATCCAGACCGATGTCCAGGCTCGCATCCAGACCGTCCTGGAGCATGGGCGCTATGTCATGGGTCCCGAGATCACCGAACTGGAAGAACGGCTGGCGGCCGGGGTTGGCGTCCGACACGGTATCGCCGTCGCCTCGGGTACCGATGCGCTCCTGATCGCCTTGATGGCCCTGGACCTGGGGCCCGGCGACGAGGTCATCACCACCCCCTTTACTTTTATCGCCACCGCCGAGGTCATCGCTCTGTTGGGCGCCAAGCCGGTCTTTGTGGATATCGATCCGCGCACCTACAACATCAGCCCGGCCGCCATCGCGGCCGCCATCGGTCCCCGCACCCGGGTCATCATGCCGGTCAGTCTCTATGGCCAGTGCGCGGATATGGACGCCATCAATGTCATCGCCGCGCGGCATGGGCTGCCCGTGATCGAGGATGCCGCCCAGAGTCTGGGCGCCACCTATAAGGGGCGGGCCTCCTGCGGCCTCTCCACCATCGGCTGTACCAGCTTCTTTCCCTCCAAACCCCTCGGCGCCTACGGAGACGGTGGCGCCTGCTTCACCGATGACGAGGGCCTTGCCCTGGCCATGCGCCAGATCCGCGATCATGGCCAGGATAGGCGCTATCACCACGTTCGCATCGGCGTCAACGGGCGTCTGGATTCACTCCAGGCCGCCATTCTCTTGGCCAAGCTCGCCATCTTCCCGGACGAGGTCGCCTCGCGCGCCCGCCTGGGTGCCCGTTACTCCGAACTCCTGGCGGGCGCGCCCTGCGTGACGCCCTTCATCGAGGCCCACAACACCAGCGTCTTTGCCCAGTACACGGTGCATCTGGAGGACCGGGAGGCCGTCATGGCTCGCCTCGGGGAGCAGGGCATTCCCACCTCGGTCCACTATCCCATCCCCCTCAACCTCCAGCCGGCCTTCGCCAACACCGGGCCCCCCGCGGGTGCCCTGCCCGAGGCCGAGCGCGCCGCCGCCGGGGTTCTCAGCCTACCCATGCACCCCTATCTCCAGGACGCCGAGCAGCGTCAGGTCGCCGAGGCCTTGCACGGGGCCCTGACGGCATGAATCCCCTGGAATAGCCAAGCCCCTCGGTTGGCGCTGGACAAGGACCTATTCGGCGTGAATCCTGGCGGGGGCTGGCGATCCGATCCGAGGTCAGGCTCGTCCTTGTCATCGGCAAGCTCTATCGAATAGAAAGAAACATTCGATTTTGAAGGCGCTCGGTTGCCCCCTATCCTGGTACCCAACAACCGATAGGAGACAGCCGAAATGATCAAGACCCTTACTTTCGCCCTCGTCCATTTCACCGTGGCCTTCACCGTGGCCTATGCCTTGAGCGGCAGTCTGGTCATCGGCGGCGCCATTGCCCTAGTGGAGCCCGTCATCAACACCATCGCCTACTTCTTCCACGAGAAAATCTGGGAGAGGATCCGGGCCAACCGCGAGGCGCTGGCGGCGGGCTTGCCCGCCTGCTAGCCGCCACCAGCCATCCGCCCCGGAAGACAAAAACCCTAAATCCCGGAATCAATCTACCCCTGCCGGGTCCCCGCTCCTGGCGAAGGCCACCAGATGATCCACTGCGACCCGGATGCCGATGTGTTCGCCGATAGCATGGTTATGATGGCTCTGCACCAGGCAGAGGATGACCTGGCCGCTGGCCAGTCTCAGGCTGTAAAGATATTCGGCGCCCCGGAAGGCGCGGTTGACGACCTCCGCTCGCAGGGGGCTGTCGTCGTCGTGGAGAATGTCATCCGGCCGCAACAGCACCTCGGCCTCTTGCCCCGGGACAAGACCGTGGGGGCCGCCCCCCGCGAGCAGGCCCAGTTCGGTCTCTACCTGGCGCTCATCCCACACCCGAGCGGGCAGCATGACCCCCTGACCAATGAAGTTGGCGACGAAACGGTCCGCTGGCTTGTGATAAAGCTCGAAACCGCTTGCTACCTGATGCAGGCGACCGCCGAACAGGACGGCGATCTGGTCCGCCATGGCAAAGGCCTCGAATTGATCATGGGTCACCAGGATGGCGGTCACCCCGTCGCGCTTGAGCAACTCCCGCACCTCCCGAGCGAGTTGCTCGCGCAACGCCACGTCCATGCTGGAGAAGGGTTCGTCCAGGAGCAGGATATCCGGGCGGGGCGCCATGGCGCGGGCCAGGGCGACGCGCTGCTGCTGGCCGCCGGACAGTTGATGGGGATATTTTTCCCCCGACCCGGGCAGGCCGATTAGCTCCAGCAGTTCCTCGACCCGCGCCTGACGTTCCCGGCGTCCCTGGTGGCGCAGACCAAAGGCGATATTGCGCGCCACGGTCAAGTGGGGAAAGAGGGCGAAGTCCTGGAATACCATGCCGGCGCGGCGCTCCTCGGGTGGCAGACCGAAACCCGGCCGCGCCACCAGGCGGCCCTGCAACCAGATCTCGCCGGTGGTGACGGGCTCGAAGCCCGCCACGGCGCGCAGCAGGGTGGTTTTGCCGCAGCCACTCGGCCCCAGCAGGCAGCCGATGTCGCCGCCCTCCAGGTGCAGATTCACCCCCTGGACGATAGTGGTATCGCCGTAGGCGACGGAGACGCCTTTGATCTCAAGTTGTTTGGGCATGGCGGGACTGGGTGATGGAGCGACTCAGCAGGATGACGGGGAGCAGACCGGTGAGGACGATGGCCAGGGCCGCGGGCGCCGCGTCGGCCAGCCGCTCGTCCGCGGCCAGCTCATAGACCCGGACCGCCAGCGTATTGAAGTTGAAGGGCCTCAGGATGAGGGTCGCCGGCAACTCCTTGAGGACATCGACAAAGACCAGCAGCAGAGCCGTCAGCAGGCTGCCCCGCAGCATGGGCAGGTGTACCCGGCGCAGCACCCCGCCCGGGCGCAGACCCAGGGAGCGGGCCGATTCGTCCATGGCCGGGCGGATCTTGCCCAGTCCGCTCTCGACGGTTTGCAGGGCGACGGCCAGGAAGCGCACCAGGTAGGCGAAGAGGAGGGCGGCCAGGGTCCCGCTCAACAGCAGGCCGGTGGAGAGGCCGAAGGTGGCGCGCATCCAGGCGTCCAGACTGTTGTCGAGCCAGGCAAAGGGGATGATGACGCCGACGGCGATGACGGTACCCGGCACGGCATAGCCCATGCCCGCGACGCGCACGGCGGCGGTGACCCCGCGGGTCGGGTGCAGACGCCGGCCATAGCCCAGGATCAGGGCCAGCACCAGGGCCAGGAGTGCGGCGGTGGCCGCCAGCCCCAGGCTATGGCCCATCAGCCCCAGGAAGGCGGCGTCGATGCGGGTGTCGGCCACCTGCCAGGCCCAGTTAGCTAGCAGGCCGGCGGGGATCAGGAACCCGCAGGCCACCGGCAGCAGGCAAAAGGCAATGGCCGCCAGCGCCCGTCCGCCCTGGAGCGGATAACGGCGGATGGACTGGTGCCGCTGGCTGGTTTGATGGTAGCGGGCGCCGCGCCGGGAAAAACGCTCCAGGGCGACCAGCAGGAAGACGAAGCCCAGCAGGAGGGCCGAGAGTTGGGCCGCCGCCACCGTATTGTTGAGGCCGTACCAGGTGCGAAAGATGCCGGTCGTGAAGGTGGCGACGCCAAAATATTGGACGGTGCCGTAATCGGCCAGGGTCTCCATCAGGGTCAGGGACAGGCCGGCGACGATGGCGGGTCGCGCCAGGGGCAGGGCGACCGTAAAAAAGGTCCGCCAGGGCCCATTGCCCAGGGTCCGGCTCACGTCCAGGACGCAGAGGGACTGGCTCAGAAAGGCCGCGCGCGCCAGCAAATAGACGTAGGGATAGAGCACCAGGGACAGCATGAGGGCCGCCCCCTCTAGGGAGCGGATCTCGGGGAACCAATAATCGCCAAAACCCCAGCCGAAACCGGCGCGCAGCAGGGTCTGGACGGGTCCCGCGAAGTCCAGCAGGCCGGTGTAGGTGTAAGCGATGATGTAGGCCGGCATGGCCATGGGCAGCAACAGGGCCCACTCGAACAGGCCCCGTCCGGGAAAACGGCACATGCTGGTGAGCCAGGCCGTGCCAACGCCGCCGATCAGGGTGCCGATCGTCACCCCCAGCATGAGCCAGAGGGAGTTGGTGACATAGTCCCGCAGCACCGTGTCCGCCAGGTGCCCCCAGACCTCTCCGGCGGGCACCAGGAGAAAACCCATCACCACTAGGACGGGCAAGGCCAGGACCAGGGCCAGGGTGGTTACGCCCACGCCCCAGGGGCCGGGCCGGGAGGGACTGGGCCTGGATGCGGCGGACGGGGCGGTGGCGGTCATGGGGGGATGGCGTTGCCAGGGGGCAGGGCCCCGGTCGGGTCGGGAAGGGTGGGATTATCCCCGACCCTCCGGGGCCCGTCTATTTCCAGCCCGCGCGATCCATCAGGCGCAGGGCCTCGCCATTGAGTTCGCCCAGCCGTTCCAGGTTCAGGCTGTCGGCCTTGAACTCTCCCCAGGCGGCCAGAATGGGGCCGACGGGAATACCCGGACGGATGGGATATTCGCCATTGGTCTCCGCGTACCAGGCCTGTGCCGGATCGCTCGCCAGGAACTCCAACAGCCTGATGGCCTCCGCCGGGTGCTGGGCGGCGCGGGTGAGGGCCGCGCCGCTGATGTTGACGTGCACCCCCCGGCCCGCCTGATTGGGCCAGAAGACCGCCAGCTTGCCGGCGGCCTCGCGCTGGTCCGCCTCGGGGGCGGTCAACATGCCGGCGAGATAATAGCTGTTGGCGATGGCCAGGTCGCACTGGCCGGCGGCGGCTGCCAGGATCTGATCCCGGTCGCCACCCTTGGGCGGGCGCGCCAGATTGGCGACCAGCCCCTTGGCCCAGGCCTCCGTCGCCTCGGCGCCATTGGCGGCGATGAGAGAGGCCACTAGGGACTGGTTATAGACGTTGTCCGAGGACCTGATGCAGATGCGCCCTTGCCATTGGAGGTCGGCCAGGTTCTCGTAGCTGGACAGTTGCGCGGGCCGGACCTTGTCCCGGACGTAGAGGATGGGGCGCGCCCGTAGCGATAACCCGAACCAGTGGCCCGCCGGGTCCCGGTAGGTCGCGGGGATGGCCGCCTGGAGTTGCGCCGAGGTCACCGCCTGGGTCACCCCTGCCGCCTTGGCCTGGAAAAGTCGCCCGGCATCCGTGGTGATCAGCAGGTCCGCCGGGGAATTCACCCCCTCGCTCTGGAGCCGTTGCAGCAGGGCCTCCGCCTTACCCGTGACCAGGTTGACCTGAATCCCCGTCTCCTGGGTGAAGCGGTCCAGCAAGGGCTTGATCAGTTCCTCCCCGCGGGCTGAATAGATATTGACCTCGGCGGCGAGGGCCGGGAGGGGCAGGACGGTCAGGGCTGCCAGGCCGATGGCGATGAGGGAGCGGCGGGTAGGTGACATGGCGGTTGGTTCTCCTGGGCTAGAGGTGGGAAGGATGGCATGAGGCGCGATGACCCGCGGTCATCCCGGTCGTCGAATGCAGATATTAATAACGCGAACCATTCTCATTTGCAAGCCGCATCCCCCTCTGACGCGGTCAGGAAGTCTCCGCGAACCCTTTCGCCTGGGATCGATCCCAGATATCCTTCCCCCCGTCGGGTCTCGTGTTAAGGCCCTGTTGATCTTGCCTTGCCTCAAGGTCTCTGGCCGGACTGGCTCGGCGCCCTGTTGGCGCTCGATCGTCGCTCCTCCACTATCCATCGCAACCCAGCGAGTTTCGATGTCCAGCAGCCTCGCAATAGACGCCGCTTCTCATGGCTCCAGAGACCTGTCCCGTCGCACTGGCCGGCTGTTGTGTTGAGCAGTCCGCCGCGCCGCCATCGTCCCCCTGGCATCTGGCTCCTGTTGGCTTTGCTGGTCTCTAGCAGCGCCTCGCAAGCGCAGAAAATGATTGTCAATCCGGAGGCCGGCGTGACAGAAATTACCATTGATGAGGCGCGCCTCTATGTGACCATGCGGCACAAGGCGTGGCCCAATGGGGTGCCGGTCAAGGTCTTTGTCCTGCCGGATGATGCCCCCCTGCATCATGCCTTCGCCAATGCCTTGCTGGGTTTGGGATCGCCAACTCTTTTCCGGAACGGGCCAGGCCCCGATTACCCTCGACACCGAGGAGGAGATGGTGCGGCGGGTCGCCAAGACCCCTGGCGCCATGGGCTATGTGGACTCGGTGTCCGCCGACGCCCCCGTCCGCTTGCTGGAAGTGCGCTGACATGGGCAGAATCCCGCCTTTGCTCATCTCGGTGCTCCTGGTCTGGCCCGCCAGCCACCTTGCCGCCGACGAAAGCGACTGGGGTGCCTTTTGGGACCAGCTCCAGGGTGAGCGTTTGCAGGTCCATGGCTTTGCCAGCCTGACCGGGGTCAAGATGAGTGCCAACCGGTTTTATGGCGATAGTCCGAACGGGACCCTCGATGCCGCCGAGGTCGGGCTCAACGCCTCCTACCAGCTCAATTCGCGCATCCTCTTCGCCGGGCAGGTCCTGTCGCGGATGGCCGGCGATATGTATGACGGTACCCCCGCCCTGGATTACGCCCTAGTGGATCTGACCCTGGCCGAGACGGACAGCCACTCCCTTGGGCTGCGCCTGGGGCGTCTCAAGAATCCGTTCGGACTTTACAACGAGACCCGCGATGTCCCCTTTACCCGCCCGAGTATCTTTCTGCCCCAGGTGGTCTATTTCGATAAGGTCCGCAATCTGATGCTCTCGACCGACGGTGCCATGTTCCATGGTGATCTCTCCACCGGTCATGGTCGTTATACCCTCACCCTGGGTGGCGGACAGCCGGTGACTGACGAGAACCTCGAATGGGTCTTCCTGGGTGATGACCTGCCTGGCAAGCTGAACCCTCGGGGGGTCAGTTGGGTCGGCAGCCTCTGGTACTCAACCCTGAATGAGCGGTTGCGGCTGGGGGTGAGCGGGTTAAGCACGCAGCTTAGCTATAATCCCCGGGGCCAGGGGGATCTTGGCCCGGGCCAAACGAGTTTCACCTACCTGATCCTGTCGGCGCAGTACAACACGGAGCGGTGGACCCTCTCCTCCGAATACGCGCGCCTGCCCCTGCATTACCGGGACTATGGCGACTTTTTCCCCTATCGCGATTTTGACGGCGAGGGTTATTACCTGCAGGCCGCCTACCGTCTGCGCCCGCAACTGGAGGTGTTGGCGCGCTACGAGGATGGCTTCGCCGATCGTAACCTGCGCGATGGCGAGGTCTTGTCCGATCAGACGGGCGGCCTCATCCCGCATTTTGATTTCTATGACCATGCCTGGACGGCGGGTCTGACCTGGAATCCTAGTCAATACATGATGTTGAGGGCTCAGTACTCTCGTCATAACGGCACCTATTCCCTCGCGGCGCGGGAGAATGACCCCGCCGATCTGGTGAAGGACTGGGATCTGTTTGCCTTGCAGTTCGCGGTCCGCTTTTAGGCGGTAATGCTCATGAATCCTCCGCGCATGACTTCGTTTCGGCGGCAATTCCTGAGCCTGAGGTGGCAGGCCCTGATCGCCCTGTCCCTGGTGCTCCTGGTGATCAATGGCACCCTGGCCGTCATGGCTTATCGCTATTCAATGGCGCAATTCGAACTCCAGCAGTCGGGTGTACGCGGGAATGAGGTCCGGCAATTGCGCGGCCTGCTGGCGCATAACTTCGAGGATTTGACGCGGCTCGTCAATATGCTCCCGCTCTTGGGCTCCGAGGATGGCGCCCCCCGGACGCACGATTTGGGCGAGCGTTTGGCGAGTGGGCTGGCGGGCGAGGGGACCCTGCTGGGCCTGGAATGGGATCTCCAATCGATTTATTGGCTCACCTCCTCGGGCGGGCAGACCCTGGTTTGGCCTTCGGAGGCGACGGCCCTGGGGGCCGACCTCATTGCCGAACTGACCCGCAAGGAGGACGGCCCTGTCCAGGTGCTGGCTTGCCGTGAGGAATGCCTCCAATTCCTGGCCGCCCCCATCCTGTGGCGGGGGAAATTCGCGGGGACCCTGGTGGTGGGGCGTTCCCTGGCCGATGCCTTACTCGCCTTCAATCTCCTCACGGGGGCCGAAGTGGCGGTATTCTCCGTGACCCAGGCCTCCGCTACCGCTCCCAGCGGCGTGGCGACGCCGCGCTATCCGGCGATGACCCATCCGAGCCTGACCGAGCCCATCCTTCGCACCCTGGGGTCCGATCTGGTGGCGGTCTCCCTGGCGACCCTTGCCCCCGCTAACAGCATCAAGCATCCGGTCCTCGGGGAGTTGGGGGGCCGGTGGTATGAGATCTTTCGCGTCGATGACCTGGTCCCTGGCGTCAGCGCCCTGGTGGTTAACGAAGTGACGGCGGAAACCCAGGCGATACAGGCCGCCACCCGTAACAGTGTCTTATTGGGCCTGGTCGGTCTGGCCCTGTCGGGTGTCCTGCTGTTCTGGCTTGGCCACTTCTCGGTGGGACGCCTGCGCCGCATCGCCAGCGCCCTGCCCCTCCTGGCGGAGAATCGTTACGCGCAATTGCGGGAGAGCCTGCCAGCCGTTGGTGGCCGGCTGACCCCCGAGGATGAACTCGATCGGTTGAGCGAAACCGCCCAGGCCCTGACCAATCGTATGGAGCTGCTCCAGCATGGTCGCGAGGAGGCCGAGAGCCGCCTGATCTGGCTGGCTGATCACGACCCCTTGACGCAACTCTACAATCGACGACGCTTCAGCGAGGATTTCGAACGTATCCTCGATCAATCGCGGCGCTACGAGCAAACGGGTGCCGTTCTGTTCCTGGATCTCGATCAGTTCAAGGATGTCAATGACTTGAGTGGCCATTTGGTGGGTGATGTCATGTTGCAACGGGTCGCGGAACAGTTGAGCAGGCTGATCCGTCCGAGCGACACCCTGGCCCGGGTCGGCGGCGATGAATTTGCCCTGATCCTGCCGGAAAGTCGGGCCCAGGATGCCCAGGCCTGCGCCCAGCGTATTCAGGCCGCGGTGCGCTCCATCCAGGTGCGCGATCGGGAGCGCGTCCACCGGGTTACGGTCAGCATTGGTATCGCCCTGTTTCCGGACCAGGGCCAGGACCCGCAGGAATTGTTGGCCAATGCCGATATCGCCATGTTCCAGGCCAAGGAGAAGGGGGCCGGGCGCTTACATCTGTTTTCCCTCGACGACCGGGCGCGGGAGCAGGTGGATGCCCGGCTCACCTGGCGGGACAAGATCGGGGAGGGCCTCCGCGACGATCGCTTTGTACTGCACTTCCAGCCCATCGTGACCCTTGCCACCGGTAGCATCCACCATTGGGAGGCCCTGCTGCGGCTCCGCGACCTTCAGGGTAAATTGATTTATCCCGACCGTTTTATCCCGGTGGCGGAGAAAACGGGCCAGATTCAGGCCATCGATCACTGGGTCCTGGCTCATGCCATCCAGTGTCTGGGACGGGAACCCAGCCTGCGGTTGGGGATCAACCTGTCCGGCCGCGCCATGGATGACCCGGCCCTCCCGCTGGAAATCGAACGGTTGCTTGGGGAGCATCGGGTTGAACCGACGCGCCTCATCCTGGAGGTCACCGAGACCGCCGCGGTATCCAGCCTCGTCAAGGCGACCGAACTCATGAAGGCGGTCCAGCGCCTCGGTTGCGGCTTTGTCCTGGACGATTTTGGCACCGGCTATGCCTCCTATGCTTATTTGCGGCGGCTGCCGGTGGACGAGGTCAAGATCGATGGCGCCTTCATCCGGGACCTGGCCAACAATCGCGAAGATCGGATCTTTGTCAAGGCCATCACCGACATGGCCCACGGCATGGGCAAGGGGGTGACGGCGGAATACGTGGAGACGGAGGCGATTTACGAGATCCTGGCCGAATTGGGCGTGGACTATGCCCAAGGTTATTTTCTCGGTCGCCCCCAACCGGAAGCGGAACAGGGCCCCTGGCC
This sequence comes from Chromatiaceae bacterium, assembly GCA_049654905.1. GTDB lineage: Bacteria > Pseudomonadota > Gammaproteobacteria > Chromatiales > Chromatiaceae > M0108. Next base: position 14,940 of record JBASIS010000183.1, read on the forward strand.
CCGGGCCGGGGAAGGGGACGAGGGTTCTTGCCGAGGGGCGTAACGCCCGTCCGAGGCCCTGTCACCCTCTTTCCCCTGGGTGAGCGATGGCGGCCTAGTCACGCCAGCCAGATTCGTTCCAGGGCCCCTCGGGAGACGTTGCCGCGCTGGTCTTCCGCCTCGATGAAATAACGCACGTCGCCGGCCCCGACGGGCAGGTCGGCGGTGAAGTAGTCCGCCGTCACCCGGGCCCCGGTCTGGCTGGGATAGGGGCCCTGGTTGCGCATGGCCAGGCGGCTTTCTCCCGCCGGGGTGCGCAGCACCAGCTCAACCCGTTTCAGCCCCGATACATCGGCGACGAAGGTGTGCGCGACGCCCTGGCGGGGCGCATCCCGCAGGCAGCCCTGGCCCCAGCGCTGGCCGCCCGGATTCTCCGGCGTCACCCAGGGCGGGAAGATCGTCGGTCCGCCGTGGTCGTGGCCGGCCGCCACCAGGGCGTCGAGCGCCGGCTTGAGCAGGCCCAGTCCCAGGTTGGCGGCGTTGGTTACCTGCTGGTCCCAGATGTGCTGGCCGGTCCAGTACCAGTAGCAACTGGTCTCGGCGGTCAAGAGCAGGCGGATGGCCTCCGCCAGTTCCGGATGACCGGGTTCGCTGTATTCCAGGGTATGGACGGCATTCTGGAAGGCGGTGAGCACGGCCCAGGAGTTCAGATCCGGCGAGTAGGGCTGGTCGTAACGGCTGAACCACTTCATGAATTGCGGATCGCCGTTGTCGGCGCCGGCCCAGGAGCCCGGCTCGATGTGGCACACCTGGGTGGGGTCCGGCGGGAAGCGTTGCAGATAGTCTTCCACCGTGGTCAGTTCGAAGCGGCTGTCCTGCCGCAGCCATTCGACCAGGCGCGACGTGTTGTGATGGTAATAACTGTCGGCACCGCCGCCGTGATTGTCGCCATCCGAGTGCAGCAGGAAGAAGGGCGGATGGGCGGGATCGTAGCCGCCGGTCGCGACGACGCGGTCATGGACCTGGCCGAGCACGTCCGCGTATTGCAGGGCGCCAAAACCGCCGCGGGCGTCCTCGTTGCCGATATAGCGCTCGGCGGGGATGGCGATGATCTGATGGAACTTGCCGTCCGGGTCCTCGTAGCCCACGTATTCAGGCCTTAGCAGGCGCGGTGAAATTTTCGATCCCGCCCAGATGTTGCGCATCTGCAGCCAGTCGTCCACGGGCGGATTGACCTGTTCGGCGGCATTGGGCGGCAACATGCCCTCGCCGATGCCGGCATAGGGGTAATCGCGACAGGCACGGAAGCGGTGGATGGAGTCATAGACGACCGCCGTCACGCCCGCCTCGACCAGGGCCGGGATGATGCGCGCATGGAAGGCGGTCTCCGGCGGAAACAGCACCCGCGAGGCCGCGACGCCAAAGGCTCGCTGGATCAGGTCCCGGTGCCAGTGAATCTGGCGGACGATGTCCTGGTGCGGGATCAGGGGCATCAGGGGGTGGAAGAAGCCGAAGGCGGAGAAAGCGATGCGCGGGTTGCCGAGGTGGGTGGTGGCCCCGGCCAGTTGACGCAGGGCGCTGTTCCAGCCAGCGAAGCGGCCGCCGCAGAGCCCCTCGTCCCCGCAGCGATCCAGTTGCTCGATCAGGGAGCCGCTCCAACTGGTGGACAGCCCGGCGTGGGGGAGGCCGCCATCGACATATTGCCGCACGGCGGCGGGGATGAAATCGGTATAGTTGCCGCCCCGTGAGCCGAAGATCTGGTCCTTCTCGCCGTCCCAATAGTTGCGGTCGGTGGTGTTGTAATAGGGCTGGTGCATGTGCTTGTGGATGCCGAAGTAGAGCTTGACCCCGGCGCCGCCGGCCACCTGGACGTGGATCGCCGCCGGGGGGCGCGGCGGACGGACCAGGCGCACCTCCCGGAAGGCCTTGATCCAGTCCTCGCCCCCAGCCCGGCCGAGGTCGGCCTGGCGACAGCCCTCGATCTGGATGGCGACCCCTTCCCCCGTGAGCCGGTCCGCCGGCACCGAAGTCGCGTAATGCCAGGTCCCGGCAGCGGTCCGGCTAGACCGGATCGCCTCGCCCTTGAGCAAGAGTACCCGACCCGGCGCATGCAGAATCACCTGGGGAAAGGGGATCTCGCCGTCCGCGGTGAAGCCGACCTCGAAGGCCTCGTGCTCGCCATCGGGCCCGCAGGGGATGGCCTCGGGGCAGTCGATCTTGGTGAAACGGGTAAAGGTGCCCATGGGTTGTTCCTGATCGTCGGTTGAGTGGGTCGAAAGGGGTTAAAACGACCTGCCGCGAGGCGCTAACGCCAGCACTTCGGGGCCAGAACTACGCCTAGCTCTGGCCTAAGGACCGAGACGAGATCCGCGGCTAGGGTTTTTGCCCAGGCTAGGTGGTGGTGGGCAAGGCCAGCGACCGGAGTGCCTGCCAGGGCCGGGTGGCGGCGGGTGGGGGACGCCGTGAATACGTCCCTGTAGGCTTGGCGACAGCATCCCTGCTGTCGACACCCCACCCA
>JBASIS010000184.1:0-7442 GCA_049654905.1 Chromatiaceae bacterium
GAGCGCGGCACAGGTTTATTGCGCCTCTGGCCGATTACTGCTGCGGCAAATTTGCAATAATCAAACGCCCTATAAATTAGCAGTCAGTTAAATTTATGGGATAAATTAGTTCCTAGACAGTCTCTAAACGAATAGCCGCTTCTTTTTGTGTCTCTGGTGTTTGAGCACTTATGCCGTAAACGCCTACGCCATTACGTTTAAATTCAGTATGATTTTCACGATATGAACATACCTGTGGCGTACACCCAGCCGCACCGGGAATTTGAATCCAGCCTTCTGGGAGGGTAAATCCTGGGCGACCTGTCATTGGATAGCAGAAAATCACATTCCAACCAGATAACCCGGAAAGATTGATTTCTTGATCATCGGTTGACCATAGGGAAATATCGGGCAGCAGCATGTTTTCCAGATGTTCACACGCCCCATCATTTAAAGGAATTGGCAAATTCTCTGGAATAGAACGGAGTACATCGGGTGGAGGTTGAATATTTGGCATAGTGATTTTCCAAGAAGCCTAACTGTTACTTCACAGATCTGTGAAGTCTTGTTCACATAGACATCTACGCGAACAAGACTAGACAGGTTCCGTGTAGTCTCTAAACTGTGGCAGTGTCTGCGGGTCCGCGCAGCGGCCCCCCCCGGACCCCTGTTCAGAGCGCCCGACAGTACGCCATGCCCGACACCCCGTCAACCCATGAGGAAAAGTCCGCGCCTTCTGGGCTTGGTATGCTGAAAAGGTCGTGGAATCATGTGCTAAGCCACCCTTCGACCGGTGGCTTGTGATCCAGGCCGAGGCATACGTCGCGGCCTATCCTGGACCCAAACTGGCGGACCAGTCCCCCGCCGTGGTCGATGCCTGTCTGGCAGCCTTGGGGCGCAAGCCGGATATCAAGGGCTCGCAGATGTGTCAGTTACTCCACCGGATCGACTGCTTACCGAGAACCCCACGATGAACCGACCTGCACGCCTCCTCGCCCTTGGACTGATTTGTTGGATGACGGCCGCTTGTGAGGCCCAGAAGGGGCCGTTGCCGATCAGCTGGGATGTCCCCGAGGCCAAGGGCTGGCGTATCGAGGTCGTCACCGGCGGCCTGCGTCACCCCTGGTCCATCGCCTGGCTGCCGGACGGCTCGGCCCTGGTCACCGAGCGCGACGGGCGCCTGCGTCGGCTCCGCGACGGTAAGCTCGACCCGACGCCCATTGCCGGCCTGCCGCCGGTGCTCGCCACCGGCCAGGGCGGCTTGCTCGATGTCTCCCTGCATCCGGACTTCGCCGCCAACGGGCTGGTCTACCTGACGCTGGCCATCGGCAGCCGCGACGCCAACCGCACGGCCCTGGCACGGGGGCGCCTGGACGGTGAGACCCTGCGGGACACGCGGATCATCTTCCAGAACGCCGACCCCAAGTCCGACGGCCAGCATTTCGGCTCGCGGCTGGTCTGGCTGCCGGATAAGAGCCTGCTGATCAGTATCGGTGACGGTGGTAATCCGCCGATCAGCTTCAAGGGGGACTTCATCCGTAACCAGGCCCAGAACCCGGGGACCCATTTCGGCAAGATCCTGCGGTTGAACGACGACGGCACGCCCCACCCGGGCAACCCCTTCGCGGGCCGCCCCGGCGCCCGACCCGAGATCTGGACCCTGGGTCATCGCAACATCCAGGGCCTGACCCGCGACCCGGTGAGCGGGCGCATCTGGGCCAATGAGCACGGGGCCCGAGGCGGCGACGAGCTGAACGTCATTGAGGGCGGCAACAACTACGGTTGGCCGGAGGTGACTTACAGCAACGAGTACTGGGGGCCGCAGGTCTCCGGCGAGACCAGCCGGCCGGGCATCGCCGAGCCCCAGCTAGTCTGGACGCCCTCCAAGGCCCCGAGCGGGCTGACCTTCTACACCGGTGACGTCTATCCGCGGTGGAAGGGCAACCTGTTCAGCGGCGCGCTCAAATTCCAGCAGATCCGCCGCCTGGTGCTGGACGGCACCCGGGTGGTCACCGAGGAGAAGCTGACCATCGGTCGGCGGGTGCGGGATGTGCGCCAGGGGCCCGATGGGTATCTGTATGTGCTGACGGACGAGGACGAGGGGGCGCTGCTGCGTATCCTCGCGGTGGATGAGTGATGCCAACCCCGATTGTCCCGCCCTGGCCCCAGTTGCGTATGATGGTAAAGACTGACTCTGCCCGTATCATTCAGGACAGACCACGGCTTCTCATGAAAGAATCGTGGTCTGTCCCCTATTTTGTCATACGGCAATGCCGTATCATCTGAGCGGTGTATACCTTCATCGAACTGCCTGTGTTCACCCGATATGCGGCGGACTGCCTGGACGATGCCGACCTGGCCATGTTGCAGCAGAACCTAGCAGCCAACCCGGAGGCTGGTGACTTGGTGCCTGGGACCCGCGGCGTGCGCAAGCTGCGCTGGATGCGCCCTGGGATGGGCAAGCGCGGCGGGCTGCGTGTCCTCTATTACGTCCAGGACGTCCGGGGCCGGATCTGGCTGTTGACGGTGTACACCAAGAGCGCCCGGGAGAACATCGCCGTGGCGACCCTGAACGCCCTGCGGGAGTTGGCCGACCATGCCGAAATTGACTGAATCCGAACTACTGGCCCGGGATGCCGGGCGAGACCTGAATGCCGAGTTGCTCGAAGCCGCTGCCGACATGCAGGCCGGCCGGGTGGGTCGCGTCACCGTAGTCACGCGCCAAGGCCGGGCCGTGGAATCCCCAGTGGCCCGTGTGCGGATCATGGCGCGCTTGTCCCAGGCCCGCTTCGCCGCCCTCCTGGGGGTGTCGCCGCGGACCTTGCAGGACTGGGAGCAAGGCCGCCGCGAGCCGACCGGTGCCGCCAAAACCCTGCTGCGTGTCGCCGAGCGGCATCCCGAGGTGTTGCGGGAATTGGCGGCGTAGGGAAACTCGGACCTAAAAATCGAAGGAGGGCGTCCACGCATTGTTACTTTCATTGCCTGTGCATTGAATAAGGGATTGGACCGCCTTCCCCCACGCATCCGATGGCAGGTGATGCGCGACGTTTGGCCCACTAAAGAGGTGAGAGACCGGTGGACGAGACCGAGCCGAGAACCGAGGCATACGCATGATCAATCGTGGTTCGGAATGGCACCGGTGGGAGCCGCATATCCATGCGCCAGGCACCATCCTCAACAATCAGTTCGGTGCCGACGATCCCTGGGGGGCCTACCTTACGACGCTGGAAGGCCTGACGCCGAAGATCGAGGCGATCGCCGTCACCGACTATTACATCACCGATAGGTACGAGGAATTCCTCAAGCATAAGGCCGCCGGCCGGTTGCCCGGCGTGATGCTGCTCTTCCCGAACATTGAGCTGCGCCTTGACGTGGCCGCGAAGTCTGGTTTTGTGAACGTCCACCTGATGGTCAGCCCCGAAGATGCAAACCACGTATCCGAGGTGAAGAGCCTCCTCAAACGCCTGCAGTTTAACGCATTCAACGAACGCTTTGACTGCACTCCCGAGGAGCTGATCAAGCTGGGCAAGCGTGCCGACCCGACAATCACCAACGACGGGGCGGCACTCCGACTCGGTGCGACGCAGTTCAAAGTCAACTTCGACCAACTGCGCAAGGTCATCGGAGAAAGCGAATGGGCGAAGAAGAATATCCTGATCGCCGTCGCCGGCGGCGCCGGAGATGGCACGTCAGGCGTACGCAAGGCGGCCGACACCACGGTCCGCCAGGAGATCGAGAAGTTCGCCCACGTCATTTTCTCGAGCAGCCCGGCGCAGCGCGAATTCTGGATTGGCCAGCGCGACGTGACGATCGAGGAACTGCGCGCTCGATATGACGGGTGTAAGCCCTGTCTCCATGGGAGCGACTCTCACGACCAGAAATCCGTGGGCCAGCCCGTCGACAATCGCTTCTCATGGATCAAGGGCGCCCTAGAGTTCGATGCCCTGCGTCAGGCGTGCATCGACCCGGAGGGCCGCGCTTATGTCGGCGAGCAGCCGCCACGCTCGGCTATGCCGTCGCAGGTCATCTCGCACCTCAAGATCGACAATGCGGATTGGGCGACCACACCCGGCATGCCTCTCAATCCCGGCCTTGTCGCCATCATCGGCGCGCGGGGATCTGGAAAGACGGCCCTCTGGCCGACGTGATCGCTGCCGGCTGCGACGCGATCACGCCCGCCGGCTGGGATGCGGACGAGAACATCAGCCCGTCCTTCCTGGCTCGGGCGCGCAGGCTTATCGGTGACGCGACGGCGACACTGACCTGGGGCGGCGGTGCTACGGTCACGCGCTCCCTCGATGGTAGGGATGCCAATGGCCATATGTCGTTTCCGCGCGCCCGGTATCTTTCTCAGCAGTTCGTCGAGGAGCTTTGCTCGGCGAAAGGCGTCTCCGATGGCCTAGTCGACGAGATCGAGCGCGTCATCTTCGAGTCGCATTCGCAGGATGATCGCGAATGGGCGCTCGATTTCGCCGAGCTGCGTGAACAGCAGACCTCACGGTTCCGGCAGGCGCGCGAACGCGAAGCCGAGGCGATCTCCGACATCTCGGACCGGATCGCCGTCGAGTTCGAAAAGGAAAGCCTTGTCGCTAGCCTCGCCACCCAGGTTGGGCAGAAGAAGAAGCAGCTCGCGGATTACACCGCCGACCGCGCGAAGCTCGTCGTCAAGGGTACCGAGGCACAGGTGGCCCGACACACCCAGCTCAGCGAGGCGGCGCAAAAGCTTCGCAACATAATCCAGGCCTTCGGGAATCAGCGCCGCACCTTTCTCGCCATGCAGGACGAGGTTCGGAGCATGCGCGCCACGGGCGCCCCGGAGCTGCTCCGCCAAGCCCAGGCACGACATGGCAACAGCGGCTTGAAGCCGGAGCAGTGGGACGAATTCCTGCTTATCTACAAAGGCGACGTCGACAAGAGTCTGGCGGGCTACATCGTGTGGGCGGATGGCGAGGTCCGCAAGCTGAACGGTGTTCCGCCGCCGCCCGGCGATCCGAACGTCGCGCTGATCCCCGACGACACTGATGTCTCGACGCTTCCGCTCGAGCCTATCGCCGCCGAAATGACTCGCCTGGAAACGCTGTTCAGCGCCGACAAGCTCGTCCGCGATCAATATTCAGCACTGACTCGGCGCATCGGGCAGGAGAATTCCGCGCTCCAGACCCTCGAAACCCGGCTCACCGATGCGCAGGGCGCTGCGGCGCGCCGGAAGGACCTTCAGATAGAGCGTGATACCACCTACGGCCGCGTTTTCGATGCGATCATCAACGAGCAGAACGCGCTGGCGGGCCTCTACGCGCCGCTGATGGCGCGGCTTGCAGCGTCATCGGGCACGCTCAAGAAGCTCAGCTTCTCGGTTCGCAGGATCGCCGATGTCCAAACATGGGGTTCGCTTGCCGAGGAGGAACTTCTCGACCGGCGCAGGGCCGGGCCGTTCTACGGCCGCGGCGCGCTGATCGCCGCCGCGACCGAGGCGCTAAAACCCGCGTGGGAAGCAGGCTCTGCGGACGAGGTTCAGGCCGCCATAACAGCGTTCATGGGCAAATACTTGGGAGACCTGTTGTCCCATGCGCCTTATGCACCGACGCAGCAGGCCGAATTCCGGGCCTGGTCGAACCAGCTTGCGCACTGGCTCTTCGGCACTTTACACATCACCATCCGGTACGAGATCTCCTACGACGGCGTCGACATTCGGAAGCTGTCGCCCGGCACGCGGGGTATCGTCCTACTGCTCCTCTATCTTGCGCTCGACGATTCAGATGATCGGCCTCTGATTATCGACCAGCCCGAGGAAAACCTCGATCCGAAGTCTGTCTTTGACGAGTTGGTCGCGCTCTTCATCGCCGCGAAGGCGAAGCGCCAGGTGATCATGGTGACGCACAACGCCAATCTCGTCATCAACACCGACGCGGATCAGATCGTTGTGGCGGAAGCCGGCTCGCACCCGTTAGGCGGCCTACCGCCGATCAGCTACATGGCGGGCGGATTGGAAAACGCCGCGATCCGCAAGGCCGTCTGCGACATTCTGGAGGGTGGCGAAGCCGCCTTCCGCGAGCGCGCGCGGCGGCTTCGTGTACGGCTTGATCGATAGGTTGAGCACGATGGTCTGATTCGGCCACAGCTATTACAGCGCCGCAGCCGGTCGAGGGTACGGACGCCGAGGGGACGTGGGGTCTACGGAGTTCCAGGGACGAGCTCGTAGGTTGAGGTGACGGAGGAACCCCATCGCGGTGTCCGTGGGTTGGCCGATGTCCGGGTTCGCTATCGCTCACCCCAACCTGCGCGCTTGGTGGCTCATAACGTGAGCCCGCGGGACCACCGAGTTTCGACGCTAATTGTCAAGCCCCGTGTGATTATATACCGAGACGAAGTTATCCGTTATTCTTAGCGCGGGACGTTCTGCGCACCCTTAGGGAAGAGGTTAAACGCACGCGTCCCGCAACGCGCAAGACCAGGGCAACGACTGACCGGAGACCGGCGAACCATGAATCTGAACCTGCATAAGAACGCGCGCACCACCCCGGCCATCCGCCAGGAACTGCGCGAATCCACCCAGTCAGAGCGCGAACTGGCCCGCGAGTACCACCTGAATCGCGCCACGGTGCGCCAAGGGCGGCGCCGTGATAACGGTCAGGATGCCTCACCTCGTCCCCATCGTCTGCACACCACGCTCACCCCGGCCCAGGAGCTGGTCGTCGTCGAGTTGCGTAAAACCTTGCTCCTGCCCCTGGATGACCTGCTGGCGGTGACGCGCGAATTCCTCAATCCCGTTGTCTCGCGTTCGGGTCTGGATCGCTGCCTGCGCCGGCAGGGCGTCTCGAACCTCCAGGCCCTGATTCCCCAGCCGGAAGCCGACGAGCAACCAACGAAAACCTTTAAGGATTATGAACCTGGCTTCGTCCATGTCGATGTCTAGTATCTGCCACAGATGCCGGACGAAGACGCACATCGCTAGCTGTTCGTCGGCATCGATCGCGCCTCACGCTGGGTGTACGTGGAGATTCTCGGCGAGAAAACCGCCGTGAATGCGGCCAGTTTCCTGCAGCGACTCGTCGCGAAGGCCTCCTTCCAGGTGCAAAAAGTCCTGACCGATAATGGCCAGGAATTCACCGATCGCTGCTGCGCCACCGGCGAACGTGACCCCACCGGGCGTCATCGCTTTGATCGCACTGGCGAGAACCACAACATCGACCACCGCCTCATCAAGCCCCGTCATCCCCAGACTAACGGCAGGGTCGAGCGCTGCAATGGCCGTATCAGCGCGGTGCTGGCCACCACCCGCCTCGATGCGGCCCAGCGCCTGGAGGACACCCTGAGCCGCTCTGTGCGCCGGTATCATCATCAGATTCCCCACCGCGCGTTAGGGCACATCGCGCCCGTTCAGGCCCTGCAAGATTGGCAGGAGAAACGCCCGGAGCGGTTCAAAAAGAAGGCATATAATCTCACGGGGCTTGACAGAACCAAGG
>JBASIS010000185.1:0-5831 GCA_049654905.1 Chromatiaceae bacterium
CGGTGCGCTGCTCCTGGGAGTGACCGTGCTTGGCCTTGGGGTTGCCGCTGGCCGTGCTCGCGAAGAAGGTATTGGTCAGGTCATACAGGGTGATGGTCTCGGCGAGCGCGAACAGGTCGCGCTCCTGCTGGTAGAGAAAGCCCTCCAGCATGGCGCGATGCGCCAACAACCGGTCGCTCACCCGATACCACTGATTCAGGTCCAGGGCGGCGAAGTCGTCGTCCAGCAATTCCCCCAGACCGCTGCGCAGTTGCAGCCACTGGTGGGTTGCTAACTCGCTGCCCGGGCGCCCCATGCGCCCGATGATGGCCCCAATGGCGGCGCCCAACGGGTGACGATTGAAGCCCAATTGCGCCAGCTTGACGTCCAACCCCAGCCGCCGCAACGCCTCCAGCGCCACATACTCGATCCCGACACTGCGCGGGCGAACGCCCTCCAGGCGCTCCAGGTCCACCCGCTGATAGTCGCACGGCGCGGCGGCCTCCTTCGCCGCCACCGTCGTGCCCCGGCGGCTGACCAGGCGGGCCGCACCGTCCCGCGCCATCACCTCCCACTGCGGATCCAACCCGTCGGCGATCAGATCCAATTGCCCCTGCACCAGGGCCTCGATGCGCTCGGCCAAGGGGCCCCACTGCGGGCGCGGCACCGCGAACTGGCGCCCGAGATTGAGCAGCGTAACCTGGTGCACCGACGTCGAAGTGCGCACCGACTCTACCAGGCGGTAGGTGTAATAGGGCTCGCCGATCTCGCGGCTTTTGATGTTGGTGCGACGAATATACATGGGCGCATGCTTAGCCTCTGCGCCGGACCCTGGCAAGGGTTATTAACAATATTATGGCACTACGCGGCGCTGAGGAGCGGTAAGCCATTGACCCGCCTCGGGCCGCCCGCCCCACCGTGGGGGAAAGGCGGGGTTGTTGGGTGGATCGAGGGGGTGGGGGTGACAAAGGTGGGGTAGGTCGCCACCTGGCACGGGCAGTGGCTGGCGCTGCTGAGCTTCACGGCGGCGGCCTGGAGGTGCGCCGCGCGTGACGCCTGGATCGGCTGGGATTTTCGCCATCAATACGATTGGCTGCACCTACCTGATCGCCAACAACAGTCGCTTGCTGATCCTGCCCGAATATCATTACCCGAACCGCGCCTCGCGCGTGCTGGCCTTGTGCGAGCGTCGACTAGCGGCGGACTGGCCGGAGCGCGGCGGTTACCCGCTGCGGTTGCTGGAGACCTTCGTCGATCCACGGTATTGCCACGGCACCCTCTACCGCGCCGCCAACTGGCGTTATGTGGGCGACACCCGCGGCTATCGGCGCACCGGCGCGGGTTACAGCCTACAGCCTGACGCCGCCAAGCGCGTCTTTGTCCGCCCCTGCACGCCCAAGCCCAAGCCTGCCTGGCGTGTCCCGTACTCGACCCCCAGTACCGCCATGGAGCCCCAAACATCAGGTTAAACGCCGAACACATGGGTTCGCTTCCCGACTTCTTTGCCGACATTCCCGACCCGCGCCGCGGTCATTGCCGCCGCCACCCGCTGCCCGCGGTGCTAGCTATCGCCGCGGGTGCCACCCGGTGCGGGATGCGCGGCTACCAGGCCATCAGCCTTTGGGCCGAAGACCTCGACCAGCAGGCGCGGGCACGCTTGCGCTGCCGCTACCGCAACCGCAACCGTCACTACGCGGTCCCCAGTCGCACGGTGATCCGCGAGGTCCTCACCCGCATCGACCCTGTCGCGCTGGGCGGCGCCTTGCAGCGCTGGAACACCCAGCACGCCGACGATGAGGCACTGGCCATCGCTGGCAAAACGCTGGGCCATGCCATCGACGACGACGGCCGTCAGACCCACATCCTGGGTGCCGTCGGCCACCAGAGCCACACCGGCTATACCCAAAAAAAGTCGGCGCCCTGCCCGTAGGCGGAACGACGCGGTCAAGCAAACCAACGAGATCGGGATGGTCATCCCGGTCCTTGAGGCGCTCGACATCACCGGCAAGACGATCACCGCCGACGCCCTGCTGACCCAGCTCACGCTCGCTGCCGACCTGCTTGACCAGGATGCCCACGGCATCTTTACCGTCAAGGACAACCAGCCGACCCTGCACGCCGATATCCGCCTGCTCTTTGCCGATCGCGATCAGCCGGACTTCCGCGAGCCGGTTACCCTGGCCCATGGCCGCATCGAACAGCGCACAATCTGGACCACCACCCGCCTGCACGACTACCTCCCTTTTCCGGGGGTCGGCCAGGCCTTCGTCATCGCGCGCGAAGTCATCGAGAAAGCCACCGGCAAGCGTTCGACCGACTCCGTCTACGGCCTCACCGACCACACCCCGGACAGCGCCGATGCCGCGGCCATATTGGCCTTCAACCGCGGCCACTGGAGCGTCGAGAACCGTTACCACTACCTCCTTGACTGGAACTGGGACGAGGACCGGTGCACCATCCACACCGGCCATGGTCCCGCGAACATCACCGCCTTACGCCGGTTCGCCATCGGCGCCATTAAGTCGAAATCCCGCGACACGGTCGCCGCCACCCTCCAACGCCTGGCGCGCAACATCCGCCGGGTATTCGACTTCCTGGGTATGACCGAAAACGCCTGCCGCCGCCCGCGGGGACGGCCGGCCACAGCGAGCTAGAACGGATTAGCCGTGTGGGGCGGATCGTATCGATAACGGGATGATCCCTTGGCGGCCGCCCCATGGCACCCCCTGCAACGCGCTGGGGTGAGTTTTCGCCCACCCCGGCTCACATGCGCATCAGTGACTGATCACGGGTTGCGCGGTCGCTCTGCGCTGGGGTAAACGAATATTTCGCTTCACCGCGCCAGTTTTTCCTTCAGTGGGTTACGGGCAGTGCTATTGGCTCATCGATCCCATGTAGCCGCCGAGCACGTCCACGAAGCGCGCCATCTCGGCAGGCTGGATGTTGCCTATGTTGGCTATGCGGAAGGTGTTGGCGTCCGCGAGCTTGCCCGGGTAGATCGTAAACTCGTGGCGCCTCGCCTGGTCGTGGAGCTCCCTGAAGCTGTATCGGGGGTTGTCGGGCTCGAGAATCGCGGTGATAAGCTTCGACTGGTGCTCGGGAGGCACCAGGCATGATAGCCCCAGCCTGCCGATGCCGGCGAGCAGGGTGTCCCAACACGCGGAATAACGGGCGTACCTTCCCTCAACCGTCTCCACCTTTGTCTCGATGATGGCCTGCCGCAGCGAGTAGATGGTCTGCACGGGCGGGGTGAAACGGGTCTGCAGTGTCTTCTCGAACGAGGCGTGCTGGTCCCAGAGGTTCATGTACAGGTTGCGCATCGGGATGTTCTTGGTGCGTTCCAGATGCTCCCTGTCGCACACCACGAAGGCTATCCCCGCCATGCCCTGGATGTTCTTGTTGGAGGTGGAGGCCATGAAATGGACGCCGAGTTTCTCCAGGTCCATCGGGATGCCCGCGTAGGCGCTCACCGCGTCGATGATGGTTACCACCCCCAGGCGCCTGCAGATCGCGGCGATCGCGGGCAGGTCGGTCAGAAGGCCGGTCGTCGTCTCGTGGTAGACGGCTGCCAGGTAGGTGAACCTGCCGGAACGGAGCTTGTCCTCGAGGGCGTTGAGGTCGACGGGCGCCTTCGAGGAACTCTTGAACACCTCGTGGTCGAGCTTGTACACAGACGCTATTTTTGCCATCCGCGCGCCGTAGGAGCCGTTGTCCAGGACAAGGAGCCGGCCGCCATCCGGCACGACGCTCGACAGCATCCCCTCGTCGGCGGAGGTGCCCGAGCCTCCCCAGAACACCGTCGAGTATTTTGCGGGGTCGGCGACGAAACGGGTGAGCTCAGTGCGCGTCCAGTCCATCAACTCGCCGAATTCCTTCTCCCTCGGGCAGATATCCGCGCACACCTGCGCGTACTTGACCGAGTCGCTGGTGCTGGCGGGACCCGGATTGAGGAGTACCTCGCGGCGGACGCGGCGCATGCCCTCGGCTTCCTGTATCCTCGGGAAGACATCGTTGACCGCCATCGAGAGGTGGGCCTCGTCGTCTATCTCACGCCACAGGTAGTGGTCCAGCTTTTTTATGTAGATCGGCTCGATAACAGAGGCTCCGGCCATCGCATGTTCGTACTCGAGCATAGGAGTCTTGTCAAAGGCCTTGGCCGCGTAATCGCACATCCGCGCAAAAGCCGCGGTGCTCAGCTTGGTTATGCCGACGAGCTCGCCATCGTTCCTGGACAGCTCCGGCAACTTCTTAGAAAGTCGGACCAGGCGTCCGCCGCCATCGTTCTCGAGGTAGACTTCGTCGCCGCTGCCGGTCGCTCCGGAAGCCAGGATCAGATCCGCCCTCGGATCGTTGGCCAGGACGAAGAGGCCCAGCTCATCGTAGACCAAGTCAGATTCCAGGAGGAAGAAATCATGCTTGACCGTCTTTCGCAGCTCGTACAACGTGCGCATGCTGCCAGAACTCGCGTAGATCGGATTGTGGACCGTCTCAATGATATGGTATCTGGCTGCCAGTTTCTCGTAGAACTCAGAGCAATGGCCGGTACCTATCACGATGCGCTCGACGCCCGCCGCTATCAGCTTCAGGACGGAATGTTCGACCATCGCCACTCCGCCGAGTTCCAGGAATCCCTTGGGCATGGCTGTCGTACGACCTTTGAGGCGCGAGCCGAGTCCGGCGCCTAGAATTACCGCTTCCCGTACCATATCGCTATCTTCCTTTCCGTAAGAAACCGGCAAGCCGCTGGACTACTTCCACCGGCCCGGTATTGGGCCTGCCGAGCTTCTCGGGAGCACCCTGGCGGATGCGGACCCGGACGAACACGAGGCCGCCGTAAGCCTCCCACTCCTTCACCGCCGCCGCCAGTCCGACCGCGTCGCCAACCTCGATCGCCTTTGGATACCCGGCCGCCCTAGCCAGGCCCACCCAGTCGATGCCGCCGGAAATGGTGCTCTGTCCGCCGGTCGATTCGTGGGCGTTGTTGTCCAGCAGTATGTGCATGAAGCGGACTGGCTTGTAGGCAGCTACCGTAGGCAAGGCTCCCGTCCTCATCAGCAGCGATCCGTCGCCGTCGAGGGCGATGACCGGCCTGTCGGGCTGCGCCAGACTCAAGCCCAGGCAGAACGAGGACAGGCAGCCGAGCGAACCGACCATGTAGAAGTTGCATTCGTCGTCGCCAAGCTCGTAGAGTTCGCGTCCGGTGAAGCCGGTCGTCGCGGCCAGGACCGTGCGCCCGGAGGCGGCATCCCTGACGGCTGACAGAATGCTGTTCCTGTCAGGCAGCCCCGCGGGCTCCGCCAGCTTCTTCCCGTCAGTAAGGGAAACCTTCGAGAAGGTGCCCTTCTTCACGATGAAGAAGAAGGCTTTACCCTGCCCCATGATCTCGTCGGCGCGGGAGAGCTGCATCCCCGCCTCGGCCTGGTCGGCGGAGAGGTATTCCCAATCAACCTTCATCGCGTCGAGAAGGTCGCCGGTGATGACGCCCATCAATTCGTGCTGGGGTTCGTCGCCGAGACCCAGCTCGCCTCGCTGGCTTACGAAGCCGAGCACCGGCAGCCTGAATATCGCGTTGAGGGAGGTGAGGGGCGAAACGGCGTTCCCGAGGCCGGAATTCTGCATCAGGACGACCGTCTTGCGCCCGGCGACCTGGGCTCCGGCGCACACGGCGACGGCGTCGCCTTCATTGGCCGCCATCACGAACTCGCACTCGTTGATCGCGTAGTTGATAAGGTCCTTGAGGAAGGAACAGGGAACGCCGCTGTAGAAGTCGTACCCCGCCTGCTTCAATGCGGCGCCGAAAACTATCGTGTCCAGCATCACTTGGTCCCCGGAATGAGTTCCAGGATCTGCTC
>JBASIS010000186.1:0-1812 GCA_049654905.1 Chromatiaceae bacterium
ACGGGATAACACCATGCCACTCGCGTAGAAGAGGACCGAGCAAATACTGAAAGGGGCAAAAACAGCCATTTTTGCCCCTCGCCCACCTGGGGCTCAAACGCTACCGGCAATTTTGCAATTGGCTCCCTGATCCTGTATCAGCCGTTTCCCGGAACCGGGCCGCCGGACCCAGTTTCGACTATCATCCAACCGCCCTATCCAACCCCCCTCATATCTTATCCGGAGAACTTGTCCATGATTGCTGTTGACGAGGCCATGAGCATCCTGTCGCGCGGGACCGAGGAGATCCTGGTAGAGGATGCCTTGCGCAAGAAGCTGGCTAGTGGCCGTCCCTTGCGGATCAAGGCGGGATTCGATCCCACCGCGCCCGACTTGCATCTGGGGCATACGGTTCTTATCAATAAGTTACGTCACTTCCAGCAACTGGGGCACGAGGTGCTTTTCCTGATTGGTGACTTCACCGGCATGATTGGTGATCCCACGGGTAAGAACGTCACTCGCAAGGCTCTGAGCCGCGACGAGGTTCTGGACAATGCCCGGACCTATGAGGAGCAGATTTTCACCATGCTGAGTCCGGAGCACACGCTGGTGGTATTTAACTCCAGTTGGATGGGGGAAATGCGGGCGGCGGACCTGATCCAATTGGCCGCCCGTCACACGGTAGCCCGCATGCTGGAGCGTGATGATTTCTCCAAGCGCTTCAAATCGGGGCAGCCAATCGCCATCCATGAGTTTCTTTATCCCCTTGTCCAGGGCTATGACTCGGTAGCCCTGCGGGCGGATGTGGAACTCGGTGGCACCGATCAGAAGTTTAATCTTCTGGTGGGGCGGCAACTTCAGGAATCCTATGGCCAGGAGCCCCAGGTCGTCATCACCATGCCGATCCTGGAAGGGCTGGATGGCGTCCAGAAGATGTCTAAGTCCTTGGGTAATTACATAGGGATCGCCGAGCCACCGGATCAGATGTTCGGCAAGCTGATGTCGATCTCCGACGACCTCATGTGGCGCTACTTCGAACTCTTGAGCGATGTCGCTCAGGAGGAGATTGCCGGGTGGCGGCGGTCGGTGGCGGAAGGCGTGAATCCTCGCGATATCAAGTTCCGCCTGGGCGAGGAGATGGTCTGCCGATTCCATGGCCAGGCAGCGGCGTCCCGGGCCTTGGAGGAATTTATTGCACGGTTTCAACAGGGCGCCATGCCGGAAGTCATCCCCGAAGTCACGGTCATGGCACAGCGCCAGGGGTTGCCAATCGCCAATCTGCTTAAGGATGCCGGCTTGGTCAAGAGTACTTCGGATGCCTTGCGCCTCATTGATCAGGGTGGGGTGCGTATCGACGGAGAGCGGGTGGAGGACAAGGGGCTGAGCCTCCAGACCGGGTCTGTCCATGTTTTCCAGGTTGGTAAACGGCGGTTCGTACGGGTGTCCGTGATAGCCGCCCCGATCGCGGCTGTGGATGGCTGAGCGAGGGGGCGCTGGGTATCCCTACTCCGAGGTCAGCCGCCGTACAACGACAACCGGGAGGCAAGCCGCGTTAAGGGCTGGTTGAGCTATTTGCGGGCGCGGGCAATTTCTCATTGTAACCAAATTGATACGGCGTCGGTGCCGCACATTACCGGGATGAATCGGCATCCCTTTTTTTGGGCCTGACCTACAATTCGCTTGACAGCCCCGTGTCCCACCCCGATAATGCCCAGCTTCCCGCCGGGGCCAGGGAGGACCGGGAGTAGAGAGCGGGAGCGCCCCAGGCGAGGTGGCGTCAGGGTTGAGGGAGCGCCGGCCGGACGCGCGCCGCCGTCAGCACGTAGTGCTTGA
>JBASIS010000187.1:0-16770 GCA_049654905.1 Chromatiaceae bacterium
GGGCCAGGCGTTCGCCCTCGCGGGCGCGCGTGGCCACCAGGACCTCCAGGGTCTGATCGAGCAAGGTCAGGGCCTGGGCCTGTACCGGACCTAGATCCGGCCTCTGTTCCGCCAGGACCCCGGGCCAGCGCAGCAGGTCGAAGGGCTCCGGGGCCGGGGGCCGGCCGAGCCGCTCCGCGACTTCCGCGCCCGCCGCCAGCAACAGCTCCAGATAGCGATGGTTGATGCGCAGGTCGCCCGTTGCCGCGGGCGACGGGGCGAAGCGCAGACTGCAATCCACCTTGCCCCGGTCCAGGCGGGCGGAAATCCGCTCGCGCACCCCCGTCTCCAGGGCGCGCAGGTCTTCGGGCAGGCGCACGAAGGTTTCGAGGAAACGGTGATTCACGGAGCGCAGTTCCCAGGTCAGCTCTCCCTGTTCCCCCGTGTGGGTCTCGCGGGCAAAGGCGGTCATACTCTTGGACATGGTGGCTTGTGCGGCTCCCCGGCGTGGATGTTGGACGATAGATAAAGGCTTAGGCCCCATGATACCCCCGAGCCCGCCATTTGACCTGCGCCGCCCCAGCATCGAAGATGCGGACCTGTCCCTTTTGACCCGCTACCGAGCAACCGCCATGCGTCCTTCCCTGCGCCGCCCCGATCAGATGCGCGCCCTGCGCTTTACCCGGGGCTTCACCCGCCATGCCGAGGGCTCGGTCCTGGCCGAGTTCGGCGATACCCGTGTGCTCTGCACCGCCAGTATCGAGGAGCGGGTACCGCCCTTCCTCAAGGGTAAGGGCAGCGGCTGGATCACGGCGGAGTACGGCATGTTGCCGCGCTCCACCAACGAGCGCATGCAACGCGAGGCAGCCCGGGGCAAGCAGGGCGGGCGCACCCTGGAGATCCAGCGCCTGATCGGGCGCTCCCTGCGCGCGGCGGTGGACCTCAAGGCCCTGGGCGAGCGCACCCTGACCCTGGACTGCGACGTGCTGCAGGCCGATGGCGGCACCCGCACCGCCGCCATCAGCGGTGCCTGGGTGGCCCTGCGCGATGCGGTGCAACAGCTCGTGGTCGCCGGCAAGCTCGGGCGCGATCCCCTGACCGCCCAGATTGGCGCCGTCTCCGTTGGCATTTATCAAGGCGTGCCCGTCCTCGACCTGGATTATGCCGAGGATTGCACCGCCCACACCGATATGAACGTGGTCATGGATGGTGAAGGGCGCTTCATCGAGGTCCAGGGCACGGCGGAGGGGGCGACCTTTTCCCGTGCCGAGATGAATGCCCTGCTGGACCTGGCCGAGGGTGGTATCCGTGACATCCTCGACGCCCAGCGCGACGCCCACCTGGACTGACCGCCGTGCTCCCGTCCGGACCCATCCCCGCCCGCCGGCACGATTCCTGCAATAACCTCGCACTCATTTTGCACGACACCACTTTGCACGAGGTAGCTTTCCATGGAGACAGTGAAGACCGGCGGGGACGTCCTTTTCATCCTGATCGGCGCCGTCATGGTGCTCGCCATGCACGCGGGCTTTGCCTTTCTGGAGTTAGGGACGGTTCGGGCCAAGAATCAGGTCAATGCCCTGGCGAAGATTATGAGCGACTTTGCCATCTCGACTATCGCCTATTTCTTCGTCGGCTACTGGATCGCCTACGGGGTCAATTTCTTCTCGGACGCGGCGACGCTCCAGGACCAGCATGGCTACGCCCTGGTCAAGTTCTTCTTTCTCCTAACCTTTGCCGCCGCGATCCCGGCCATCGTCTCGGGCGGTATCGCCGAGCGTGCCCGCTTTAACCCCCAGTTGCTCGCCTCCCTGCTGATCGTCGGGCTCCTCTATCCCTTCTTCGAGGGCCTGGTCTGGAATGGCAACCTGGGGATGCAGTCGCTGATCGAGCAACTCTTCGGTGCACCATTTCATGACTTCGCTGGCTCCATCGTGGTGCATGCCGTGGGCGGCTGGATCGGTCTCGCCGCCGTCCTGCTGCTGGGACCCCGGCAAGGGCGTTATCGCGCCGATGGCGGCATGACCGGCCACCCGCCCTCTTCCATCCCCTTCCTGTCGATCGGTGCCTGGACCCTCACCGTGGGCTGGTTCGGCTTCAACGTCATGTCCGCCCAGACGGTGGAGGCGGTCAGCGGGCTGGTCGCCGTGAACTCCTTGATGGCCATGGTCGGCGGCATCCTGGCGGCCTTGGTCGCCGGCAGGAATGACCCGGGCTTCCTGCACAACGGCCCACTGGCCGGTCTGGTGGCGGTGTGCGCTGGCTCGGACCTGATGCACCCCATCGGGGCCTTGGTGACCGGGGCCGTGGCTGGCGGGCTCTTTGTTTATGCCTTTACCCTGACCCAGAATCGCTGGCGCATCGACGACGTGCTGGGCGTCTGGCCCCTGCACGGGCTCTGTGGGCTCTGGGGTGGCATCGCCGCCGGTATCTTCGGGCTCCAGGCCCTGGGCGGGGTCGGCGGCGTGACCTTTGGCAGCCAACTGGCGGGCAGCCTGGCGGGGGTGGTGATCGCCTTCAGCGGCGGCTTCCTCATCTATGGCGGCATCAAGGCGATGATGGGCTTGCGGCTGAGTGAAGAGGACGAGTACCTGGGCGCCGATCTCAGTATCCATAAAATCACGGCGCAACCGGACTACAATCGCGGCGAGGTTTGACCTAGATTCAAATTCAGCCGGAGAAGCCCGCAATGCTCAAGACCCATCATGGAGAGTCCATCGTCCTGGCCAGCAACAACGCGGGCAAGGTGCGCGAGATCAATGCCCTGCTCGCCGCCGAGGACATCCATGTCATTCCTCAGGACGAACTGGGGGTGGCCGAGGCGGAGGAGACGGGTCTGAGCTTCGTCGAGAATGCCATTCTCAAGGCGCGCAACGCCGCCGCCCATAGCGGGCTGGCGGCCATCGCCGACGACTCCGGTATCGAGGTCGATGCCCTGAAGGGAGCTCCGGGCATCTATTCCGCCCGCTTCGCGGGACGCGGGGCCTCGGATCTGGACAACCTCAACCAGTTGCTCGAAGCCATGAAGGGGGTGCCGACGGAGGAGCGCACCGCCCGCTTCCAGTGCCTCATGGTCTATCTGCGCCATGCCGAGGACCCGACCCCGGTGATCTGTCAGGGCACCTGGGAGGGCGTCATCCTGGAGGCGCCCTGCGGCGAGAATGGCTTCGGTTACGACCCCATCTTTTTTGTCCCCACCGAGGATTGCAGTTCCGCCGAACTGGACCCCGTCACCAAGAACCGCCTCAGCCATCGCGGCCAGGCCCTGGCCAAGCTGGTGCGCTACCTCAAGACCGAGGGCTGAACCACCCTCCCCCTCGGAGCCGAGCATGCCCCTTGCCGCCGAACATTCCGTTGCCGCCCGCCTCGCCGCGGTGCAAAACCGGATCAAAGCCGCCGAGAGCTGTTTTGGCCGCGAACCCGGCAGCGTCACCCTCCTGGCGGTCAGCAAGCGGCAGAGCGCCCGGGCCATCCGCGCGGCCCAGGCCGCCGGTCAGCACGCCTTCGGTGAAAACTACCTTCAGGAGGCCCTCGCCAAGATGACGGACCTGGCGGACCTGCCCCTGGAGTGGCATTTCATTGGCGAGATCCAGGCCAACAAGACCCGCCAGATCGCCGAGCATTTCCGCTGGGTTCACGGCCTGGACGATGCCCACCATGCCGAACGGCTATCCCGCCAGCGCCCGCCCGGGCTGCCGCCGCTCAAGGCCTGCCTGCAGATCAACCTGAGCGGCGAGGCGACCAAGAATGGCGTCCCTCCAGAGGAAGCCGCCGCCTTGCTCGCCGCCTGCCGTAAACTGCCGGGTCTGGAAGTGGTCGGCCTCATGGGCATGCCAGCCCCGGCGGCGGATGAAGCCACCCAGCGCCGGCCCTTTCAGGCCTTGCGCCGGTTGCGGGACCGCCTGGCCAGCCCGGACTGCCCCCTCCGGGAGCTTTCCATGGGGATGTCCGATGACCTGGAGGCCGCAATCGCGGAGGGGGCGACCCTGGTGCGCATCGGTACCGCCATTTTTGGGGCAAGAACCTAATCCAAGGCGAAACTTGGTCTAGAATCCTCGTCCAGGTCCCAACTCAGGAATTGAAGTGACATGACACGAGAGACAATCGCCTTTATCGGGGGCGGCAACATGGCGGGCAGCCTGATCGCCGGATTGGTCAGCGATGGCTACGACCCGGCCAATCTCATCGTCAGCGAGCCCGACGCGGACAAACGGGAGCAGCTTACCCGCCACTATGGGGTGCGGGTTACCCAGGACAACGCGACGGCTCAGGGCGCGGCGGACGTGGTGCTGCTGTGCGTCAAGCCCCAGATGGCCCATGCCGTCTGCTCCGACCTGGGTCTGGCCGTCACCACCAAGGTCCCCCTCTATATCTCGGTGATGGCGGGCATCCGCGAGGCCAGCATCCAGGCCTGGCTTGGGGGGCCACGCCCCCTGGTGCGCACCATGCCCAATACCCCGGCCATGATTCAGGCCGGCGCCATCGTCCTGCACGCCAGCCCCGAGGTCAGCCCGGGGCAACGCAACCGTGCCGAGACTATCATGCGGGCCGGGGGCCTCACCCGCTGGGTGGATGAAGAGGACCTGCTGGATGCGGTCACCGCCGTCTCCGGCAGCGGCCCGGCCTATTTTTTCCTGCTCATGGAGGAACTGGAGAAGGTGGCCGTGGAATTGGGCCTGGACGCCGAGAGCGCCCGGCTCCTGACCATCCAGACCGCCCTGGGCGCCGCCCGGATGGCCATGGAAAGCAGTCTCGATCCCAAGGAGTTACGCGAACGGGTGACCTCGCCCGGCGGCACCACCGAATGCGCCCTCAAGGTGCTGATGGAAGGTGATTTTTCCAATCTGGTCGCCCGGGCTGTGCGCGCCGCCCAAGCCCGCTCCCAGGAACTCTCCACTCTGCTGGCAACACATCCATGACTGGCAACTATCTCACCAACCCCCTGATATTTCTCATCCAGACCCTGGGCGGGCTCTATGCCTTCGTGGCCATGCTGCGCTTTTTGCTGCAACTGACCAAGGCGGACTTCTACAACCCGATTTCCCAGTTCGTGGTCAAGGTGACCAGCCCGGTACTCATGCCCCTGCGCCGCTTCATCCCCGGTTTCCGGGGGATGGATATCTCCTCCCTGGTCCTGGCCTGGCTGGTCAAGACCGCCGTGCTCTTTCTGGTGGGTATCCTGGCGGGCCTGGGGCTGGCCTCGATCGGCGCCGTCATCTGGTCCATCCCGGCCCTGGTGGAACTGACGATCGACGTCTTCATCTACGCCATCATCATTCGTGTCGTCCTGAGTTGGGTCAATCCGGGTTCCGCTAATCCCATGGCCATCCTCATCGACCGGCTGACGGACCCCATCATGGCGCCGGTGCAGCAGCGCCTGCCGGCCATCGGCGGCCTGGACCTCTCGCCCATCGCCGTCACCATCGGCCTGGTCTTGCTGCAGATGTTACTGATACCGCCCCTGAAGCTGCTCACCGGCAGCCCCTTCTAGGTGACAGGGGGGTGACGGCACCGGCGGACACCCCCTGGCATCGCTGGGAGGGCGAGGATCTGCTACTGAGCCTGCGGGTCCAGCCCCGGGCCAGCGCCGATGCCATCGGTGAAGTCGCCGGCGATCACCTCAAAATCCGTCTCACCGCCCCTCCGGTAGAGGGGAAGGCCAACGCCCATCTGCGTCGCTTCCTGGCCAAGCTGTTCGCCGTCCCCCCGTCCCGGGTGGCGCTGGTCAGTGGCGAACAGGCCCGGCTCAAGCGGGTGCGTATCCAGGCGCCCGGGCGGCTTCCCGACTTTATACCTCCGCCTGCCCAGGAATTAGGGGGGATTGCCACTTTCAAACCCGCCACCCTGCTACCAAATTAGGTCCAGTCAGGTCGCAAGGCCTTTATTGCAGAGGAATCACCATGAAACACACCTCCATTCTTGGCCTGTTATGTGCCGCCGCCCTGGCCCTACCCTCCTGGGCCAGCGCCGAAAACAGCACCACCGCGGACGGTTTCACCATCCATCACAACGCCTTCTCCGCGGACACCCTGACGCCGGAGATCGCCAAGGCCTATGGTCTGCAGCGGAGCAAATTCCGCGGCCTGCTCAATGTCAGTGTGATCAAGGAGGTCCCGGATACCACCGGCACCCCGGTCCCGGCGCAACTGCAGGCCGAAATCCTGCTGCTCACCGGCCAGAAATCCCCCCTGGTGATGCGCGAGATCCGCGAGGGCAACGCCATCTACTACATTGGCGAGTTTCCCGTCCAAAACGGCCAGACCATTGATTTCGCCGTCGAGGTCAAGCCCCAAGGCAGCGATAAGGCCGTGCGCATCCGCATGGATCAGGATTTCTTCACGGAATGACCGCCAGGGGTTGCAGACCTGGCCAGCTCACTCTCCGCCGGCTGGGGCTTCAGATCAGGAATAACTGCCAGAGGGCATGCAGCCCGAATCCCAATACCAGGCCACCGGCCAGGCGACGCATCCACACCTGCTCCGAGAAGCGTGCCGCCGCCCCGGCGAGCATGCCCAGGCCCAGCAGGGTGGGCAGGGTGCCGAGGCCAAAGGCCAGCATCAGCAGACCGCCCTGGGCGGCGCTCCCAGCGGACAGGGCCCAGATCAGAACGCTATAAACCAGTCCGCAGGGGATCCATGCCCAGACGAAGCCGACTCCCAGAGCCTGGCCGAGGGAGCGAATCGGCAGGAGCCGGCGCCCCAGGGGCTCGACCCGCCGCCACAGCCCCGCACCCAGCCCTTCGAGCCGCGCCAGGCCGGGCCACCAGCCCGCCAGAAAGAGCCCCAGCAGAATCATAAAGATCGCCGCCAGCAGATAAAGGGCGCGCTGCAACGGCAGGACAGCGATGGCCGCCTGGCCAATTCCACCCATCAGGGCCCCGGCTACCCCATAGCCCGCGATGCGGCCGAGATTGTAGGTGAGTTGATAGGGGAACAGGCGCGGGGCGCTGGAGCGCACCCCGACCGGCAGCCCCAGAGTCAGGGTGCCGACGATACCACCGCACATGCCCACACAATGCACGCCCCCCAGCAGGCCCACCAGAAAAGCCGCCACGATTTGTTCCAGACCGCTCAACATTAAACTGCTCCTCCGCTTCCCCGCCCCATCGCAACCGACCCGGGCAAATGTGTATCATAGCCTCGCCAGCCCCAACGTCCGGAAGAAGAGAGATGCAGGATTACCAGCGCGATTTCCTTCGCTTCGCCCTCGACCAGGGGGTACTCAAATTTGGCGACTTTACCCTCAAATCCGGACGCCAGAGCCCGTATTTCTTTAACGCCGGCCTCTTCAACACCGGCTCGGCCCTGGCCCAGCTTGGGGGCTTTTACGCCGCCGCCCTGCAGGCCTCGGGGCTCGCTTGCGATGTCCTCTATGGCCCGGCCTATAAAGGCATACCCCTGGCAGCGGCCACCGCCATCGCCTTGGCGGCCCAGTATGGCCGCGACCTGCCCTATGCC
This sequence comes from Chromatiaceae bacterium, assembly GCA_049654905.1. Taxonomy (GTDB): domain Bacteria; phylum Pseudomonadota; class Gammaproteobacteria; order Chromatiales; family Chromatiaceae; genus M0108. The sequence continues at coordinate 7,437 of JBASIS010000187.1, forward strand.
TTCAATCGCAAGGAGTCCAAGGACCACGGCGAGGGTGGCATCATTGTCGGTCACCCCCTGCGGGGCCAGGTGCTCATCATCGACGACGTCATCACCGCCGGGACCTCGGTGCGCGAGTCCATCGACATCATCCAGGCCCAGGGCGCCCGGCCTGCCGGTGTCCTGATCGCTCTGGACCGCCAGGAACGCGGCCAGCATCAGAGCTCCGCCGTGCAGGAGGTGCGCGAGCAGTTCGGCATCCCCGTTGTCAGCATCGCCACCCTGGCGGACCTGGTGGCCTTTCTGGAAGAATCCCCTGCGGGGGCATCCATTACCCCCGCCACCCTGGCGGCGGTGCGTGACTACCGGTGCCGCTACGGCGTCTGAGGAGCCAGAGACCGGCCGACGTGATCCCCGCCCACCTCCCGCGCGCCCTGTTCCTGTTACTGATGATTGGCCTGGTTTTGCCCGTCCAGGCGGCCCTCTATCGCTGGATCGACGAAGAAGGATATGTCCACTACGCGGACGTAATTCCACCCGCCTCGGTGCGCCAGGGCCACACGGAACTGCGCAAGGATGGCATCCCCATCCACACCGTACCCCCGGCCCGGACCCCGGAACAGATCAGGGCCGATGAGAAACTGGAGCGCCTGCGCGCCGGGCAGGAACGCATCCTCGACCAGCAAAGGACGGCGGATCGCGGTCTGCTCCATATCTTTCCCTCGGAAAATGAACTGATTGGCGCCAACGCCAATCAGATCGCCGCCATCGAGACCATGATCCAGGTCACCTATAACAACATCCGCCGCCAGGAGGCCTGGCTCGCGGGCCTGCGCACCTATGCCGGCAATATCGAGCGCGCCGGTAAGCCCGTGCCCGAGGAATTCACCATCAGCTCCCGCAAGACCGAGCGGTCGATCCAGCGCGCCCTGGCCAGCATCACCGCCCGCGAGGCACAGAAGGCCAGCATCCAGGCCCGTCTCGACCGGGATCTCGGCCGCTATCGTCAATTCAGCGTCTCCGGCCGCTCCGAAGCCTTGAGCACCAGCAAGCGCCACGTCGACCTTTACAGCGCCGTCCCCTGTAGCACCAAGGCCGCCTGCGACCAACTCTGGAACCAGGCTCTCGACTATCTGACCGGCCGCCGGGAACTGGAAATCCAGGTCGGGGATTCGGAAGCCCTCTTCATCGCCGCCCAACGCCTTGACCGCCCGTCCGAACCCATCACCCTCAGCACCCCCCCACCCCAGGAACGGGAGGCGGATCTGGTGCTGACCCGGGTACCCGATGACAAGGGGCCCGCCGCCACCCTCTTCCTGGAACTGCGCTGCGATGCCGCCGCCCTGGGTACCCCGAATTGCTTGCGGCCGGACCTGCTGCACGCGATCCAGGGTTTCGGGGCGGCCTTGATTAAATAGCTGTTACAGCCCCCTCTTCCCAGCCTTACCCCACGAGGGGGGGAGGGCGCAGCAGGGTTAGCGGCGCCGAATAAGGGTGCCCACGCCCTCATTGGTGAAGAGATCCAGCAGCAGGGCGTGTTCGACCCGGCCGTCGAGAATATGGGCCGTGCGTACCCCCGCCTGCACTGCGTCCACGGCGCACTGGATCTTAGGCAACATGCCCCCATGGATGACGCCGGTGCGCACCATCTCGTCGAGGCGGCTCACCTCCAGGTCCGCAACCAGTTGGCCAGCGGAATCCAGCAGGCCCGGCGTATTGGTCAGCAGCATCAACTTCTCGGCTTTCAGAAACTCCGCCACCTTGCCGGCCACCAGGTCGGCGTTGATGTTGTAGGAACGGCCATCCTTACCCACGCCGATAGGGGCGATGACCGGGATGAAGTCGCCCTTGACGAGCATATCCACTACCCGGACATCGATGCTCTCCACCTCGCCGACATGGCCGATATCGATGATTTCCGGCTCCTTGAGCTCGGGGGCATCACGCCGCAGGAACATTTTACGGGCCCGGATCAGATCGCCATCCTTACCGGTCAGACCCACCGCTCGCCCGCCGTGGCGATTGATAAGATTAACGATTTCCTTGTTCACCTGGCCTCCGAGGACCATCTCGACCACGTCCATGGTCTCGGTATCGGTCACCCGCATCCCCTGAATAAATTCGCTGGTGATACCCAGCCGCTTGAGCAGATCGCCGATCTGGGGTCCGCCACCGTGGACGATGACCGGATTGATGCCTACCAGCTTCATGAGGACCACGTCCCGCGCGAAGCCCTCCTTGAGGGTCTGCTCGACCATGGCGTTGCCACCATACTTGATGACGATGGTCTTGCCCTGGAATCGCTGGATATAGGGCAGGGCCTCGACCAGGACATGGGCAATATTGCGGGCGCGCTCAAGGACGATGGTCATGGGGATTCCTGGAAAAGGGTCATTAAAGGAGGGGGACAGCACTGTGGCGCCACCCGGCGCCGCAACGGGGAGCGGGCTCAAGGGATGGGCGGCGCGGGCCCCTCGGCTAACACCGGCAGGATGGCGCCCAATTCCAGATCCGGATCCACCGGCGCGCACCCTACTGACGGCGCGGCGGGAGGGTGCGCGCCGGTGTGCTGCTCCGCCTGGGCCCGCCGGCGTACCGCCGCCAGGCCGATGAGCAGGGGCCGGATGGCCTCGACCAGGGGTTGGGTCTCCGCCAGGCGACAATAGAGCTTGCGGATCGGCCAGGTGTTGGCGGCATCCTCGATCATGGCCCGCAGGCCGGCAAAATCGGCGGCCAGCAGACGTTCCAGCCGATTCAGAAGCAACCGCAGAATGAAGGCGATCAGACTCATGGTTAGCAGAAAGCTGCCCAGGGTGATCGCCAGGGATTTGGGTGCCAGCAGGGATTCCGGCGTCATCCAGGCCGCGACCCTCAGGCTGGTGCCCGGGACATTGATCCAGAAGCTCGGGGCGTCGTTGGGCGCCGAGCTATGGGATTGCAGGTCCAGGGTCGCCACTTCGATCTCGACCTCCTGCTGAAACTGAAGCTGGCCCCACTTGGGGCCTTCGTCCTGCAGGAAGGGCAGCAGGGCCATGGGTAAGGCCACATGGATGACGCCCAGCACCCCCTCCTTATTTTCGTCCAGCACGGGGGCGGCGATGGCCAGATGCATGCCGTCCTGACCCACCAGATGGGCCTCGACCGGGGTCGTCGCCCGCTCCTTATGGGCGCGATGCACCAGATCCAGGCCCGCCAGGCTGAGATCCTGAGGTTCGGCCTCACCCTCGCCGCGGCGCTCCGTGGGCACCAGCCGGACCCGCGTCGCCAGGGGGATGCGGCCGGCGAGCCGTTGCTCTTCCGCCGCCAGCCCCTGGGCATCTCCTTTGCGGAAGGCCTGGCGCAGGGCCGGGTCCCGGGCCCAGGTGCGCAACTGATCCTGGACGCGGGCGGCGTGCTTGCCGAGTTCCTGGGCCACCAGTTCACTGTAATTGCGGGCCTGCATGGCGGCGAAGTCATTTTCCCGTTCGACCCAGATGTAGAGGCCGATGAGGTAAGCCAACAGGATCAGGGGGGCCAGGGCGAAAAGACAGGAGAGCCAGAATTGATGTAGACCGGGCGCGCCCTTCGCGCCTGGCTCAACCGCCGCGCCATTATTCTTCAGCACCCGCCCCTGACTCATGACCCGCTCTCCCACCAGTATCAGTCGCTGCCCGTGTGTCCAAAACCGCCGGTGCCGCGCTCGGAGGTGGTGAAGGAATTCACCAGCTCAAAGTCCGCCTGTAGCACGGGCACCAGCACCAGTTGCGCGATACGCTCGCCCACCGCGATCTGAAAGGTCTCCTGGCCCCGGTTCCAGCAGGACACCAAGAGCTCGCCCTGATAGTCCGAATCGATGAGCCCCACCAGATTGCCCAGGACGATGCCATGCTTATGACCCAGCCCGGAACGCGGCAGAATCATGGCCGCGACCCCCGGCTCGTCGATATGGATCGCCAGGCCGGTGGGCAGCAACTCGGTTGCCCCCGGCGCCAGGTCCAGGGGCTGGTCCAGCATGGCCCGCAGGTCCAGGCCCGCGGAACCCGGGGTCGCGTATTCCGGCAAGGGAAAGTCCCAGCCCAGCCGGGGGTCAAGCACCTTAAGTTGCAACCTGTGCCGCATAAGTCTCCGCGATCAGATCGGTCAGCGCCTCGGCCAGGTGGGCCTTGGGCATTAGGGGTAGGTGGTCCAGGCGCCCGTTCCGCCAGATGACGGTGAGGGCATTATCCGCTCGCTCGAAGCCGCCGGTGGCCCCGCCAACCTGATTGGCGGCGATCATGTCCAGGCCCTTGGCCTGGAGCTTGGCCCGGGCCTGTTCCTCCACCCGCTCGGTCTCGGCCGCGAAGCCGACCGTGAAGGGGGGGTCCAGCCGTGCCGCGACCTCGGCGAGAATATCCGGATTGCGCACCAGGCGCAGGGTCAATTCTTGCTGACCCTTTTTGATTTTTTGCGGCGCCGGGTCCGCCACCCGGTAGTCCGCCACCGCCGCCGCCGCGACGAAGATGTCTTGATCCGCTATACGCGCCATCACCGCCGCCTGCATCTCCAGGGCCGATTCGACCTGGACCCGCTCCAGACCGACCGGGGCCGCCAGGGCGGTAGGGCCGCTGACCAGCACCACCTGGGCACCCCGCGCCGTCAGGGCCTCGGCCAGGGCATAGCCCATGCGTCCGGAGCTGCGGTTGCCGACATAGCGCACCGGGTCCAGGGCCTCCCGCGTCGGCCCGGCGGTCACCAGGACGCGGCGACCCGCAAGGGGGCTGGCCTGCTGGGGTCCCATCAGCGCCGTGACCAATTCCCCCGGCTCCAGCATGCGGCCCGGCCCCACCTCGCCGCAGGCCTGGGCTCCCGCGGCGGGACCGAGGAGCCGGACGCCGCGTTCGGCCAGCAGTCGGGCATTGGCCTGGGTCGCCGGGTGTCGCCACATTTGCTGATTCATGGCCGGGGCCAGAACCACCGGCGCCTGGGTGGCCAGGGCCAGGGTGGTGAGCAGATCATCCGCCATGCCCGCCGCCAGCCGCGCCATGACATCGGCGGTGGCCGGCGCCACCAGAACCAAATCGGCCCAGCGCGCCAATTCGATATGATCCATGCCCGCCTCGGCGGTCGGGTCCAGGAGGTCCAGGCGGACCGCATTACCGGAAAGGGCCTGAAAAGTCAGGGGTCCGACGAAGACCTGGGCGGCCCGGGTCATGACCACCCGCACCTCGGCGCCCGCGGCGCGCAGACGACGCGTCAACTCCGCCGCCTTGTAAGCCGCGATGCCGCCGCTCACGCCGAGCAGCACATGCCTGAAAGCCAGTGGTTTCACGCGACCTGGGAGGGACCTGACCGGGAGAGGAGAAAGCGAAATTGTACTGCATTCCCGCCGCCAGGCCCTAAGTCGGCCCCAGGCCCATCTCCAGCATGGCTTGCGGCCGCCTACCGGTACGCGTAGATTCCCGCAAAAGCCACCACGGAGAGCCGCATGAAAATTCTGGAATTACCGAAGGACGAGCGCCCGCGTGAAAAGCTGCTGGCGCGCAGCGCCGGGGCCTTGACCGATGCGGAACTCCTGGCGATCTTCCTGCGCACCGGCATCCCCGGTAAGAGCGCCATCGACCTGGCCCGCGACCTGCTGACGGATCTCGATGGCTTGCGCGGCCTTTTCTCCGCCGATCAGAAACGCCTCTGTAAAAACAAGGGACTCGGCCCGGCCAAGTACGTCCAGCTCCAGGCGGTGCTGGAAATGAGCCGCCGTTACCTGGCCGCCGAGATGAACCGGGGTGACCCCCTGACCAGCCCGGAGGCCACCCGCGCCTTCATCAAAAGCAAGCTCTATCACTATCCCCACGAAGTCTTCGCCTGCCTCTTCCTCGATAACCGCCACCAGGTCCTGAGATACGAGGAACTCTTCAATGGCACCATCGACGGCGCCAGCGTCCACCCGCGCGAGGTAGTGCGCCGCGCCCTCGAACTCGGCGCCGCAGCTGTCATCTTCGCCCACAACCATCCCTCCGGCGTCACCGAACCCAGCCAGGCCGACCTGCGCATTACCCAGCGCCTCAAGGACGCCCTGGCCCTGATGGATATCCGCGTTCTGGATCACATTATCGTTGGCGATGGGCAGGGGATTTCCTTCGCCGAACGGGGATTGCTGTGAGGGGGAGCGGTTGTTTGGTATCAAGGGCTTCTACAAGGAGCAGATGGTGTTAGGGAAAGCTATTAAGATTCATTGAGCTATAGCAGTTGGCTCTACAAGGAGCGGCATTCGGCACTAAAAGGAGCAGGGGTACGGGGCAGGTGGAGGGGCTGGGGACACGCTGCCCAGGTTGACCTAGATCAACTACTCTGGGGGGAAGGAGAAGAAAGTTAAAATTTTTATATTGTTGAGTAATATCAGGAAAACGGCCTAAATGTCGCAACTGTTAGTGATTTGGTCGTATTTGGTTCGTAGACGGCTGGGCAAGGGGGATCTAGGATATAGGCTGGGCTCGGGATGCCAAGCGGGAAAGGCTTCTTCTCCTCGGGCTTGATGGGATACCAGATTACCAGGTATTTGGCCTGAACGGAGATGTAACATTAGGCGTAATATGAATCTGCAAGTAATTCTCAATACATTTGCTATAGATGTTTTCCGTAGACAAGCAGACTATGACTATATTTCTGCTCGGATGAACTACAGAATGCAGTTAAGACAGCAGTTTTTGTGGTCTGCACAACAAGCTTTAGAAAAATATTTAAAAGCGATTCTGCTTTTTAATGGCAAGAGTGCGAGATACCCTAATTCGGTAGACGCTTCAAGAAAAGAATTTTGTCACAATTTGGTGGCGCTTAATCAAGAGGTTGGCAAGCTTGAATACCTGAAATATGAATTGCCGGAATGGGTTCCGTCATACCTGGAGTATTTGAAAGATTTGGGAGGGTATAATAGATACCTAACGGAGTCTTCTTACAATCTTCCTGATGCAATGCATAAACTTGACGAGGCAGTGTGGACTATTCGTAGATATTGTCAATACATTCCTGATAGAGGAATCATGTGCAAAGATGAAGTCCCGGGAATGAAGCAGTTATATATAAATAAACTAACAAGCCCTGACTATAAAAACAGACCGACCACGTTTAAATTATTCAAGGGAGAACTAGAAAAAATTTTAGACCGGCCTCATAAAGACCCAGCCAGAAAGGCTCTTGTTTGGGCGAATTATTTCTATGGAATGAATAACAGAAGTCAAGTTACATTCCGTTCTTTGTCGTCAAGTGAAATTCCACCTCAACATAGAGCGTGGTTCGAAAATGAAGTAAATAAAGAACTTCTTTCTAAGTATATAAAACCATGAATTCAGCTAACAGACAATAAACCCGGAACGCGATAAATCGATGCTGCGCTCTGTTATTGGCGTTGTATTCTGACAGGACGAATTGTGTTACCTAATTGACGTAGAGGTAGGAGGTACTTTAAAGGGATGCGAGAAGGATTCCCTGCTGATTACCCTTGAGATAATAAAAATTATTTTACATCCTCGGTTTTAAATACAGTTTGGAAAAAAGTGCTAGGCCCAAGCACTCAATCATTAACGATGAAATCATCATGAAAGCATATTTTCTTGTCTTTGCTTCAGTCTCGCTTTTCTCTGGATGTGCAAACTCTCCCGAGTCGCTGGAAGTTAGAAAGGATATGGAAAAAAATCCAAGTAACTGTGTCAATGTACTTGCCAGTGGATTCCCTTACAGCGATGACAAAAGATTAGATGGGATACCCCCTTCGGAATTTCAAAAACTGAGATCTGCATGGGACTATTGTCAATCAAAGTCTGGTGAAGAAATAAAAGCATATGCCCGTTCAATCTCAATATCGAATCAAGCAGATAAAGAAATAGAAAATAAGAATTATTTGAAAGCTTGGAAGATTTTATTAAGAACCCCCCCTAGTGAAATCAAAGTTGCTAAAAAATATCTTGAGAATCACCCGCAAGTTTACAAAGCCGCAATAGATGAATTTTCATTTGAGTCGTTAAGTAATCTTAAGTCTAAGCAGTATGGTTCATCATATCCATACAGGCAATTGGAATACTTGTCTCCTTTCCTTGGGGAGAAGGACGCTAAAGTTTATCAAGAAAATATTGAGAAGATCTTTGGAAAGAGATCAAAATCAATGATTGAGAAGGATTCTGTAAACTATGGAAGGATTGCTGGAATCCAGTTCGAAAATCGTTCTCACATCAACACAAGTGGAGGGGCTCAACTCGGTGCAGTTGCGGGCCAAGCAATGTATTTCGATAACACTTCATGGAAAAACTACAGTGCGGTGAATCAACTTGGTGTTGGTTTACTCGGAGCGATGGTTGGTTCAGGACTTGATCAACCCACATCAATTCAGTTTCAACGGACATACTGGGTTACTCTTAACAGTGGTGAGACGATATCAATCTCTAGTCCTGTTTCTGATCAATCACATATTCCACAAGGAGTATGTGTAGCGGTTAGTGGGGGATATTCTGTATCAACTGCCAATGAATCAAAATGCAGTAATAAGAAAGAATAATAATTAGGGTTCTATAAGATATAGAAGACTTGCCGTGATCAAGAACTGAAGCTTCCGGCTTTTGGAGTGTGCGGCGGCAGGAGTAGGAGACATTTCGAGGGGTTTCGCCCAGATTCGCGTAAAACCTGCCAAAATCTCGTCCTCCGCAAGTGCTACTTCCCCTTTGCCGCGTCAGAATCCAGAAACTTCACCTTACTGATAAACCCCCTATAAGAGTTACTTATTGACCATATGAGCACGCGTTTCGAATTAAAGGCTGTGAAAGAATTAGATCAATGGATGACGCCCCTCGAAGAGCTGCGTCAAGTGTATGAAAATGAATTAAAAGTAAACGCAGAATCTCGCAGCTTAGAAAGCAAAGTTATTTGGTTTGCCTTAAACTATGTTTCAGGCTCTTTTTATACAGTTGATGATTTCTGGAGGTTCTATACATTATTTTCCCCGATAAAAGATATTGATCGCGAAAATTCTTTTGAAAAGATGATAGAGCTGACCAAGAAGGATATTGATAAAGAAGAGTATAGAAAGGTATTCTGCAGATTAATAACCTGGAAGCAGTTTATGCATGATTTCCAAAGTGATAAAGCGTATCTTGTTAGAAAGCAGGATGAGATATATTGTCGTATTTTGATGAAATTTGGTTCCATTGATGATGTGGTTCAGGTGGCTCAATGCTACTCTGATTTACTGGCGAACGAAGACCTCATACAAAAGACAAGGGAAGCCATCGATTTAAGAAATATTGGCGCCAGTAAGGTATTGCTGGAGATATTAGTCCGCAACGAGGGGGGGCACCCTGAAATACCCAAACTGAAAAATGACCTCGGACGACTTGAGAAAATCAAACGATTG
>JBASIS010000188.1:0-14807 GCA_049654905.1 Chromatiaceae bacterium
GGCGGGGGCGGGGGCGGTTCGGCGGCGGGTGCCGGGGGCGGCGGCGCCTCGTCCAAGGTTATCAATCTGATGCAGGTCGGCGGCGCTCAGCAGGTGCTGCTGGAGGTCAAGGTCGCCGAGGTTAACCGGACCCTGGGCAAGAGCATCGATGCACGGTTCCTGGGGATCTACGATGGGGGCAGCGTCAAGATTGGACTCGCCCAGAATGCCCTGAATCGAGAAAAGGACCAGGGACAAATCATTGATCTGGATCCCTTCATCAAGGACATTGGCGGCACCGGCCTCGCGGCCCTGATCAATTCCGGTAATTTCTATGCCAATCTCTTCCTGGAGGCCGCCGAGGAACAGGGGATGGCCAGAATCCTGGCGGAGCCCAACCTCACCACCCTGAGCGGACAGGAGGCCGAGTTTCTATCTGGCGGCCAACTTGCCTATACGACGACTAATCAAAATGGCAACTCAAACACCGAATTCAAAAATTATGGCATCCAACTCAAGTTCATCCCCTTTGTCATGGATTCCGGCCTGATCAATCTTAAGGTCAATGTCTCCGTTTCCGAACCCGGTCCCCCGACTATCTCGGGTGGTGAAGAGAACACCAGCATCCTCTCTCGGGGCGCCAACGCCACCGTCGAGGTGCCCAGTGGTCAGGTCATCGCCATCGCGGGTCTCTTGAGTGAAAGATCGCGGGACCAAACGGAAAAGTTTCCCGGGCTAGGGGATATCCCCATCCTGGGCACCCTCTTCCGAAGTCAGGCCCTGGAGAAGGATCAGACGGAACTGGTGATCTTCGTCACCCCCAGACTGGCCAACTCTTTCAATCCCCAGCAGGTGACCTTGCCCACGGATGGCTTCGTCGAGCCTAGCGACGTAGAGTTTTACCTGATGGGCAAGGTTTCGGGACGGAGGCCTTCGGCTGGCGGGGCGCCGAGCGCCAAGGCGGGTCAGGGGGACCGGCTGGGTCCGGACAAAAAGGGCAGCGAAGGTCTGTTTGGACACGATCTCTAATGAAGACCGAAATGATGCAAATCCTCTTTAGACTCAAGGTAGGCGGTACCCTGGGGGTGGGCCTGGCGGTGCTGTTCCTCGCCGGCTGCGCCAGTGACGATTCCCGAAATGACTATCGTTTTGGCGGCGCGGTTCGCCACCAGATCGCCATTCAGACCGCTAACCCTGGCGCTAGCGCCTACGGGCTGGATGGTGTTAAGGCGGCCGGGGCCTTGAGTGCCTACCAGAAGGACCAGGGCGATCCCAAGTCGGTGAAAACCTTCGATCTCGAGACAGCTAAGGACGCCGGTCAATGACAGACCCTATTGCTAAGCGCGCCATCATGGCCACCCTGTCCCTCCCTCTGACGTAAGATTCGGTTATGTACCTGTCACTTCAATTAGTGGTCGTCGGCCGTTCTCCGGACATGATTCAGGCCGTGATCGATACCCTGGAGGGTCAGGCGCTCCTGACCCTGGTGCCCCATCTCCTCAAGGCGGACCAGATGTTACTGCCGGAATACCTCCGGCCCGTCCCCGACGCCATCATCTTCGTCATGGACGACAACTGGCGCCAGGGGGTCTGGGATCTGATCGAGAAGATGCCAACGCCCCGCCCGCCCCTCTTTGTCGTCAGCCAGAGCAACGACATGGAGTGTTTGCGGATTGCCATGCGCGTCGGGGTGCGCGACGTCTTCCCCATGCCCCTCCAGGTGGAGGACACCATCGCCACCCTCTCGCGCGTGGTCCAGGAAGAACGCAAGCGCCGGGGTAATCAAGGCTCCCACCTCATCTCCTTCATGAACACCAAGGGCGGAAGTGGCGCCAGCCTCATCGCCTCCAACGTAGCCATGGCCATGGCCACGGAGGCAAACTACCGGCAACGCCTGCTGCTGGTGGACTTCGATTTTCAGTTTGGTGGCCTGCCGACCTATCTCAACCTAGTCGCGCGGGACGGCCTCATCAAGGCCATGGAGTTCGTCCAGACCCTCGATCAGGCGGCCTTGCAGGCCTATGTGCAGCGCCACGATAACGGGTTGCACCTGCTGGCGGCGGCCATGGACGAGATCATCGTGCCGGACGACATTAGCGCCGAGCGTACCGAGCTGCTCCTGAAGGTCATCAACCAGGCCTATGACAATATTCTGATCGACCTGCCCCATCGCATCGATCCAGCCATCGCCACCATCCTGGAACATTCCGACGTCATCGCCCTCATCACCCAGCAAACGGTCGCCCATCTGCACGATACCAAGCGCCTGATGTTTCTGCTCCGCGACCGCCTGGGCATTGCCATGGACCGGATCGTGCTGCTGCTCAACCGCTATGACAAGAAGGCCGACGTCCGTTTCGAGGACTTTCAGGACGTGTTCGTCAAGGTGCCCATTCAGACCGTCCCCAGCGATTATCTGCGCGCCTCGGAGAGCCTCAACCTGGGCATCCCCATCTGCGAGAGCGCCGCCGAGTCACCCATCGGCAAGGCCCTCCTGAAGCTGGGCAAGACCTTATCCAAGGGCGAGAGCCACACAGCCACTTCCGGGCCCGCGCCCCTGAATACGAGCCCTACCAGTACCGCAAAACCCGAAAAGAAGGCCGGGATCATGGGCTGGTTGAAGCGTTAAGCCGGTTGCGCATCAAGACTGGTTACCAGGACTGACGGGGACCCCCCATGGCACTCATCCGCAAACCCATGCAGCTCGGATCCCAGACCGAACCGGCCAAGCCCGCCTCGGAGGGCTGGGCCCGCACCATGGGTGGCGGGGCGGGCCTCGTCGGGGGCCTGTCCCAGATGGAGATGGACTGGAAGCGTCAGATTTTCGAGCGGGTGGTCAAGGGTCTGGACCTGAGCCTGCTGCAGAACATGGAAGACAACGAGGCGCGTCGCCAGATCCACGAGACCTGCGAGCGCTACATGGCGCAGACCATTTCGTCCCTGCCCCAAGCCACGCGCCAGCGCATCATCCATGACATCCAGGACGAGATCCTGGGGCTGGGGCCCCTGGAGGCCCTGTTGCGAGATCCCAGTATCTCCGACATCCTGGTCAATGGCCCTAACAAGGTCTATATCGAGCGGCGGGGCAAGCTGGAACAGGCTCCTGTTTTCTTTGACGGTAACCGCCATCTTTTGACCATCATCGAGCGTATCGTCTCCCGGGTGGGGCGCCGCATCGACGAGGCCTCGCCCATGGTTGACGCGCGTCTGCCAGATGGCTCCCGCGTCAACGCCATCATCCCGCCCCTGGCCATCGATGGCGCCGCCCTCTCCATTCGCCGCTTCCCCGCCGAACGGCTGAACATGCAGCGCCTCATCGAGATCGAGGCCATGACCCGCACCATGGCCCAGATGCTGGCGGCAGCAGTCCGCATCCGGCTGAATATCCTCATCGCCGGGGGGACCGGCTCGGGCAAGACCACCATGCTCAACGTCCTGTCGGGGGAGATCCCGCCGGACGAGCGCATTGTCACCATCGAGGATTCGGCGGAACTCCAATTGCAGCAGCCCCATGTGGTGCGTCTGGAAACCCGGCCACCCAATGTCGAGGGCAAGGGCGAGGTCAACCAGCGCGATCTGATGCGCAACTGCCTGCGCATGCGCCCGGATCGCATTATCCTGGGGGAGATCCGCGGCAGCGAGGCCATGGACATGCTCCAGGCCATGAACACGGGTCACGACGGCTCCCTGGCCACCATCCACGCCAACACCCCGCGCGACACCCTGATGCGGCTGGAGAGCATGGTGGCCATGGCGGGCCTCAATCTGCCCATTAGCGCGGTGCGGCATCAGATCGCCTCGGCCCTGGATCTGCTCCTGCAACTGGAACGCCAGGAGGATGGTCGGCGGCGGGTGGTAAGCATCGACGAGGTCCAGGGCATGGAGGGGGACGTCATCACCACCGCCCAGATCTTCCGCTTCGAGCGGCGCGGCATCGATACCGAGGGCCATGTCATTGGTCACTTCACCCCTACCGGACTGGTGCCCCAGTTCCACGAGCGCCTGCGGCGCCGGGGCATTGATCTGGACGTGGCCGTCTTCCGCCCGACCAGCGACCCCCTGCGCTAGGCCTGCGGGATGAACGATAAATTTTTGATTTTAATTGCGGTATTTGTCGCCGTCGTCATCCTGGTGCTCGCCTTCGCCTCGCCCCTCATCGGGGGAGACCGACGCAGCCGGCGCCTGTTGCGCGCCCGGATCGACGCCCTGACCCAGAAAACCCAGGTCGGTGAGCAAATCACGCTGGCCCGCTTCAGCTACCTGGACCGGCTGTCATCCCGGGAACGCTGGCTGGAAGGCCAGCCGGCGCTCAAGCCCCTCATCCGCCTGCTGCAACAGGCCGGGATCATGATGCCCGCCTACCGGCTGCTGGCCGGCAGCCTGGGAGCGGCCCTGGTGATGCTGGTGATCGGCCCTTTCTTCATCGGTTCCCTGGGCGTCGTGGTCGCCGCCGCCATTGGCATCGGGATCATGCCCTTCGCCTGGTTGGGACGCCGCAAGCGCCAGCATCTGGCCAAATTCGAGGAGCAACTGCCCGATGGCCTGGCCATGCTGGCCCGCACCCTGAGGGCCGGTCTGCCCTTCAGCCAGGCCCTGCAGATCGTCTCCCAGGAATTGGAGGGGCCCGTTGGCAAGGAACTAGGTATCGTCTTTACCGAGATCAACTATGGCGGCGACCTGCGGACGGCGCTCATGTCCATGCAGGATCGCGTGCCCAGCGTCTCGGTCATGGCCCTGTCCACCTCGATCCTGATCCAGCGCGAGACGGGAGGCAACCTGGCGGAGTCGGTGGATCGGCTGGAGCGGCTGATCCGCCAGCGCTTTCGCTTCGAGCGCGAGATGCAGACCCTGACGGCCTCGAATCGCGCCTCGGCCAAGATCGTGGGCATCCTGCCCCTGCTGATGGCGGCGGGCATGGAGGGCATGTCGCCCGGCTTCCTCAGCCCCCTGACGGACACCGAGACGGGGCGGACCCTGCTCTACTCCACCATCGGTCTGCTGATTGTCGGGGTGCTCTGGATTCAGCGCATGACCCGGCTCTCGGTCTAGGCCATGGACTGGATCGCCAAGTTCCAAGTCTGGGCCAATGGCCTCCTGACCGATCCCGCGGCCGTGGGCTGGATTTTCGTGATTGGCCTGGGCCTGCTCAGCTTCCTGGTGATCTTTCTCCTGCTCAGCCTCTTCCCGACCCTGGCGAACCCCCTCAAGGGGCGCATTAACGCCCTCAGCCGGGACGATACCCCCGTCGATTCCAAGTCCAATCAGCTTGATCGGGCGCAACGCCTGGTGGAACGTCTGGGTAAGACTGTCACCCCCAAGGATGCCACCAAGCGCGACCGCATGGCCGCCAAACTGATCCAGGCCGGCTACCGCTCGCCGATCGCCCTGCGCCTCTTTCTGGGTTCCAAGTTGCTGGGCATGGCGGTGCTGCTGGTCCTGGCCATCCTGGCCATCCTGGCCTCTGGTCCCATCCCTCCCAATGTGGCCCTGATGTACATCGCCCTGGCCCTGGTCCTGGGTCTCATGGGTCCCGAGTACTGGCTCACCCGCCAATGGAAGCGGCGGCAGATGTCGATCCGCCGCGCCCTCCCGGACGCCCTGGACCTGCTCGTGGTCTGCTCCGAGGCGGGCTTGGGGCTCAATGCCGCCATCCAGCGCGTGGCCCTGGAGATCGAGATTCAACATGTTGACCTGGCTCAGGAATTCAAACTGGCCATGCTGCAGATGAGCGTCGGCATGGATACCAGCTATGCCCTCCGGCAGATGGTGGACCGCACCGGCCTGCCGGAGATGCGCTCCCTGGTGAGCACCCTGGACCAGGCCATCCGCTTTGGCACGAGCATCACCTCGACCCTGCGTTCCTACTCGGACGAGATGCGGGAGACCCGGCTGCAACGGGCCCAGGAAGAGGCGGCCAAGGTCGGGGTCAAGATGCTCATCCCCATCGCCGTCTGCATGTTGCCCGCCATCCTGGTCATCACCATCGCGCCCATCATTCTCAAGCTGATGGGAAATTTCTAGGGGTGACCGCTTGAGCCCCGTACCGCCGGCCCGCCGCTCCGCTCCCCGTCACCTGGCCGGGCGGTGGCCCCTGGCCGTCGTCATGCTCGCCCTCCTCGGCGGTTGCGCGCAAAATCCGACCAAAATGACCGGCGGCGAAGACTATGCCGCCCTCCTCGGCGTCCAGTCGGATGTCGCCTACGCCACCGAGTTCCCGGTCGGCTCCGCCGCCGAGGCCCTGGCGAAAGGCAATGCGGCCCTGGCGGGGGGGGACGGCGACCGCGCCCTGTTCGAATATATCCGCGCCCTGCGCAAGGAGGGCGACAACGCCGAGGCCTTCTACAAAATTGGCGCCATCCACGCCAGCCGCGGCAAGGATGATCTTGCCGAGACGGCCTACCGCCGCGCCCTGGCCACCGACCCCCGCCACGCCGCCGCCATGACCGGCCTGGGCATCCTGCTCACCCGCAAGCGCCATTACGCCGAGGCCGAGACCCAGTTGCGCGCCGCCCTGCGCCAGGACCCCAAGCTGGCCGGCGCCCACAACGCCCTCGGCGTGCTCGCCGATATCGACCGTGACCACCCCCGCGCCCAGGGACATTATCGGGATGGCCTGGCCCTGGCCCCGCGCTCGCCGACCCTGCACAACAATCTGGGCTATTCCTATTACCTGGCGGGCAACAACCCGGCCGCCATCCGCGCCTTCCAAGAGGCATTGGAACTCAATCCCCAGTACGCCCTGGCCTGGCGCAACCTCGGCCTGGTTTACAGCCGTCAGGGCAAATACGAAGAGGCCCTCGCCGCCTTCGGCAAGGTCCAGGATGCGCCCAAGGCCTACAATGACGTGGGCTACATCGCCATGGTCGCCGGCCGCCTGGACGATGCCCAATCCTTCTTCGACGAAGCCCAGCGGCTATCCCCCCAGTACTACCCCACCGCCAGTGACAACGCCGAACGGGTGCGCCGGCTCAAGGGTAAGTAGGGCAAGCGGCGAACGGAGGTTGTTTTACTCCCTCCCCCCTTGCGGGGGAGGGTTGGGGAGAGGGGTCTGAACGCCGACTAACGAGGCAAAAGGCGAGAACATATCAAGGTGTTCCACCCCTTTTGAAATGAGCGGATGCAATCAGATGCATAGCATGATTAAGGCCAAAACGATGAAAAAAGCGGAGCGTGGCACCGTTATTGTCCTGACCCTCGCCGGTCTGGCCGCCATCCTGGGCGTGATCGGACTCGCCATCGATCTTGGGCTCATGTTTGATTACAAGCAGCGCGCGCAGATGGCCGCCGATGCCGGGGCACTCGCCGCGGCACTCAGTCCTACCGACTACCAGGCGGCCGCCCTTGAAATGTCCAAGGCCAATGGGTTCGAGAATAATGTCGGATCGATCAGGGTTACCGCCACCACCCCACCGATGATGGGGGACTATACCGCATCGGGAAACAAGGATAAATATTTTGAAGTAACCGTCAAAGAGGAGTATCCGACATATTTTCTCAAGATGATTGGCATCAAAACCTTTCCAATAGAAGTACGCGCCGTTGCCGGGGTTGGAGGCGAGGGTGGGTACTGCCTGACACTTGGCTCGACGAAAATCGAACATGGCCACGGACATGACGGCAAGTTAATAGGGGAAAACTGTAAATTATATTTTGCATCCTTGGACAACCAAGGAACAATTTCAGCAGATACCATTAATAAAGATGATGGCGACATAGGCACCACCAAAGTAGATAAGAGTATGCCGCCATACCAGCCACTGCCACCGTTAACCTTTCCCGATGACTCTCTATTCAACTGCCCAAAAAAAGAACCGGATTGCAAAAATGAAACGATTCAAGCCGGCTGTTATCACAAGATCACGGTCAAAAATAAGTGCAACTTTGGCCAAGGAGCCTACTATATTTCAAAGGAAATTAAATTCGAAAATAACCCCAACAATGTAACAGGCTCGGGCGTAACTTTTTTTCTCAAAGACGATTCCTCTTTCAATTTTAATGGCGAGGCTACCTTGACGAGCGGTGCCAGTCCAGATTTTAACGATATGCTTATCTGGTCGAAAGGAAAAGAAATCAATTTTGAGGACAATAGCAACGCCAATCTGACCGGCCTTATCTACGCCCCTAGTGTGACAACAAAGTTCGATGGAGAAATTTATCTTTACACTCCCTCGGGTGGGAGTGGTGGTGGCTCAAATAAAGAGCTGCTTGTGGAATAATGATGAGAATATTCAGTCCCCATCAATACAAAGATGAACATGGTGGCGCCATCGTGGAGTTTGCGCTGATTGCCTCCTTTCTGATTTTATTACTGATGGTGACTTTCGATTACGGGCGGATATTTTTCACTTCCATGGGTATCACATCGGCGGCGAACGGTCTGGCACTCTATGCCAATAAGAATTCAGTAAATGGAGCGATTCCGGTGGAACTCACCACTGACGTGAAAGCGCAAGCGTTGGCACAGACATTATCACCCGATGTTACTGGTCTTTCGGCAAAAAAAGCCGTGCGTACATGTAGATGTCCACCCGCCACCAATTACACAGCCTGCCAAGATCCTCTTCCGACGTGCGCTAACGGATGGCGCATCGCTATTGAAGTCACGGCCGCCGCTGAATTTAGGACGGTGGTGAACTACCCTGGCATACCGAACAAGACAATCATCGAACGCAAGGCCATTATCCGGGTGCAGTGACGATGACGCCGCATAGCCCCCTCCGGCGATCATTGCCCCCCCGTGGTACTCAGAGGGGCAACGAAATGGTTGAGTTCGCACTCATCGCGTTGCTGTATTTCACAGTGATCTTTCTGATCATCGAAACCGGCCTGCTCATTCGTCAATATAATACGGTTGCCTTGGTCACCCACGAGGCCGCGCGCTATGCCTGTGTGCGCAAGGATGACTCAACAGTACCAAATTTCGTCCAACAGAGGCTGAACATGCTTGGACTACCCGACCCTCCTGAACTCTTTGTCACCCGTTCCACGGACCAAGTCTGTATCAAGATCACCTACTCCTGGTCACCCATCACCCCCATCGTGGGACGGGTACTTGGGACCATCCCCATAAAAAAGAGTGCCTGTATGCCCCTCATGCAATAAGGCGCCAGCCGGCAAGCTTGGGAACCTTTGGCTTTCAGCTATAAGGTAAAGCATTGTAAAACCTGCGGTCGCTGCCCGGCGTGAGCCGGAATCTTGATCGCGGGATGACAATTCGGGTCAAGGTCTCATCAAGGAATAACACTCACCCGCCCCAACCCGGCTCAAGCGCCGACCCCCGCGTGCGAATGCTCCTGACCTGGAGCCACAAGATCGCCAGGAGCAATAGGCTAAACAGCGGGAAGGTCACGAGATCGCGCAGCATCAAGGCCAGGATGCCGTAGAGCCAGATGGCCCCCAGCATCATGAAATCCCGGGGATGGCCTGGCCGGAGCCCCTGGACCAGAAACAAAAGGGCGATGGCGACATCATAAAAGAGGGTCTGGGGGGAGAGCAGCAGCACCAGGGACGGCACCAGGACGAAGCGCCGTTCGTCGCGGCGCACATAGCCCACCGCCAGGAGTAGCAGGCCGGCGGAGAGGAGGTAGGCCCAGGGTAGGCCCAGGGCGCCGGACCTCAGGGTCACCTCGCAGCCCCAATAGATCAACCCCGCCAGCGAGATCATGTTGTGGCCATTGCTGGTGAAGTTGAGAGCCCCGAATTGGGTCGCCGCCTGGAGCCAGGGGAGTGGCCAGGCCGGGCCCAGCACCGGGATACCGAGCAGGTAGAGCAGCAGGGCACCCAGCGCCCAGCCGAGCAATTCGTCCCGCCGACCTCGTCCGAGCAGGAAGCAGAGGAACAGCACCCCGAATTGCGGCTTGTAGAGCAGGAGGGCGGCGGCAAGCCCGGTCACCCAGGGCCGCCCGGCGTGCCTGGCCCAATCGACCAGGGCCAGGCACAGCAGGGACAGGGCCGTGTTCTGGACGCCGACGATGGCGATCTGCAAGGGCGCAAAGGTCAACAGGTAGAAAAGGCAGAAGAGGAAATGCTGGCGCACGAAGGCGCTGGACCCGCGGACCAGCAGGAGGGCGCCGAGGAAGGCCGCGAACAGGATCGCGGTGGCGATGCCCTTGGCCAAGAGGGGCGGGAACGCGGCCAGGGGCGCGAGCAGCAGGGCGAAAAAGGGCGGATAGGGAAAGAGGTAATAACCGCCGGCAAAATCCGGCCAATGCTGGTTTTCCAGAGCGGCTTGGAGGGCGAAGTCGTAGAGTTCGGCCCCCCGCCCCGTCCAGATGATCTCCGCCGCGGCGTAAAAGGCGGGGAAGTCGCCCCGGAAAAAGGCGGACTCCGGGCGGTTGCCGGCGAGGAGGTAGAGGATGAAGCCGCTCAAGAATCCCAGCCCCAAGGCCAGGGTGATGCGATTCAGGCGCGCCGGGCCCAGTGACTTATAGGACATGTTGGATTCCCGGTTTTAGGATCGGCGCGCGCGGCGCGTCACCAGCCACAGCAGCAGGATCAGGGTCAGCACCCCCAGGGGCATGGCGGTGACCTGGGCCAGGGGGCGCCAAAACAGCGGGCTCAGCCAGGCAAGGGCCAGGGCGCTGATCTCCCAGTCCCCAAAGCCCCGCCGCAGGCCATCGGCCACCCAGGCGGCCAGCGCCAGGCCGAGCAGGGTGGCGTCGTAATCCAGGGCCAGGGGGGCGGCCAGCAGACTACCAATGGCCAGAGCGGCGATCTTGACCGGATAGGGGGCGGGCCCACGCCACAACCGCCAGACGGTCGCGGCGGCGATCAGACTGGCCAGGCCCTGCAGGGCCCAGGCGAGGCCCACCCCGGCGCCCAGCAGGCGCGCGGCGGCGAAGAGGCTGATCATCTTGTACCAGGGCACCAGGCCTTGCTCCAGCATCTGACGCGCATAGTCGGACTTGGCCAGAAAGGCGGTCCAGACCTCGAGCCCCCAGAGGCCATAGGTTGCCACCGCGAAGGCCAGCGCGGCGAGGCCGGCGCCGAGGAAGGCCCGCCACTGCCCCGCGGCCAGCAAGGCGACGGGCAAAAGGAGACCTAACTGGGGCTTGTAGATGAGGGTCCCCATAAAAACCCCCGCCAGCCAGGGGCAGCGGGGCAGCAGTAGCAGTCCCCAGCCCAGGAGGGCGGCGGATAGAAAGGCGTTCTGACCATGTCCAAGGTTGATGAAGAGGGGCGGGAAGGCGAGCATGGGCAGGAGTGCCCGACGATCGGGCAGGAGGCGCCAGAGGGCGGTGAGATAGCCGGCGAGGGTGAGTCCCAGCCAGGCGGCCAGGGCGGCCGGATAGGGCAAGGCCGCCAGGGGGGCGACGACCAGCAGGGCCATGGGTGGATAGAGCCAGGTGTAGAGGGGACCGTCCGGCCCCGTCAGACTCTGCTCCAGGGCCTGCAGGGCGGTGTGATCGTAGGCGGCGGCGGGCCGGCCCTGGGAGACCAGGTTGGCGGCGGACCAGAAGCTGATGAAATCCGTGCCCAGGGGGGTCGATGCACTACCCAGACTACCCTGGCCGCGGATGATCGCCACGAGGGCCAAAGCCAGGCAGACGGCAAGGACGAGGCGCGGATAGATCCGCCGCCGTTTGGCCGTAACCCAATCGCCCGTCCTGATTCGTTCGATGAGGGTGAAGGTGTTCGGGGCCATGGGCCTAGTATAAAGAGCGGCTTGGTCATTGCCACCAGGTCTTGGTGCGTATCCGCGGCCTGAGCGCCGATGAGGAGACCCGGCGCCTAGCCTTTACCCGCGAACGCGCCCTGTGCGATGCGCGCAGCGAATTGGGGGCGGCGCGGGACCAGGGGTTGGCCGCAAGCATTGCCAAAAGCTAGGCTACCGTCCTGAAGCGGATACTCCGCCGCCGATTCGGCCAGATCGGAATGGGACCCAGGTATGCCGGAATCTCGCACAGCCCCTTAGCAGCGCCAAGACGGCTATTTGCGGCTCACCCTGAGGTTGTCCACGGCGTAATCGAGGAATCTAGCTTCGAAGTGCGGGGGCTGGCCCAGGAAGCGACAGGTCGCGACCACCTGATCGACAATGAATTTGGGCTGATAGGCGGCGAGATCGAGACCATTTTCCTCGGTGACGATGCAGAAAGCGTCAAGGGCGGCCTAGGTTATGGCGCCACTGGCTATCAGGTTTTCACCCAGCCGTCTCTCGGTCCAGGCCTCTGATCCGATTAGGTTCGACGGGCCTCGGTAGTCGTCGGGTCCGTCCGCTCCCCCTTGACGCCGGTCGCGGCGCCCAAGCGGCGCCGGATGCGTTTGACATAGGCCTGGGTCTCGGGATAGGGGGGAATGCCGCCATGTCGGGCGACCGCCTGTTCCCCGGCGTTGTAGCCGGCCAGGGCCAATTCCACATCGCCGTTGAAGTGATCGAGTAGCCAGCGCAGGTAGGCCATGCCGCCCCGCAGGTTGTCCACCGGATCCCAGACGTTGGCGACCCCGAAGCGCTCGGCGGTGGCGGGAATGAGCTGCATCAGCCCCTGAGCATTTTTGGGGGAGAGGGCGTTGAGGGCAAAATTGGATTCGGTCTCGATGACGGCCAGGACCAGATTGGGGTCCAGGCGGTAGTCGGGCGCCAGGCGCTGAACCAGGCCGATGATGTCGGCGGAACCGATCTCCCGGGGGTGGGGACTATCGCTCTTGGGATCGGACCCGGCGGGCTCGGCGGACCGGCTGGGCGCCGCCGGGGGGCGGAGGTCGATGATGCGCCGGGTGACCATGGCATCCCGGAGCACACAGGGGGGGTCGGCCTCCAGATCCAGATTCGTGGCCTCCAGGCGCTGCAGTTGCTGGCTGGCCCGGGGGTGCCCGACGGCCAGGGCGGTCTTGAACCAGGCGGCGGCGAGGACTTCGTCGATCTTGCCGAGCCGACCGCTGACGTAGAGCCAGCCCAGGTGATAACGGGCCTCGGCGAGCCCGAGATGAGCCGCCTCGCAATAGCGGCCCAGGGCGCGATCCAGGTCCTGAGGGACGCCGATACCGTTCTCGTAGCGTTGACCCAGCAGCAGGCACTCCCGGGGATCGGGGGCGGTCTTGGCGTCCCGGTCCCGGAGGTCCCCGGCCATCCCAGCCTCGGGTTGCTCACGGACGCTGGGAGCGGGGGCCTCGGGCAGGGGTTCGGCCCAGGCGCGGCACCAGGGGAGGCCCAGGAGCATGACGCCCATCAGGCCGATGAGCCCCAATGACCTGCGGAGGCTGGCGTGTTGGCTGATCACGGTAATCCTCGTCCACCCCAAGAAAAAATCACGGGCCAATCATTTCGGAATTCACGATTCCCGCTATATCATTGCCGGTGACACAACGCAAATTATCCACCGCCCAACGGGGCTTGCACCAGCGCATGGCCCACTGGCGGGCCCCGCGTCCCAATCTAGAGGAGAGCGATCACCCATGGCTGAAGACAACAAAATCGTCACCAAAAAGACCACCACCCGCAAGGCGCCCGCCGCCACGGCCGCTCCGGTGAAGCCGGTGACCAAGAGCCCCGCTACGGCCGCGACACCTGTCGACAAGAAGCCGGCACCCGCGCGGACCACCGCCCCCCGGCCAGCCAGCCCCGCCCGCACCGCCACCGCTACCCAGGCCCCCAAGGCCTCAACTCCTGCCGCGGCCCCTAAGGCCACGCGTCCATCCCCCACGCCTGCGGCCCCGACCCGGGCCGCACCGGCATCTACCCGGGCGACATCAAGAGCCACTCCGGTTCCTGCCGCCAGGGCTCCGGCCACCAGGCCTGCGGCAACATCAGAACCTAGCGGCGTAACCGCCGAGGAGCGCGAGGCCATGATCAAGGAGGCCGCTTATTTCCTCGCCGAGAAGCATGGCTTCGACCCCAGCTTCGATAGCCTGAATTGGGAAGAAGCCACCCGGCAGATCGATGCCCTCCTGGCCCAGGGCGGTCGGGGTTAGTTCAAGCGCTCGCATCCGGGTGGTCCGAGGTGGGATTGAAGAGGCGTTGAAAATTGTCATGGGTGGCGGCTACCAGTTGATCCGTCTCCAGGCCGCGTAGCTCGGCGATGCGCTGGGCGACATGGGCGACATATTTCGGCTCATTGGGGCGCCCCCGGTGGGGCACGGGGGTCAGGTAGGGGCTGTCGGTCTCGATCAGTATCCGGTCCAGGGGCAACCGAGCCGCGACCTGCCGCAATTCGTCCGAGCCCGGGAAGGTGATGATGCCGGAAAAGCTGATATAAAAGCCCAGATCCAGGGCCTGGCTGGCCATGTCCCAGTCCTCGGTAAAACAGTGCAGGACGCCGCCGACCTCCCGGGCCCCCTCCTCGCGCAGGATGCGCAGGGTATCCGCCCGCGCCTCCCGGGTATGGATAATCAAGGGTTTGCCACAGGCCTTGGCGGCGGTGATGTGGTTGCGAAAGCGCTGGTGCTGCCAGGCCAGGTCCCCCTCACTGCGGTAATAGTCGAGCCCCGTCTCACCGATGGCGACATTGCGCGGGTCCGCCGCCAGCGCCACCAGTTCCTCGACCGCGGGTTCGTGGCGGTTGACCTCATTGGGATGGACACCCACCGATACCGACACCTGGGGATAGGGCTCCACTAGGGCGCGCATCCTGGGATAATGCTCCAGGTCGATGGCGACGCAGAGCATCCGCCCTACCCCGCTGGCCAGGGTCTCCGCCATGAAGCGGCTGAAATCCTTGTCATAGGCCTTGAGACTGACCCGGTCGAGATGGCAATGGGAGTCCACGAGCATCTGGGTTCACCTGCGGGGGGTTAGGGGATAAGCGGCCAGCTACATGGTATGGGTGGGGCGATCCAGCTCCAGCATCCCCGCCAGATAGGTCTCGATCCTGGCGCGCGCGGCCCCGTTATCC
>JBASIS010000189.1:0-5043 GCA_049654905.1 Chromatiaceae bacterium
ATATAGCGCGTGTCTTAATGCGCCCATGGGCCAAGATTAGCGATCTCTAGCCGGAGGATGATGCCTGCTGATGCGATGATGAGTTCTGAGCCACTTTGCAGTGTGGCACAGATCCGCCACAACATCCTAGCCTTGAAGCAGGAATCCAACGGACTTCTCGGTAAGATCATTGGACACGATACTTGAACCATGTCTACTCAACGTTACTCCGTCACGCCACACCCCATAGAGACCCTGCTTACCTGGGTAAAGTCGGGCGAGATCGCCATTCCAGAGATTCAGCGACCCTTCGTCTGGGAAGCAACCAAGGTGCGCAACCTGTTGGATTCCCTTTACCAGGGTTACCCGGTCGGTTACCTGATCGCCTGGCGAAACCCCACCGTGAAGCTCAAGGACGGCACCCCGGCCGCGGGCAAACGTATCCTTATTGACGGCCAGCAACGGGTGACCGCCCTCATGGCCGCCCTCCTGAGTCGAGAGGTGCTGACCAAGGACTACGAGACGGTACGTATCCGTATTGCTTTTCATCCGCGGGAAGAACGTTTCGAAGTCGCCAACCCCGCGATCAGAAAAGATGGTTCCTGGATTGAGGATGTGGCGGAAGTCTTTGCACCCACCACGAGCATCTTTCAACTTGTCGGCAACTATTGCGCAAGGAACCCGACGGTTTCACAGGATACGATTTTCACCAGTATCGAGAAACTGCGAAAAATCATCAATAATCATGTCGGCATCATTGAGCTGGCAGATGACCTGGACATTGAGACCGTTACCGAGATCTTTATTCGCGTCAACTCGGCCGGCGCTGAGCTATCACAAGCCGACTTCGCTATGTCGAAAATCGCCGTCAACGAAACCTATGGCGGTAACTTGTTGCGCAAGGCCATCGACTACTTCTGCCATCTCGCCGTAGCCCCAGAGTTTCTGTCCCGGATAGAGAAAGGCGACAAGGCATTCACTGCCTCCGAATTCTTGCCTCAGATGCGCTGGCTCAAAGACGTAAATGACGACCTGTACGATCCGACCTATACGGATATGCTGCGCGTAGCCTTCACTTCGGAATTCGGACGGGGCAAGTTGCAGGACCTCGTAGCCCTTCTCTCCGGCCGTAATTTTGAGACCAAACAGTTCGAAGAGGTAATCGCCGAGGAGTCATTCGGCAAACTCAAGCAGGGCATCCTCGCCTTCATAAATAAGACCCACTTCGACCGGATCACCATGATCCTGCGCTCGGCTGGGTACATTACCAACAACCTGATCGGTGGCCGCAACGCCGTCAATTTTGCCTACATCATCTATCTGCGGGGGCGCGCTGAAAAGATACCAGCGGCCGATTTGGAACGCCTTGTGCGGCGCTGGTATGCCATGTCCGTTCTGCGCGGGCGCTATACCGGCAGCCCCGAGACTGCCTTTGATTTCGACATTCGCCAAATTGAGGCCCGGGGCCTCGCAAGCTATGCCGACTCGGTGATCGAAAATGAGTTGCCAGAGAGCTTTTGGACCGGGATGTTACCGCAGCTAATGGATACGTCATCCGGAAAGAGCCCATACTTCCTCACCTATCAGGCGGCACAGGTAAAGCTCGGGGATAGGGGCTTCCTCTCGCGGGATATCACGGTGCGCGACTTGCTGATGAATCATAGCGACGTGCACCATGTCTACCCGAAGCAGCATTTGAAAACGCAGGGACTCTCGCGAGGCCGCTACAACCAAATCGCTAACTTCGTCTTGGCTCAGAGCGAGATTAACATCGCCATCGGCGACAAACCGCCGGCGCGCTACTTCAAGGAACTGGCCGAGCAGGTAAACGGCGGCAGCAAAAGGTATGGCGGCATCACGAATACATGCGATCTACTTCTCAACTTCAGGATGAGTTGCGTACCCGAATCGATGATTGATGGGGAAATACCTGACTACAACGACTTCCTTGAGCAACGCCGTAAACTCATGGCGCTCAAAATCAAGACCTGGTTTGAGGCATTGTGACGAGCGCCCAAGCCCCTTACGCCCCATCAACGCCCGCCACGGCGCCGCAAACATCCATTCGCCCGACCCGCCATAAACAATCGACCGGACCCGCCGAGTTTCCATCGTCGGCACTCGGCCGGAGGCCAATCAAGATGGCCCCGGGCATCCAGGCCCTGGCCCGGGACCCGCTCCTCGAGTCCCCCATGCTCGCCATAGCCCAGCATCGGGAAATGCTGGATCAGGTCTTGGAGGTCTTCAGCATCAGGCCGAACATGGATCTGGACATCAGGTCCACTAACCAGGGCCTCCCTTCCCTGACAGATCGGCGCGCCAGCGCTCGGTCCAGTAGGCGGCGGACTCCGGCTTGCCGTCCAGATAGCCCTGCAGATAGTCGCAACCATGCCGCCGCAGGAAATCGCTCTGGGCCTGCGTCTCGATGCCTTCGGCCACCACCTTCAGGCCAAGGCCGTGGGCCAGAGCCAGGGTCGCGGCGCTGATGCCAGCGTCGTTTTCATCGAACTCGATATCCCGGATGAACTCACGATCGAGTTTCAGCACCTGGATCGGCAAGCGCTTCAGGTAGGCGAGCGAAGAATATCCGGTACCCAATTCAGCCGGCGGGGCTTAATTTTCCCGTCCAACCCTTGCCCCTCGCGCCCCGGGTCTTCTTGAGCTAGGCTTTGACCATCCCCTCCCCCAGCCCCGACCCGGAAAGATCATGAAGGCCGCCATCACCCCGCTCTGCCTCCTACCCGCCTTGCTCTGGAGTCATGCCACTATGGCCACTTCCGCCGAAGAAAATCGCAGCACCCTGGATGACCAGACCGCGGTCGCGGTAACCATCTACAACGAGGATCTGGCCCTGGTGAAGGACCGCCGCCGCCTAGAGCTACCGATCGGCGGGCTGGATCTGGCCTTTCGCGATGTCAGCGCCCGCATGCAACCGGAGACGGCCCTGCTGCGGGGCCTGACGGAGGGGGCCAACCTCCAGGTCATCGAGCAGAATTTCGACTTTGACCTGCTCACCCCCGGCAAGCTGCTGGAGAAGTATGTCGGCCGTCCGGTCGGGGTCATCAAGGTCCACCCCACTACCGGCGAGGAGACCGAGGAGGAGGCCTTGGTGCTCTCCGCCGCCGAGGGGACCGTGCTGCGGATGGGCGACCGCATCGAGACCGGTCAGCCTGGCCGCATCGTTTTCCGTGAAGTGCCCCCCACCCTGCGCGACCGCCCAACCCTGGTCATGAAGCTGGACAATGGCCTGGCCGGTCCCCAGGAACTGGAGTTGTCCTACCTGACGGCGGGCCTGTCCTGGAAGGCGGATTACGTCGGCGAACTCGCCGCCGACGACAGCCATCTCGACCTCACCGGCTGGGTCACCCTCAACAACACCAGCGGCACGGCGTACCGCGATGCCCAGCTCCAACTGGTCGCCGGGGATGTCAACCGGGTGCGGGATCAGCCCAGTCCGGTCATGCACAAGGAGGGGATGCGCATGATGGCGGCCGCGGCTCCCATGATGGAGGAGGAGGCCCTGTTCGAATATCACCTCTACAGCCTGGCCCGGCCCACCACCATCGCCGATAACCAGTCCAAGCAGGTGGCCCTGCTGGCGGCGCAGGGCATTCCCGCGCGAAAGGAGCTGATCTTCAAGGGCAATGATTATTACTATCGCGCCCAGCAAGGCGAGATCGGCGTCAAACTCAAGGCCAGCGTCTTCCTGGAAATCGACAACCGCGAGGAGGCCAACCTGGGGATGCCCCTACCCAAGGGCGTGATCCGCATCTACAAGCAGGATGCCCGGGGCCAGGCCCAGTTCGTGGGCGAGGATCGCATCGACCACACCCCGAAAAACGAGACCCTGCGCCTCAAGCTCGGCGAGGCTTTTGACGTGACCGCCGACAAGACCCAGACCGACTTCGTCAAGCTCTCCGGCACGGGACCCTGGCAGTACCAGTTCGAGACCGCCTACCGCCTCCGCCTGCGTAACGCCAAGCCCGAGCCCGTCACGGTCAAGGTGCGGGAACCCATCCCCGGCGACTGGAAGATGCTGGAATCCAGCTATCCGCAGGAAAAGGTCAGCGCCAACCTGGCCGAGTGGGTGATTGAGATTCCCGCCGAGGGCGAGACGGTACTCACTTACCGGGTGCGGGTGCGGTTCTAACGGCGACATTCCCCGTCATGCTTCGGCCGCCTCGGCTAACACCTTGGCGGCCCATTGGTTCAAGCTGGTCCCCTGGGCGCGGGACGCCACTAGCACGGCTTGATGCACCTCGGGTGGGATACGCAGCATGAGATTGCCACTTGCCTGCTTTTTGACCGGCACGCCATCTTTTTCACACATCTCCTTGAACACCCGAAGGCTGATTTCGCCCTCTGTGCGTAGCCCTGCCACATCCTTGGCGTAAAAGTCCGCGCCACCATTCAAGCCCATGAATTCGCCACGAAACATCTCAATGTCGGGGTCATAGGCAATAACCGCCGTGTAACCATCAATAATCATGCTGTTGTTCATGGTGTTACCCCATTTTCTTCAAGCCATCGCCGCAAAGCCGCCACCGCACCCTTATCAGTGACAGGCTTCATGTGATTAACTTAGTACCGGATTGCCCGCGACGCAATCATTTATTGCAAGCTTTAGGTGCGCCGTTTTGCCACCTCGCTTGCTTCCCGTCCCTCCAGGGACCAACAGGGCGCTCAATCCTCCGGCCGCATATGCGGAAAGAGCAGGACATCGCGGATGGAGGCGGAATCCGTGAAGAGCATGACCAGGCGATCAATCCCAATGCCCTCGCCAGCGGTGGGGGGCATACCATGCTCCAGGGCACGCACATAGTCAGCATCGAAGTGCATGGCCTCCTCGTCGCCGGCGTCCTTTTCTTCCACCTGCTTCCGGAACCGCTCGGCCTGGTCCTCGGCGTCGTTCAACTCGGAAAAGCCATTGGCCAACTCGCGGCCACCGACATAAAACTCGAAGCGGTCGGTGACAAAGGGGTCCTGATCGTTGCACCGGGCCAGGGGCGAGACCTCGGTCGGATACTGGGTGATAAAGGTCGGGTCCTTGAGTTGGTGCTCGGC
>JBASIS010000190.1:0-10086 GCA_049654905.1 Chromatiaceae bacterium
GCTGGGGGCCGCGGCCGCTCTGCCGAGGGCCGCGCCGCCGGGGGGCGCCAGGAACGGGAGCGGCGCAAGTCCGGTTTCGAGGGTGACCTGGAAGCCAGCGCCCTCTGGGAGCGCCTGCGCGCCCTGCGCCTCGCCCTGGCCCAGCAGCAAAATCTGCCGCCCTACGTCATCTTCGGTGATATCACCCTGCGGGAACTGGTCCAGTACCGCCCCCGCAACCTGGAGGAGATGAGCTGTATCAGCGGCATCGGCGCGGTCAAACGGGAGCGCTATGGCGAGGCCTTCCTCGCCGCCCTGGCGGCCCATGCCGCCGAGCACGGCTACCCGGCCAACTGGCGCCCTGGCTAGCACACGCGATTACGTCCCCCGGACTTGGCCCGGTAGAGGGCCTCATCGGCGCGCTTGAGCCAGTCATCGAGGGTCTCATGGGCGCGGCATGCCGCGACCCCCATGCTGGTCGTGACCTGGCCGACGGTCGGGAAGGACTCCCCCGCGATCAGGGCCCGCAGTTTTTCCGCCAGCCCCAGGGCCTCTTCGGCGCCGCAGTGGGGCAGCAGGACCACGAATTCCTCCCCGCCCCAGCGCGCCAGCACATCCACCGCCCGCAGTTGCTCCCGGACCCGCTGGGTCAGCGTGACCAGGACCTGATCGCCTATGAGGTGGCCAAAGCGGTCATTGACCGCCTTGAAATGGTCGATATCGAACAGCAGCAAGGACAGCGGCTCGCCGTAGCGGTCCAGGCGTGCCATCTCGGCGGTGGCGACCGCTTCAAAGTGCCGGCGGTTCCACACCCCGGTGAGGGTGTCCGTGGTGGCGAGGAGGTTGAGTTGCTCGTTGGCATCCCGCAGCGCGCGGTTAGCCGTCTCGGTGGCATCGCGCGCCCGCAGCAGTTCGGTTTCGAAGCGCTTGCGTTCGCTAATATCCCGGGTCACACCCGCCAGGGCCACTATCCGCCCCTCGGCATCGAGTTGGGGGGAGGCAATGACCTCGGTCCAGACCGTGGCGCCGTCCTTGTGGCGCAATTCCAGTTCTCCCCGGAATTGTTTCAAGGGCAGGCCAGCCTGGATGGCGGCCCCCAGGCTGGCGAAATACGCCAGGGCCGTCGGTAGGGAAGGGGGGTGAGGATGTCCTCCAGGGCCAGCCGCAGGAACTCCTCGGGGGTATAGCCCAGCAGGGTTTCGATGGAGGGGCTCGCATAGGTAAAGACGCGGTCGAGGCCCAGGGTCCAGATATTGTCCACCGCATTGTGGGCGAGCAGCCGGAAGCGTTCCTCGCTCACCCGCCGCGCCTCTTCCATCTGTTTGCGCTCGGTGATATCGACGAAGGACGTCAGCAGGAGGTCGTCCATGAGGGTGGCGCTGATGATGACATCCCGCCGCCGACCATCCTGGCAGGCGACCTTGCATTCCCGGGATGCGACCTTGCCCTGGCCCCGCCGCGCCTCCGCTACCGCCCGGTTCCATCCGGTCAGGGTCTGCGCGCGGTAATCCGCGTCGGGAAAGGCCCGTTCCGCCCAGGCGCCTAGGGTGGGCACCTCCTCCGGGGTATAGCCAAAGGTGCGCACGAATTGCTCATTGAGGAAGATGAGCCGGGGCTCGTCGGTCAGTGAGGCGACGGAAATAGCGGTGGGGATCTGGTCCAGCATCCTGCGCATCCGCGCCTCGCTGGCCTGGAGTTGCGCCTGGGCGGCCTTGTGGGCCGCGATGTCGCGGGTCACGCCGACGATTTCCCGGATGGTCCCATCGGGACCCCGCATGGGGTATGCCATCACCTCGGTCCAGAAGGTGGAGCCGTCCTTGCAGTAATATTCCAACTCGCCCCGGAAGTTTTCCGGGGGCTGCCCGGACTGGATACGGGCATGCAGTTGCTGGAAATAGCCCAGGCTAATGGCCAGGGAGTCGGGCGGGTGGATCTCTTCGATCCCTTGCCGCATCGCCTCCTCCGGGGTAAAGCCCCGCACTCTTTCCACGGCGGGACTGACGTAGGTAATAGTGCCATCCACGCCCATGGTCCAGATGACGTCGTTGGCATTGTCAGCCAGGAGCCGGTGCCGTTCCTCGCTGAGGCGCAGTTTCGCCTCCGCCTCCTGGCGACGGCTGATGTCCTGCTCCAGTCCTTCTCGTGCTAGCCGCAGGTCGTATTCCAGTCGCTGGGCCTTCATGATGATCTGGCTGAGGGCAATGAGCAGCGCGGCCAGCACCAGGAACTGGACCAGAATCCAGAAGTCAGGATTGATGGGTATGGCCATCAGGTCCGTCACGGGCGATGCGAACGCCCAGCTATAGCCAGCACGAGCCAGGTTGGTCGCCAGCGACACGGTCAGGGCGGCGATGATCAGGGTCTTGGTGTCCATGGAGCGCTAGGGGCAACCGGTTGCTTTCATGACAGAAGTGATTCGGCCGCGGTGATATTGGCCGAGCGCAGGGGTGCCCGGGGGGTAATCCGCCCCCTTCACCCCGGTCCCTGACTGAGCTCCAAGGGGCGGAAGGCGGCGAGAAAGTCCGTCATCTCCTCGGCGGGGATAGGACGGCTGATCCAGTAGCCCTGGATGGCATCGCAGCCCAGATCGCGCAGGCATTGGGCCTGATCCCGGGTTTCCACGCCCTCGGCGATGAGCTTGAGGCCGAGGCTATGGCCCAGGGCGATGATGGCCTTGACAATGGCGATGCTGTTGCTATCGGTGGGCAGTTTCCGCACGAAGGAGATATCGATCTTTAACTCGGTGACGTCAAGTTGCTGCAGGTAGGCCAGGGAGGAATAGCCGGTGCCGAAGTCATCGATGGACAGGCCTACGCCGAGGGCATTGAGTTCGGCCAGTACCTGCATGGACTTGTCCTTGTCCCCCATGATGACGCTCTCGGTGATCTCGAGGACCAGCCGTTGGGGCGGGACCCCCGTTTCCTCCAGGATGGTGGCGATGGTCTCGGTCAGGTCGCCTTGGCTCAATTGCATCATGGAGACATTGACCGCGATCGGACCATGGGGCAAGTCCATCTCGGACCAGTGTTGGATCTGATGACAGGCGGCGCGTAGGGCCCAATTCCCCAGCCGCGCGATCAGGCCACTTTTCTCGGCCAGGGGGATGAAGACGGTGGGAGAGATCCAGCCGCGTTTTGGATGGTGCCAGCGCGCCAGGCTCTCAAGGCCGAGGATGCTGCCCTGGCGCAGGTCCACCTGCGGCTGGTAATGCAGGCACAGGCCCCCATGGTCAATGGCATGGCGTAGATCGGCCTCCAGGTTGAGGCGGTTCCTGGCACGTTGGGTCATCTCCGGGGAAGAGAAGCGCAACAGGCCCCGGCCCTGGGCTTTGGCCAGATGGAGGGCGGCGTCGGCGTTGCTCCTCAGGGAGGCGGCATCGCGACCATCGGCGGGATAGAGGGCCGCGCCGATGCTCGCCCCGATGAAGAGGTTGTTGCCATCCACCGAAATGGGGTGGTTGATAGCCTCGAGCATGCGCTGGGCTAGCAGGACGATACCGGGGAGGCTGGCGTCGCGTTGCAGGATGATGTTGAACTCGTCGCCGCCAATGCGGGCGATGGTGTCCATGTCCGGGAGCAGGGCGCGTAGCCGGTTGCCGACCTCCAGCAGGACGCGATCGCCCGCGTCATGGCCCAGGCTCTCGTTAATGGTCTTGAATTGGTCGAGGTCCAGTAAGAGGAGACCAAATTCCTTCTGCGCAAATTCATTCTGCTGGACGGCAAGATTCAACAACTCGATGAAGAGGGTGCGATTGGGAAAACCCGTGAGGGGATCGCGGTGCAGGAAGAATTCCCGATCCTGTTCGGCGCGGTGCCGATCGGTGATGTCACGGTTGGACCCCCGCCGCCCCAGAAAACGCCCCTCGGCGTCGAATACGGGCTTGCAGATATGTTCAATCCAGCGTTCGTTACCGCCACGATCGCGGATCCGGACCAGTCGCGACTGAGGTTCCGGCCCCGACAGGTTGGCGAGGTAGGCGCGCCAGTCTTCGAGTTCCTGGGGGTGGACCAGCTTTTCCATGAGGTCCGGATCGGCGAAAAAGTCCGCCGGGGGATGGCCGGAGACGGCCTGGCAGGCAGGTGAGACATAGAGGTAGCTTCCGTCGGGGGCCCGCCAGTACTCCCAATTGGGTGAGTAGTCAGCGAGGACGCGATAGCGCTGCTCGCTCTGCTGAAGCAGGGCCGTACGTTGGGTCACCCGTGCCTCGAGCCGGTTGCGCAAGTTCGCGAGTTCCAGGTGGGTGCGTACGCGGGCGCGGACCTCGTCGATGTTGTAGGGTTTGGTGATGTAGTCGGCGGCACCGATGGCGAAGCCCTTGATCTTGTCCTGGGTGGCATCGACCTGGGTGACGAAGATAATCGGAATGCGCTGGCCATACGACAAGGCCTTGATGCGCTGACAGACTTCGTAACCGTCCATGCCCGGCATGAGGATGTCGAGCAGAACCAGGTCCGGCGGGGTGGGGCCGGTGACAATTTCCAGGGCCTTGATGCCTAGGGTAGCGACCAGAATGCGGTGCTCTTCCTTGAGGGCGTCGATCAGGCCATGGATATTGGCCGGGATGTCGTCCACCACCAGCAAGTGCGCCAGGCGGTCGGCAAACAAGGGGGCATGGGCCAGGGTGATGGCCTGCTCCCCGCCATCCCCCGGCGGCCAACCGTAGGCAGGGCCACGCCGCCGGTTGTGTAATTCCAGTTGGGTGTGCACGCGCTGGCGCAACAGATCGGGATTGACCGGCTTGGTGACATAGTCGGCGACCCCGAGTTGGAGCCCCCGCGCCTCGTCCTCCGCTTCGGCCAGGGAGGTGACGAAGATGACCGGGATCTCGGTGGTGAGGGGATTGGCCTTGAGATGGGCCAAGACCGAATAGCCATCCATGCCGGGCATCTTGACGTCAAGCAGAATCAGCTCCGGTTGGGGCTCGCGTTGGGCCAGGTCGAGCGCCTTCTCGCCACTGGTGGCGGCGGCAATGGCATAGTCATCGCGCAATATCTGCATCATGACATGCAAATTTTGATGCATATCATCGACGATCAGAATGCTCGGACGCTGCTTTGGCTGAAGGGTCATGATGTTCTCTAGGATGCGGACTCCAGCCGCTGTTGCAAGCCTGCCAGCGATTCCCTGGCGGCGTCAATCTCGAACAGGTCCACCCGCGCGCCGAGTTCGGCGATCTCCGCCGCCAGGGGCGTACCCACGACCCCCGCGGTCAATTGCTCCAGCAGGGGTTCCGCGGCACCCAGGTCAAACGCCAGGGCCTGGTCCAGGCTCTCCAGGAGTTCCTGGAACTGCCGGGGTTCCAGGAGGGGGGCCTTGCCGGGGGGGGGCGCCATGGCGTTCAGGCGCTCGATATCCGCCATGACCTCCCCCAACCGCGCCCGCAGTGCCTCCAGAGCGGCGGCGTCTGGCACCTGGTCCTGCTTAAATTGGTTATCGATGGCGGCGATCTGGTTGAAGAGCGCCAGGGCGCCCAGGTTACCCGTCACGCCCTTGAGGGCGTGGCAATAGGCCCGAGCCTCGGCTAGGTCCTGGTCGGTCAAGCGTTGCTCTAACTCCTGGACCGCATCTGAGTAGTGCTGGCGGAAGCGGAACAACTGTCGGCGATAGGCATCGATCTTGCCGCCAATACGGTGGATACCGGCCCGGGTGTCGAGGCTTGCCAGGCTGGCCAGCAGATCCGCCTCGTCGGGCTCAGCCGCTAACGGGTTGGAGGTGGGCGGGTCGGCGGCCGGTGGGGTAGGGGCGGCACCGGCCTGGTGCGCGGGCAGCCGCACCCAGCGGTGCAGCGTCGCCATCAGCAGGTCGGGGTCCACCGGCTTGGTGACATGGTCGTTCATGCCGGCGGCCTTGCTCTTATCCGCGTCTCCGGCCATGGCCAGGGCGGTCATGGCGATGATCGGGAGGCGGGCGAAGCGCTCGCCGCCGGGCTGATCCGCTAGCGAGCGGATGTGGCGCGTCGCCTCCAGGCCATCCATCACCGGCATCTGGATGTCCATGAGCACGGCGTCAAAGTTATCCGTCCGTACCTTATCCAGGGCATCCAGGCCGTTGATGGCCTCCGCTACGACCAGGCCCTCGCCAATCAGGAGCTCAGTGGCGAATTCACGGTTGATGTCGTTGTCCTCCACCAGGAGGATGCGGGCCCCGGCGATCGTATTTGGGGAGGTGCGTTGGGTCGGGGCCGGTCTGTCCTGGCGGCCGAGCAGGCGCTCGCGGCCCAGGACCGAGATCAAGGTATCCAGCAGCAGGGAGGGCGTGACGGGCTTGATCAGAAAGCCATTGACCCCCGCCTGCTCCGCCAGACGAATGACATCCTCGCGGCCATGGGCCGTCACGATCACCACCTTGGGCTTGGGTTGGATAGCCGGATCACCCTGGATGCGCTGGGTGGCCTCGTCGCCATTCATGCCGGGCATGCGCCAATCCATGAGCACCAGATCGAAGGGGGGCGAGGCAGTCCCGAGGATGGTCAGGGCCTCCGCCCCACTGGCCGCGGTGGCGACGCTGACATGGAGGCGCTTGAGCATCGCGGTCAGGATTCTCCGCGAGACCTGGTTGTCGTCGACCACCAGTACCCGCGCGCTTGCGAGCAGCCGGCCCGCCTCCGCCACCAGGGCCCGGCGTTGGGATTGGGTCTGGGGGGCGATCCGCAGGGGCAGGGTCAGACAGAAGGTGCTGCCCTGGCCAGGCTGGGACTTCTCGATCCAGATCCGACCATCCATCAGTTCCACCAGGTTGCGCGTGATGGCCAGACCCAGGCCGGTGCCGCCAAAGCGGCGGGTGGTGGACTGGTCTGCCTGACTGAATTTCTGGAAGAGGCGGTACTGGACGTTTGGGGTCATGCCGATCCCGGTATCGCGCACGCAGATCTGCATCAGCAGTTGGGTCTCGTTGCGGGTGAGACAGCGAAAGGCCAGCTCGATCTCGCCTACCTCGGTGAATTTGAGGGCGTTACCACAGAGGTTCAGCAGGATCTGGCCGATGCGCAAGGGGTCCCCCACCAGCACGGGGGGGAGGGCGTTGTCATGTCGCACCAGGAACCTGATGCCCTTGAGTTCCGCCTGGGGGCCTATGGTGTCGGTCAGGTGCTCGCTCAGGGTGTCGAGGCTGAACTCGACCGCCTCGATCTCCATCTTGCCGGCCTCCATCTTGGAGAAATCCAGGATGTCGTTGAGGATGCCCAGGAGCGAGTGGGCCGCGCCTTGGGCCTTGCCGAGCTGGGTGCGCACGGCCGGCGGCAAATCGGCCTTGAGGGCCAGATACAGGATGCCGAGGATGGCGTTCATCGGCGTCCGGATCTCGTGGCTCATGTTGGCCAGGAAATCCGACTTCATGCGGGTAGCCTCCTCGGCCAGTTCCCGCCCCCGCCGCATCTCCTCGACGGCGGCGCGTTCGGCGCTGATGTCGTCGATGATCCAGACCGTGCCCTTCACCGGATCCTGGCTATCGACGGCCTTGCCCGTGAGGCGCGCCCAGAAGCGGCTGCCGTCGCGGCGCAGCAACACCTGTTCCTGGCTGTGGGCCTCGCCACGCCAGATAGCCGCGTAGACCGCATCGCCAGCGGCGATATTGGCCTCCTCCTCGGGGTACCAGAGGGTGGTCGGTTGGCCGGCCATCTGCCCAGGCAGCCAGCCGAACATCTCATGCAGCTTGTGGTTGCCACGTTGGAGGATGCCGTCCTTGATCAGGGCGATGCCCGAGGTGGCGGTCTCCAGGATGGCCTCTTGCTCGACATTGGCGGCGCGCAGGGCCAACTCGAGCTGCTTGCGCGCCGTGAGGTCGGTGTGGGTACCCACCGCCCGGACGGGATTGCCGTCCGCATCGCGGGTGACGACCTTGCCCCGGCTCAGGATCCACTTGTAGCCGCCGTCCCGGGTGCGCAGCCGGAATTCCAGTTCATAGTGACCGGGATCCGCGAGGAGGCACCGGGCCTGTTCCAAGGTATTGTCGCGGTCGTCCGGGTGGAGCAAGCCGAACCAAAGGGCGATGGCGGTGGGCGGGAAATCGTCCGGCTGGAAGCCGAGCATGGTGAAGTAGGGGGGGCTGCAATAGCCTTCGTTGGTGAGGATATTCCAGTCCCAGAGGCCGTCGGTGGTGGCCTCCATGGCCAGCGTCAGGCGCTCCTCGCTGTGCCGCAGTTGTTCCTGGAGGCGGCGGTCCTCGGTCAAATCGACGAGGGTGACCAGTAAGCCATCCTCGCGCAAGCGGCCGCCGATGAGCAGGACGCGCTCCTGGCCATTGCCGCAGGTGACGCGGTATTCGTGTGCCGTGATCACGCCCTGGTGCCTCTCCGCCTTGGCGATGGCCGCGCTCCAGGTCTCCTGGAATCCGCGCCGATACGCGGGGTCTGGAAAGGCCTGGTGCCACCAGTCCTCCGTATTGATCAGATTGCCACGGGTTAAACCAAAGAGATCCAGGAAACGCTCGTTGACGATCTCGATCCGGTCCCCGCGCAAAAAGGTCAGTGCCACGGGGGCGGCCTCGAAGAGATCACGGAAACGACGGTCACCCTCGGCCGCGAAGGCCTGGGCCAAGCTTAGGGTTTGGGTTTGGATGCGATGGCGCAACTGGATGTTCCAGGCGGCCAAACCCAGTACCACCAGGTACAGGGTTATCAGGACATAGTCGGTTGGGGGTAAGTTCATGCGGCACTCCCGAGTCCGTGAGTGCCGTGATGATAGGCGAGGTCGCCACGGATGCCCAGAACAAGCGGCGGGTCGGGCAAGGCTGGCCGGGACAAGATCCCGTAGCCCACCTCGTTTTGCCTATGAATTCGGGTATTCTCGCTATACGACATGTTCCCATGCCGCGAATTATCATTTGTTATTTTACTTATGAATCATCCTCCGCTAAGGTACTGGCTTAGTTCCCGAGCGCTGGTTTTCAACCGGAGACGGGGAGGGGGGGACCGCCTCTGGGGTGGCCCGTAAAATATCTAAAATAGAATGGGTAAAGAAACCATGGCACTCGACCAATCCGCGCGCTACTCCGACCTCAGCCTGAAAGAAGCCGACCTGATGGCGGGTGGCAAGCACATCCTCGTTGCTTACAAGATGAAGCCCAAGGCTGGTCACGGCTACCTGGAGGCTGCCGCCCACTTTGCCGCCGAGTCCTCCACCGGCACCAATGTTGAAGTCTCCACCACCGATGACTTCACCAAGGGCGTCGATGCGCTGGTCTATTACATCGACGAGGCGACCGAGGATATGCGCATTGCCTATCCCCTGGACTTGTTCGATCGCAATATGACCGATGGTCGCATGATGATCGTGTCCTTCCTGACCCTGGTCATCGGCAACAACCAGGGCATGGGGGACATCGAGTACGGCAAGATCCATGACTTCTTCATGCCCGAGCGCGCCATCCAGTTGTTTGACGGCCCGGCCAAGGACATTTCCGATATGTGGCGCATCCTCGGCCGC
The DNA here is from genome assembly GCA_049654905.1 of Chromatiaceae bacterium. GTDB lineage: Bacteria > Pseudomonadota > Gammaproteobacteria > Chromatiales > Chromatiaceae > M0108. The sequence goes on from JBASIS010000190.1 coordinate 9,402, forward strand.
CCCATGAAGGACGGTGGCTACATCGCCGGCACCATCATCAAGCCCAAGCTCGGCCTACGCCCCGAGCCCTTCGCCGCGGCCGCCTACCAGTTCTGGCTGGGTGGCGACTTCATTAAGAACGACGAGCCCCAGGGCAATCAGGTCTTCTGCCCCGCCAAGAAGGTTTACCCCCTGGTCTATGACGCCATGAAGCGCGCCCAGGACGAAACCGGCCAGGCCAAGCTGTTCTCGGCCAACATCACTGCCGACGACCACTATGAAATGTGCGCCCGCGCCGATTTCATCCTCGAAACCTTCGGGCCGGATGCCGACAAGGTAGCCTTCCTGGTCGACGGCTTCGTCGGCGGCCCGGGCATGGTGACCACCGCCCGTCGCCAGTACCCGAACCAGTACCTGCACTACCACCGCGCCGGCCACGGCATGATCACCTCGCCGTCCGCCAAGCGTGGCTACACCGCCTTCGTCCTGGCCAAGATCTCCCGCCTGCAGGGTGCTTCAGGCATCCACGTCGGGACCATGGGCTACGGCAAGATGGAAGGCGACCAATCCGACAAGCTGATCGCCTACATGATCGAGCGCGACGAGTGCCAGGGCCCGGTCTACTACCAGAAGTGGTACGGCATGAAGCCCACCACGCCCATCATCTCCGGTGGCATGAACGCCCTGCGCCTGCCCGGCTTCTTCG
>JBASIS010000191.1:0-21080 GCA_049654905.1 Chromatiaceae bacterium
GCGCCAGACCGCCCTCATCATCCTCATGGCCCTGGCGGGCAGCTACGTCCCCGCCGCCGCCGTCCGGCTGGGGCCGGTGGACCGCATCTTCTCGCGCATCGGGGCCTCGGATGACCTGGCGGGCGGGCGTTCCACCTTCATGGTGGAGATGGAGGAGACGGCCCTGATCCTCCACAACGCCACCGAGCACAGCCTGGTGCTCATGGACGAGATCGGCCGGGGCACCAGCACCTTCGACGGCCTGTCCCTGGCCTGGGCCTGCGGGGTCGAGCTGGCGGCGCGGATTCGGGCCTTCACCCTCTTTGCCACCCATTACTTTGAGCTGACCACCCTGCCGAACGAATACCCGGGCATCGCCAACGTCCATCTGGACGCGGTGGAATACGGGGACAGCATCGTCTTCATGCACGCGGTCCGGGAAGGCCCGGCCAACCAGAGCTACGGTCTCCAGGTGGCGAGTCTGGCGGGGGTGCCCAAGGCCGTCATCGACCGCGCCCGCCTGCGGCTGCGGGAACTGGAGGATGCCGCCCAGCGCCACAGCCAGGGCCAATCGACCTCGACGCAGTTGTCCCTCTTTACGCTGGAGGAGCCCAATCCGGCGGTAGGGGTGCTGCGGGACCTCGACCCGGAGAGCCTGACGCCACTGCAGGCCCTGGAGTTGGTCTTCCAACTCAAGGCGTTGGCATCGGGCAAGGGGACAGGGGCCGTGAAAAGGGTGCGGCGCAAACGCGCTCCGGGCCCTGAGGGCACCCTCACCCTCCTGTAGCGCAGAGCACCTGACGCCTGCCGGACGGCCAGTTACCCCCTGGCGCCACGGTGGAGGCCAGGTTTTTTCAATCTGGGGTACCCGGGACTCTCCCGATGTGGGTCTCTCAGCCCTTGAGGGCCTCCAAGGCCTCCCAACGGACGTAGGCCGCAGCGAGTTCCGTCTCCAGCGCCCCTAGCCGGTCGCGGGTGGCGGCGATGTCCGTGCCGGACCCCTGGTAGAAGACGGCATCGGCCATGCGGGCGTGAATCCCCGCCACCTCCACCTCCAGGACCTCGATGCGGGCCGGAAGGGCCTCCAACTCGCGCTGTTCCTTGAAGCCCAGCTTGTCGCGCTTGGCGTGGGTCTTGGCGTCGGGGGCCGGCCCCGGAGCGACCTTGACCGGGGCCCCGGTGGATGCCTTGGCTGGCTTGACCAGGCGGCCCTTCTCGGGTTCCGGCGCTGGCCGCTGGCGGCGCCAGTCCTCGTAGCCACCGACATATTCCCGCACCCGGCCATCGCCCTCGAAGACCAGGGTGCTGGTGACCACGGCATCGAGCAGGGCGCGGTCGTGGCTGACCAGCAGCAAGGTGCCCTGGAAGTCCAGCAACAACTCCTCCAGCAGCTCTAGGGTCTCGGTGTCGAGATCGTTGGTGGGCTCGTCCATGACCAGCAGGTTGGCGGGCTGGGTGAAAAGCCGCGCCAGCAGCAGGCGGTTGCGCTCACCGCCGGAGAGGGCTCGCACCGGCTGGCGGATGCGCTCGGGGGTGAAGAGGAAATCCTTGAGATAGGAGAGGACATGGCGGCTATGACCGTCGATGGTGACCTTGTCGCTGCCACCGGCGACGTTGTCCAGCACCGACTTGTCCTCGTCGAGCTGGGCGCGGAGCTGATCGAAATAGGCCACCTGGAGGTTGGTGCCGCGGCGGATGCTGCCGCTGTTGGGCTCAAGCTGGCCCAGCAGCAGCTTCAACAGGGTGGTCTTGCCCGCGCCATTGGGGCCCATGATGCCAACCTTGTCGCCACGCAGGATGAGGGTATTGAGGTCCCGCACCACGGGGGCGCCGCCCCAGGCATAGGTGACATCCTCGGCCTCCACCACCAGTTTGCCCGAGCGCTCCGCCTCGCCGAGGCGCAGGCGCGCTTTGCCCATCTGCTCGCGGCGCTCCTGGCGCTCTTCGCGCAGATCCTTGAGGGCACGGACCCGGCCCTCGTTACGGGTACGGCGGGCCTTGATGCCCTGACGTATCCAGACCTCCTCCTCCGAGAGCTTCTGATCGAAGCGGGCATTGGCGACCTGCTCCGCGTGGAGCCGCTCCTCGCGCCGCCGCAGATAGTTGTCATAGTTGCCTGGCCAGTCCGTCAGCCGCCCCCGGTCGAGTTCCAGGATGCGGGTGGCCAGCTTGCGCAGGAAGAGGCGGTCGTGGGTGACGAAGAGGATGGCGCCGGGAAACTCGGGTAGGAAGCCCTCCAGCCAGTCGATGGCCTGGATGTCCAGGTGGTTGGTGGGCTCGTCGAGCAGCAGCAGGTCGGGCTCCCGCACCAGGGCCCGCGCCAGGAGGACGCGGCGCTGGAGGCCCCCGGAGAGGCTGCCGAAATCGGCCTCCGGGTCCAGGTCCAGCCGCGACAGGGTACGTTCGGTCCGCTGCTCGATCTCCCAGCCGCCGGCCGCCTCCAGCCGCTGCTGGACCCGCGACAGACGTTCCAGGAGTTCCTCGGCCTGGGCCGCGCCGACCACGGCACCCTCCCCGCCCCCAGCCCCATCCAGGCGATGGCTCAGGTCGTGATATTCGCGCACCAACTCACCCTGCTCGCCGAGCCCGCCGGCCACCAGATCGAAGACGCTGCCCCCCATGCCCTCGGGCACCTCCTGGGTCAGGCGGGCGATGGTCGCGCCCTCGCGCACCCAGACCTCGCCCCCGTCGGGCTGGACCTCGCCCGTCAGGATGCGCAGCAGGGTGGATTTGCCGGTGCCGTTGCGGCCGATGAGGCAGACCCTCTCACCCCGCTCGAGCTCGAAACTCACCTCCTCCAGGAGGGGCGGATGGCCATAGGAGAGGGTGAGGGATCGCAGACTGACGAGTGGCATGGGCCTTCAATCGCTCCGCTTGAGGAGGGACGCCAGGTCACCAAAGGGTTTGTGCGTGGCGATCTTGGTGGTGGCGGCCGAGGGCCCGCCGCCGGCTCGGCCAGCGGCGATGGCGGCCAGGTGTTCCTCGTACCGCTGGTGCTCGTTGTCGTGGCAATAGAGGCAGAGGAGTTCCCAGTTGCTGCCGTCCGCCGGGTTGTTGTCGTGATCCATATCCTTATGGTGAACCGTCAACTCCCGCAGATTTTCGTTGCCGAAGTGGCGGCCACAACGGCCGCAGACCCAGGGATAGAGCTTGAGGGCCTGATCGCGGTAGCCCAGGGCGCGCTCATCGCGGGCCTGGCGGGCCGTGGCCACGACTTGGTCAAGCTTACCAAGGTCAATCTGCTTGCCCGTGAGGGCATGTCTGGGGTTACTGGGGTCGGTCATGGCATCCTCCGGGCGAAACTGAACGGCTAGCCCGGCAAGATTAGAACAAAAGACCGCCTTATGCCTAACCAATGGCGGTAACCCCTGTCCGGGACAACCGCCCGGATGGGGTGAGAGGGCGGTTCTAGTCCTCCGGCACCCGCACCGCCAGCACATCACAGTGGGCGCCATTGAGGACGCTTCGGGCGGTGGAGCCCAGCAGGGCCGCCAGACCATGGCGCCCGTGGCTGCCAACCAGGATGAGGTCCGCCCCCCGTTCCTCGGCGACCCGTAGGATGGTGTGACCCGTGTTGCCGATCTCGACATGGCAATCCTCCGCGGCCACGCCCAGGCGCTCACCCAGGGCCGCCATCTGACGCGAGGCGACATCCAGCAATTCCTGCTCCAGGTCGAAGCCTTCTGGCAGCACCAGGTCGCCGGAATAGGCCATGGGCAGATACTCCACCACATGCAGCAGGCTCAGGCGCGCCCCGAACAGGTCGCGCAACTGGACCGCGCGGGCAGTCAGGTTCTCGGATTGGGCGGAGAAATCCACCGCCGTCAACATTAGCGAATACTTAGATACGGACATGATGAGCCCCTCGATTTTGCCCCGTTGCGACCTTTATTATAGTCCCGGATTAAGGGGGTCGAGGTAAGGCCCCAACCTGCCGCAACAGCCGTAACGAGAGCGCCACCCATGCCGACCATGACCGACCCGGAACACTCACCCTTCGACCTCGACCAGCCGGAGGCCTATCAGCGCTGGCGTCAGGCCAAGCTGGAGGCCCACCCGCAGCGGGTGGAAGACCTGATCGTCGAGGTCCATGACCCGCGCCACCTCACTCCCACCGAGCACGACGCCATTCTCGACCGTTGTCGCCGCGCCAACATGGCCATCTATATCAGCGGGCTGGGCGACGACCCCGACAAGGACATCATCCGGGCCCTGGGCGAGCAGTTTGGCCTGCGCCGCCTGGATCACAACGCCGGAGCGGACGAGGATGCCATCACCTCCCTCAAGGTGCAGACCGACGACCGCCACACTGGATACATTCCCTACACCACCCGGCCCATCGCCTGGCACACGGATGGCTACTACAACCGGCCCGAGCGCCAGATCCATGGCCTGCTGCTGCATTGCGTTCACCCCGCCGCCAGCGGCGGGGACAATGACCTCCTCGACCACGAGATCGCCTACCTCGCCCTGCGCGATCGGAACCCCGACTATGTCCAGGCCCTCATGCACCCGCGGGCCATGACCATTCCCGCCAATCTGGCCGGGGGGGAGGATGGGCGCCCGGAACAGCCCGGCCCCGTCTTCTCGGTGCGGCCGGATGGACGCCTACACATGCGTTACACGGATCGGAAGCGCAACATTGCCTGGCGCGATGATCCCCTGACCCAGGAGGCCGTCCTGGTCCTGAAAGAGATCCTCGACAGTGGCCTGGAGGCTCACTTCCACGCCCGGCTAGAGCCCGGCTGGGGACTCATCTGCAACAATGTGCTGCATACCCGCACCGGTTTCGAGGAAGGTCAGTTCCCCCGCCTCCTCTATCGCGCCCGCTATTACGATCGGCTGGAGGGGACCTGAGACGTGGCCCGCTGACACCCTATGCAGGAGCCGGCCTAGCCGGCACCGGAAGGTTAAGGATCCGAGGGTCTCAGCGACCCTCTGGACCCTCGGGAGGAAGGCTACTGACCCGTAGCCTCCTGGATGGGTTTGCGCTCGATCCGGGCACGGTTCTCCATATCCTTGAGCAGGCTATCGTAATAACCTCGGCCTAGCACCTGGGTCAGTTCACGGCTGGCCTGGGTCAGGGCGGCCTCGTCCAGGTTGGCCTTGTTGCCATCCACCACCTCGGTAACGGCCACCACCAGGGCATCGCCATCGGCAGCTGGCCGCTGGCTGTAGCTGGCGGCGCCCGGGGCAGGTCTGGGCAGGGTGAAGGCCAGATTGATGATCTCTCCCGGCACGGACTCCGCGTCACGCTGCACCAGCCCGGTCTCGGTGATGGGGTAATTCCCCGCGACACTCGTCAGGGCCTCGCCGGCCTTGAGCCGTTCGGTCATGGCCTGAGCCGCCGCCTGGGCCGCCACGCCAGCCTTCTGTTCACGGATGGTGGCTATGATTTCATCGCGCACCGCCTCCAGGGGTTTGGGGGCCGCCTCCTCGTGTTCGGTCACCCGCAGCACCAGGGCCTGGAGAGCCTCGGCCTCGGGCTCGATCAGGTCGCTATTGACCCCCTCGTGCAGCACCTCGGGGCTGAAGGCCGCCGCAACCAGCTTGGGGTTAGCCAGCAGGTCGGGGTCGCCTTCGCGGCCGATCCAGTCGCTGGACTGGAGTTTCAGACCCAGGGCCTCGGCCGCTGGCTGCAGGCTGTCCGGGTTTTCATAGACCAGGTTGGCCAGACGCTCCGCCATATCATAAAAGACCGCCTCGGCACCGCCACGGGTAGCCTCGGTCACGAGTTGTTCCCTGACCTCCGCAAAGAGCTTGAGGGTCTCTGGCTGGATCTCGGTGACCTGGATCAGGTGATAGCCGAATTGGCTGCGCACCGGCTCGCTGGTTTTGCCGGTTTCCAGACTGAAGGCCGCCTGTTCGAAGGCCGGGTCCATGACCCCCTTGCCAAACATCCCCAGATCACCCCCTTGCGGGGCGGAGCCGGGGTCCTGGGAGAGTTCGCGGGCCAGAGTGGCGAAGTCCTCGCCAGCGGCCAGGCGGACCTGGATGGCCTCTATACGGGCCTTGGCCTCCGCCTCGGCGGTGGCATCGGCGCCCGCGGCCAGGGTCACTAGGATGTGACGGGCGCGGCGCTGTTCCGGTTCGCGGAAACGTTCCTGCTCCTCGTCATAAAGACGTCGCAGGGAATCCTCGTCCAGGGGCTGACCCACGTCAAGGGTCGCGGCATCCAGGACCAGATAGGAGAGCTTGACCCGTTCGGGAGTCAGGTAGCGGTCCGCGTGGGACTTATACCACGCCTGAATTTCCTCTTCGGGGACGGGGGTCGTATCCAGGAAGGCGACCTTGGGGACACGGATGTAGGCCAAGCGGCGCTGCTGACGATCCAGGCGGATAGCCTCGGCCATCTCAAGGTCGGTGGCCAGTTCGCTTGCGTCGACGGCGCGCTGAATCTGGGTGCCAACGATGCGTTGACGCAGGCTCTCCTCATACTGAGGGGCGCTGGTACCCTGCAGTTCCAGCATGCGGTCATAGGTCGCCTTATCGAAGCGGCCATCCCGCTGAAAGGCGGGATTGGAAAGGATGGCGGCCTGGAGTTCCCGGTTTGAGGCACGCAGCCCCATGTTGTGGGATGCCTGAAGCAGGAGCTGCTCCTGGATCATGCCATTCAACACCTGGGCGCGCAGGGCCTGCTCCTCGAAGAGTTCGGGCCGGTAGGCAGCACCCAGGCGCTCCCGCAACCGCATCCGGGTCTCCTCGACTTGCCTGTCAAAGGCCCGGGCCGTGATCTCGGTGCCATTGACGGTGGCGACGACGGGTTCGGTGCCGCCGCCAATATAGGACTGGATGCCCCAGAAGGCGAAGGGAATGCTGATGAGGATCACCGCCCCCCATGCAATCCAGCCCTGAGCGCGTTCTCGAATCTCTTGCAGCATGATGGGTCCGATGTTGCCTTGAGTGATAGGAAGGAGTAATTGGAAAAGGGCACGTCCCGAGGCCGGGGGGTCAGGCCTTGGAACCCCGGGTGGTGGAGGTACAAATGAAAACGGGGTACCCTCTGAAGGATACCCCGCGTTCGCTTATTGGCGGAGTGGACGGGGCTCGAACCCGCGACCCCCGGCGTGACAGGCCGGTATTCTAACCAACTGAACTACCACTCCTTAGAAACTTTGGTGGGTGCTGCAGGGTTCGAACCTGCGACCCTCGCCTTGTAAGGGCGATGCTCTCCCAACTGAGCTAAGCACCCCGATATCGGGGCGCTCCCGACTGACCGCAATTATTGTACTGCGTCCTTCAGCCCTTTGCCAGCCTTGAATGCCGGCGTCCGCGAGGCGGCGATGGCGATAATCTGGCCCGTCTTGGGATTGCGGCCCGAGCGGGCGGCGCGCTCCTTAACGGAGAAGGTGCCAAAACCCAAAATCGAGACGTTTTCGTTATTTTTAAGGCTCACCGCAATGGCATCCGTGAGTCCGTCGAAGGCACGCCCCGCCGCGGCCTTGGAAATGTCACCTGCCTCCGCCATGGCCTCAATCAAGTCCGACTTATTCATTTTCCCCCCTTTTAATAATATTAGGGCCTACAAAACGCCCTGCGTCCGTGGCCCGATGTCGATTGCGGATCCTGTGTCTTCACTACCGGAAAATACGGGGGCCGCACGCCCGGCCATCACCCCGACCACCGACCTCATGGCGAAGACATTATAGGATTCCGCCCAGACGGGCAATCACTTTCACCCCCCGGATCCCAACCTGACCTGGTCGGGTGCCTGTCAGTGCCGGATGACGGCCCCGGCCCGCTCCGCGGCTAGTTCCCCGGATTCCGCGACGGGCACCTCCGCCTCGGGCAGTATCTCCAGGGGCTCGGGCCGGGCACTCAGGGCAATATCCAGCACCTCATCAATCCAGCGCACCGGGCGAATGTCGAGATGTTGCTTGATATTCTTGGGAATCTCGATCAAATCCCGCTCATTATCCCGCGGAATTATGACAATCTCGATACCGCCGCGATGGGCCGCCAGGAGCTTTTCCTTGAGGCCACCGATGGGCAGCACCTCGCCGCGCAGGGTGATCTCACCGGTCATGGCGACGGAGGAACGCACCGGCACCCGCGTCAGGGCCGAGACCAGGGCGGTGCACATGGCCACCCCGGCGCTGGGTCCATCCTTAGGCGTAGCACCCTCGGGGACATGGATGTGGACATCGGTTTTCTGGTGAAAATCCGGATTGATACCGAGGGATTCGGCCCGGCTACGGACCACGGTCATGGCGGCCTGGATGGACTCCTGCATGACATCACCCAACTGGCCCGTATAGGTAAACTTGCCCTTGCCCGGCACCAGGGCGGACTCGATACGCAGCAACTCGCCGCCCACCTCGGTCCAGGCCAGACCCGTCACCTGGCCCACCTGATCCCGCTCGTCGGCGCGGCCGTAGCGGAAACGCTGAACCCCCAGGTATTTCTCCAGGGACTTGGGCACGACCACCAACTTGCCCAACTTGGGCTTGAGCAAAATCTCCTTGACCACCTTGCGGCAGATCTTGGAGATCTCCCGTTCCAGGTTGCGCACCCCCGCCTCCCGGGTGTAATAGCGAACGATGTCACGCAGGGCGCTGTCGCGGATCGTCACCTCGTCATCCTTGAGGCCGTTGCTTTTCAACTGTTTGGGGATCAGGTAGCGCTCGGCGATATTGACCTTCTCGTCCTCCGTATAGCCGGAGAGGCGGATGACCTCCATGCGATCGAGCAGCGCCGGAGGAATATTCAGGGTATTGGCCGTGGCCACGAACATGACCTCGGAGAGGTCGAAATCGCATTCGAGATAGTGATCGACAAAGGTATGGTTCTGCTCCGGGTCCAGGACCTCCAACAGGGCAGAGGCCGGATCTCCCCGGAAATCCATGCTCATCTTATCGATCTCGTCGAGCAGGAAAAAGGCATTGCGAGAGCCGACCTTGGACAGGTTATGGATGATCTTACCCGGCAGGGCCCCAATGTAGGTGCGTCGGTGACCGCGAATCTCCGCCTCGTCGCGCACCCCACCGAGGGACATGCGCACGAACTTGCGGTTGGTGGCGCGGGCAATGGACTGCCCCAGCGAGGTCTTGCCGACGCCCGGGGGGCCTACCAAGCAGAGGATGGGCCCCTTGAGCTTGCGCACCCGTTGCTGGACCGCCAAGTATTCGAGGATGCGTTCCTTAACCTTCTCCAGGCCATAATGGTCCTTTTCCAGCACCTCCCCGGCAAGGGTCAGGTCATTGCGAATGCGGGTGCGTTTCTTCCAGGGGACGTTGACGAGGGTGTCGATGTAGTTACGCACCACCGTCGCCTCGGAAGACATGGGTGCCATGAGCTTGAATTTTCGCAATTCGCCCAAGGCCTTGTCCTTGGCCTCCTTGGGCATGCCAGCCTCCTCGATGCGCTTGGCCAGTTCATCAATCTCACTCGGTGGTGCCTCATCCAAGTCGCCCAGTTCCTTCTGGATGGCCTTCATCTGCTCGTTGAGGTAGTACTCGCGCTGGTTCTTCTCCATCTGCTTTTTGACGCGGCCACGGATACGCTTCTCCGTCTGGAGAATGTCGTTTTCCCCCTCCATCAGCCCCATCAAATGCTCGATACGCTCCTGGGTATCGAGAATCTCCAGCACATGCTGCTTCTCATCCAGCCCCAGGGACATATGCGCGGCCAGAGTGTCCGCCAGGCGCGCGGCGTCATCGATGGCCGCCAGGGAGGTCAGGACCTCGGGCGGCACCTTCTTGTTAAGCTTGACGTACTGGTCGAAGAGGCTCACGGCCGACCGCATCAGCACTTCCATCTCACGCTCGTCCATCGCGACCCGCTCGATCAGAGGAGTCACTTCGGCGACAAAGAGGTGGTCGGTGTGAACAAAGGCGTCGATGCGGGCCCGGCGGATACCCTCCACCAGGACCTTGACGGTGCCGTCAGGCAACTTGAGGAGTTGCAGGATGTTGGCAAGGGTGCCTACCTCATGCAGATCCGGAGCATCCGGCTCGTCGGTGTCGGCGCTCTTCTGGGCGATGAGCAGGATCTGCTTATCGCTGGACATGGCGCTATCAAGCGCCCGAATTGACTTGTCCCGGCCAACGAAGAGGGGAATCACCATGTGGGGATAGACGACGACATCCCGCAGCGGCAGGACCGGCACTTCCTGGGGAAAACCAGGGTTCGCAATCTTCGAGGTGTCTTTCAGGGCCATGGGCGAGAAGGCGCTCCTAAGGAAATATGGGGATCAGCTCACCTGGGTACCGGTTAGGGCGATTCTGGCCCGAACCGGCGGGCTGGATTGAGGGACGGCGACAAGATCACCGATTACGGAGGATATCAGGGCAGGCCAGGACGCCTTCAACACCGGAGGCCCAATCCCACGCCGGCGGGGTCTAACCCAGCCGGCCAGGCCAATCACTCCGAGGCGGCCAAGGGCAGTTCACCGCCATCGTAGATGACGAAGGGGCGGTTATCACCCCGGATCACCGATTCATCCACCACGACCTTGCTCACATGCTCCATGGACGGCAGATCGTACATGATGTCGAGCAAAATTTGTTCCATGACGGTACGCAGCCCGCGGGCGCCAGTCTTCCGCTCCATGGCCTTGCGGGAGACGGCGCGCAGGGCGTCCGGACGCAGATCCAGTTCGCAACCTTCCATCTCAAACAGGCGGGAATACTGCTTGACCAGCGCATTCTTGGGCTCGGTGAGGATACGCATCAGGGCATTCTCATCGAGTTCCTCCAGAGTCGCGACCACCGGCAGGCGGCCGACAAACTCGGGGATGAGGCCGTAGCGGATCAGATCCTCGGGCTCCACCTCGCGGAAGACCTCACCGAGGCGCTTGGTGTCGTCCAGGCTCTGGACCTCGGCGCTAAAGCCGATACCGCCCTTGCGGGAACGGTTGCGGATGACCTTCTCCAGACCCGCGAAGGCGCCGCCCACGATGAAGAGGATGTTGGAGGTATCGACCTGCAGGTATTCCTGTTGGGGATGCTTACGCCCGCCTTGGGGCGGCACCGAGGCGATGGTACCCTCGACCAGCTTGAGCAGGGCCTGCTGCACCCCCTCGCCGGAGACATCGCGTGTGATGGAAGGGTTATCCGCCTTGCGCGAGATCTTGTCGATCTCGTCGATATAGACGATGCCCGTCTGAGCCTTCTCCACGTCGTAGTCGCACTTCAGCAGGAGCTTCTGGATGATGTTTTCCACATCCTCGCCCACATAGCCGGCCTCGGTGAGGGTGGTGGCGTCGGCAATGGCGAAGGGAACATCGAGCAGGCGCGCCAGGGTCTCCGCGAGCAGCGTCTTACCGCAGCCCGTGGGGCCAATGAGGAGGATGTTGCTCTTGGAGATCTCGACCTCTTCCTTGGCGGTCGCCGCCTCCATGCGCTTGTAATGGTTATAGACGGCGACGGACAGCACCTTCTTGGCCTGCTCCTGGCCAATCACGTACTGGTCCAGGCTGGCATTGATCTCTCGCGGCTTTGGCAGCTTGCTACTGGTCTCGGTAGCGGTTTCCCCTTCCACCTCCTCGCGAATGATGTCGTTACACAACTCGACACACTCATCGCAGATAAAGACCGAGGGACCCGCGATCAGTTTGCGCACCTCCGCCTGACTCTTGCCGCAGAAGGAACAATAGAGGAGTTTGCTGTCTTCGCTCTTACGTTGACTCATCGGGGGTCGATCTCCGCCAATTCGATGGTGGGGCCGCGCTCATCGCCGTCCCGAGCGAGGGGAAGACGCGGGGCCGGGGGCAAGAAACAGGGCCTCAGGACTTGGCTGTCTTGGCCGCTAAACGCTGCTCAAGCACCTTATCAATGAGGCCGTAGGCCACGGAATCCTCGGGGCCCAGAAAACGGTCACGTTCCGTGTCGTCCGCCACTTTTTCAACGGGCTGACCCGTGTGGTGGGCCAGGATCTGATTGAGCTGGTCGCGAATGTGCAGGATCTCGCGGGCATGGATATCAATGTCCGTCGCCTGGCCCTGAAAACCGCCCAGCGGTTGATGGATCATCATGCGCGAATGCGGTAGGCAATAACGCTTGCCCGCTGCCCCGCCCGCCAACAGCAGGGCCCCCATGCTGGCGGCCTGGCCGATGCACATGGTGCTCACATCCGGGCGGATGAAGCGCATGGTGTCGTAAATGGCCAGACCCGCGGTGACGGCTCCGCCGGGCGAATTGATATAAAGGTGGATATCCTTGTCCGGATTCTCGGATTCCAGGAACAGGAGCTGGGCCACCACCAGGTTAGCCATCTGATCCTCCACCGGCCCGACCAGGAAGATGACACGCTCCTTGAGCAGGCGCGAGTAAATGTCATAGGCCCTTTCGCCCCGGGCGGTCTGTTCGACGACCATGGGAATGAGCCCAAGTCCCTGGGGATTCCAGTCGGTATTCGCGGTAATGATCTGATTTGGCGTCATCAAGGTCGATTCTCCCCTACTGCCCGGATCAAGAGGTGGCCGGATTCATGAGTTCCTGGAAGCCCTGGGGCTCATCCTCGACCTGGACCTGGGTCAGCACCCAGTCCACCACCTGACCCTCCAGGGCCAGGGCCTCGACCGAGGCCAGGTGCTCCTTACTCCCATAGTAAAAGTCAACCACCTCCTTGGGGTTCTCGTAGGTGGAGGCCAGATCCTCGACCGCCTCGCGCACCCGCTCGGGGTCCGCCTTGATCTCGTTGGCCTTCACCACCTTGGCCAGTACCAGACCCAGCCTGACGCGCCGTTGGGCACTCTCCTCAAAGAGGTTATCGGGCAACTCGATCTTGGTGTTGCCACGGAGATTCTGGCGCATCTGCTCCTTGAGAACCTGGACCTCCTGGGCGACCAGGGACGGCGGGATCTCGATGGGGTTGGTCTCTAACAAGAGGTCCAGGGCCTGTGATTTGATCTTGGCATCGACGCGCTGCTTGAGTTCGCGCGTCATGTTGGCGCGCACATCCTGGCGAAAATGCTCGATATCCCCATCATCAACGCCAAAGGCCTTTGCAAATTCCGCATCCACCTCGGGCAGTTGGGGCTCGGCCACGGTCTGTATCGTGACCAGGAAGGAGGCCGCCTTACCCTTGAGATGCTCGGCGTGATAGGTGGCGGGGAAGCTCAACTCGAGCACCCGCTCCTCGCCCGCGGAAGCACCCACCAGACCGGCCTCGAAGCCGGGGATCATCTGGCCACTACCCAGCACGAGCTGAAAATCCTTGCCCGAACCACCTGGGAAAGGCTCGGACTCCCCGGCCAGGGTGGCAACGAAGCTGATGGTGACCCGATCGCCATCCTGGGCGGGACGATCCACCTCATTGAAGGTTTTGCGTTGGTCACGCAGCCGTTCAACCAGGGCCTCCAGATCGGCATCGGCCACGGCCGCCACGGGGCGCTTGAGGGTTTTACCGACCAGGGGGCCCAACTCGAATTCCGGCAGAATATCGAAGGTGGCGGTATAGGCGTAACGCCGCGCCGCCGGGTCCATGTCCACGGCAAAGGCCGGCTGGGCCACGGGATTGAGCTGCTCCTGAACGAGGGCCTGCCCAAAGGTGGACTGCATCAACTCGGAGAAAACCTCGCCCTGAATCTGGACGCCGTACCGTTGACGCAAGGTCTTGACCGGGATCTTACCTGGCCGAAACCCGGGCATCCGCGCCGAGCGCGCGAATTCGCGCAAACGTTTTTCCACCTCGGCCTCGACCTGCTCGGGCTCCAAGGCGACCGTCATGCGCCGTTCGAGTCCGGCTCCAATCTCCACTGATACTTGCATCTTCGTCTGGTCTCTCAAGGTGGCGCTCTCCGGGCGGGAACCTCGGAGCAGCGGTCGGGTTCGGCGATTTGGTAGGCTGTTCGTCGCGGTGTTGGGCGCGGCGTCCCCCAAGAGAAACGCCGCGAAGCCCAATAGTATAGCTACTCGCCCAAGCCGGTTCCAGCCAGCTTGAAACTATCTCCATCTCGCCCGGGGCAAGCTCCCGGGCGTGACGCCAAGGCGGGCCTGGCTACTTGCTACTTGTAGGCACCCACCCCGCAGAAGAAGCCTCCCTTATTGGTCATGACGTAGCTGGTCTTGGCCTTGATCTCCTCGGTACCCGGATAGGGCCACTTATAGTCCACCCAGCCCTCGCCGGAGGCCTTGACGGTTGCGATCATGTTTTTGAAGAGTTCGTCGCCATACTTGTTGAAGGTGAGCAAATTCTTGCCCACCAGCTCAGGCTTGACGGCGTGGGAGAGCATGACGCCGTCCATGTCCATGCAGAAGACATACAGGTCTTTGACCTTGAAACCGCCATCGGGGGCGGCGAAGACAACGAAGGCCTTGTCTTTGCCCATTTCATTGACGGCGGCCTGGGCCTTTTGGGACATGGCCTTGGCCTCGTCCGGGGTCGCGAGGTCGGCGGCCAGGGCCGAACCCGTGAAGAGAGCGGCGGTCGCCAGGGCAATCAGGGATTTTTTCATCTAGTGATCCTCATCATCTCTTTTGAATGGAAAATCGAACATAGCCCAAGTGCGGCGGCCATGCCAGATTTTTTAGCGCCCCGATTTCCATCGGGTCCCGCGGCTTCTCCGGCACCCCGAGGGCAGGCTGTTTCATCACCGGCAGCTAAGATGCCGTCAGGCCCCCGGAAAAACCTCGTCTCGCAAACCAGGAGGGATCACCAACAGGAGGCCATGAGGCTCGACATGAGGCCGTTGGCATCCCAGGGCGTGGGCATGGGCATACCCCCCCAGCCGCCGCCGGCCTTGACCCGAATGACATACTCGACCCATTGCAGCGGCCGTGGCAGATAACCGAACTGGGCGGCGAGCAGATTGAGTTCATTGACCAGGGCGCGGTCACACAGGGTATCGGGTCCCGGGCCGGCCATACAGTAGTCGTGGCGCATGCAAGCGGCATCGAATCCATCCACCGGTGGCAGGGCCGGGCCCGAGGGGTGGCCAGGACCGCACCAGTTGCCATAGAGGGGCACGCACTTGAAGGCCTGGGCCTCGGTGGCGGGCAAGAGCAGCGAGAAGACGACGGGGATGAGGGCGACTGTGGGGACTGATGACTTCATCGGATTACACCTGGGTCTGATTTCCGAGTTCAAGGTTCCCCGAGTTTATGCCGCCTAAACTATCCAGTAAACTAAGGACCTAACCGACCAAGGTTTGAGATCGGTGCCCATGCCGACACTGCCCAGGCATCATCAACAGCTACATAATATTGAAAATATTGACTAAAATAGATTTCGGGCTATAATGATCGCCTCAAACTGATTTAAAAGCCGGGAAAAACTAGACTTATCTAGTGGTTTCATCGGTGGTTTCGCTTCCGCAACACTCATCTGATCACCCCTAATTCCACCGAAGCGGGTTTCCCGCTTTACCCGCGACAAAGCGCGGGCCTAGGCCGCTGGGGCCCAGACAGGTAAGCGATGGCCAGAGCCCGAATAATGGCGGATTTACCATGTCTGAAGCCCATCATGCGCTGCAACACGAGGTCGCACGAATCATCGTCGCCGCCCTCAATCTCGACATCAACCCGGAGGATATTCAACCTGAAGCCAGCCTTTATGGCGAGGGATTGGGTCTCGATTCCATTGACATTCTGGAAATTGCCCTCGTCATTTCAAAACGCTACGGTTTCCAGTTGCGCGCGGATAATGCTGACAATGTTAGGATATTCAGTTCCCTCGCCAATCTGACCGAACACATTGCGGCGGCCAGGACACTATGAGCCCGGAACGGATGCGCGCAGTCCGCTGGGGGTTCATCGCCGCGGGAGTCATCCTCTACCCCTTGCTGGCGCATTACAGTGCTGCAACCTCGGCGGCCACCACCGCCCCTTCGCTGGGAGTAGCAGTGTCCCTGACGCCCCCCTTGGCTATCCTGCTAGCGCTGGCTTGGCGCTCCCCCCGGCGCCTGCCCACTCTGCTGCTCGGTATCGGTTTGTGTCTTGTCCTCGGGTGGTGCTGGGAGGCCCTGGAGCGAAATTTCGACTGGGTCTATTTCATGCAGCATGTCGGCACTCAGGTCGGCTTAGCCCTGGGGTTTGGTCTCACGCTGGCGCCTGGACGGCAACCTCTATGTACTCGCATGGCCGAGGTAGTGCGGGGCAGCCTTGAGCCTGAAGTGGTTCGCTATACGCGCGATATAACTTTGGCCTGGACATGTTTTTTCTTAGTTATCAGCCTGGTTTCCTCGATCCTGTTTTTATTTGGCAGCATTCAAGTTTGGTCAATTTTCGCTAATTTTCTGACATTTCCATTGATTCTGCTCATGTTTGCCGTGGAGCACCTGGCACGCCTACGCAAACTGCCCCATCTGGAGCACACGAGCATCTGGGCCAGCATCATGGTCTTCTGGAAAACTCCGAAGGGATGTCACGACGCTGCCGTTCAGACCCGCTAAGCCGTAATCGCGCCTAACATGCCATCACTACCCCTGATCACCCATCATTACCCTGATGGTATTGTGGCCTGGTGTGATAGCCTCCCGGTCAGCGCCCATCGGTTTCTAGGCGAGGCTCGTCGGATCGCTGACTTGTTGCCTCCGGGGAGGCATGCCCTCAATCTCTGCGTTGACCACTACCGATTTACCGTTGCCCTCGCGGCTTGCATCCTCAACGGCCAGGTCAGTCTTTTGCCCTCCAGTTACACCCCGGAAATGATCCGGCAGATGCGGCGCATCGCCCCGGATGCCTTTTGTATAGCCGACCAGGACGTCGGCAGCTTCGATCTGCCTGTCTTCGACTACCCACCCTGGGCAGGGACCCCGGCTGACACGGCTATCCCCGACATCGATTGCGACCAGGTCATCGCCTACGTGTTCACCGCCGGATCCACTGGTGAGCCGGTGCCCCATGTCAAACAGTGGGGCAGCCTGGCGCGCAACGCCCGTCGGGAGGCTGAACGATTGGGTGTTACCCAAGGCCACGCCCTTGTGGGGACCGTGCCAGCCCAGCACATGTACGGCCTGGAATCCACGGTATTGTTGCCCCTGCAAAGCGGTTGCGCACTGGACGCCACGCGCCCCTTCTATCCCGCCGACATCTGCGCGGCCCTGGCCGCCCTCCCCCAACCGCGGGTTCTGGTAACCACGCCCTATCACCTGCGGACACTGCTTGCGGAGCAGGGCGCCCTACCAGCCGTTGACCTGCTGCTGTCCGCCACCGCTCCCCTGTCGCCAGACCTGGCTGTCGAGGCGGAGACTCGTTTCAAGGCCCCCCTGTTGGAGATATACGGTTGCACCGAAACCGGACTGATCGCCTCTCGACGCACCACGTCTGACGCCACCTGGGAGACCTTCACGGGTATCCATCTCCATTGCGAGGGCGAGGCGGTATGGGCACAAGGCCAGGATATCGAAGCAACGACACCGCTTTGCGATGTCATTGAACTCCAGGGCACCAATCCGACTCGGTTTCTCCTCCAAGGCCGCCATGCAGATGTTGTTAATATCGCTGGAAAAAGGGCATCTCTGGGGTATCTCAACCACCAACTCAACGCCATCCCGGGGGTGCGCGATGGCATCTTCCTTCTGCCGCCTGATGACGAGACGGGAGGTGTCCGACGCCTTATCGCCCTGGTCGTGGCACCGGAGTTGCCGGCTGACACCCTTATGCAAGCCTTGCGTGAACGCATCGATCCCGTTTTTCTGCCCAGACCGCTATTGTTCACGGAAACCCTGCCGCGCAATGCCGTGGGGAAGTTATCCGCTCAAGCAAAACAAATACTTTTAGCGCGACTGGGTTCACAAACAGACCAGGGTCCGCCGGCGTGACCGAACCAGGACTGCCCCTCCTGATCCCAACCGATCATCCGGCCTATGTCGGCCATTTTCCCGGACAGCCCATCTTGCCTGGCGTGGTGCTCTTGGATCAGGCTTTGCGTGCCGTGGCCTCTCGGGAGGGCCTGCCGCTAGCCTTCACGACGATCAGGTCGGCCAAGTTTCCAAACCCGGTCGGGGTGGGAGAAGCCCTGCGCCTCAACTATGTCGCAACAGCGGGGGCGGTTTTCCGCTTCGAGGTCCTGGCGGGGGAGCGTCTGGTGGCGAGTGGCGTCTTGGCCTTCACCACGAACAGTCCTGGGGGCGGGATTTCTTGAGTGCGCCTCTCTTCGCGCGTCAGGCCGAATGGGTTTGGCGCCCGGAACGCAGCAATATGGCCATGCTCCGGCTGATGACCTGGATCTCGCTACGCCTGGGACGCCGTTTGGCGCGCGCCCTATTATTGGGCATCAGTCTCTACTTCCTGATTTTTGCACCGGCCGCCCGACAAGCCTCCCTGACCTATTTAAGGCGTGCCTTGGGGCGGGAGCCCCGCTTTACAGACCTGATTCGTCATTTTCACAGCTTCGCCTCCTGTACCCATGACCGCATCTATCTGCTTAACGACCGTTTCGATCTCTTCGATATCCAAGTGCATGGCGCGGCAGTGTTAGAGACGGAGCTAGCGGCGGGGCGGGGTGCCTTCTTGATCGGCGCCCATCTCGGGAGCTTCGAGGTGGTGCGGGCCCTCAGCCGGCAAAGGCCCAGTCTGAGAGTAGCCATGGCCATGTACGAGAACAATGCGCGCAAGATCAATGCAGCCCTAGCCGCCATCAATCCTCTTTCCAAACAGGATATTATTCCTCTTGGCCAACTCGACTCCATGCTTCAGGCGCAGGCCTGTCTGGACAAGGGGATGATTCTGGGGGTTCTTGCGGATCGTACCCTGAATGGTGATCCCAGCCTGATGGTGCAATTTCTGGGCGAGGCCACCGCCTTTCCGCTGGGTCCCATGCGGCTGGCGGCCATTCTCAAGCGCCCGGTGCTCTTCATGACGGGTCTTTATCTAGGCGGCAACCGCTACGCCATCCATTTTGAAACCCTGGTTGATTTCACGGATATTAAGCGCGAGGAGCGGGATGGTGCCTCCCGTCGGGCGGTCTCGGCCTATGCCGCATGCCTGGAGCGATACTGTCGCGTCTACCCTTTTAACTGGTTTAATTTTCATGATTTCTGGCGCTTGCCCCTAAACAGCGCCAACGGCGAAGCATCATGATGAGCCCAGAACGGCACATGAACATGAAGGAGAAAGTTATCCTCGCCCTCATTTTTTTGGGATTCAGTCTGTACTTGCCAGCCGCTCAGCTTAGGGTCGATGAACTCATGGGGGCACTGGCAAACAACACCCATGGGGCGGCCACCTTCACCGAGATGAAGTACCTTAGTATCCTGGACGAGCCCGTGGAGTCTTCCGGCGAGTTGTTGTTCGTACCACCCGACCGCCTGGAAAAGCATACCCTCAAGCCCCGGATCGAGGCCTTGGTATTGAAGGGCGAGGTCCTCACCGTCGAAGGACCCCTCCAAAACCACGGGCTGTCACTCAAGGACTATCCAGAGGTGGGGGGCATGATCGAAGGCATCCGCGCCACCCTCGCCGGCGACCGCAGGGCACTGGAACGGCTGTATCGTCTCGGCCTCGAAGGAGGTAGCGACCGATGGACCCTGGTGCTGACCCCACTGGACACTCGCCTGGTCCGCCTGATCGACCGCATACGCATGGAAGGAACAGGAGGCGAGTTGCGCAAGGTGGAAATTTGGCAAGCCGACGGTGACCACTCGGTAATGAGCATCCGCAAGGGTACCGGTTCATGAGCGATCGGGTCATGAAATCGCGTATCAGCCCCGCGATCCTTCTTTGGCTTGTGTTTGTAGGCGCTTGTCTCTGGGTCGTGAGCCAGGCGCGCTACACCGCCGACCTGTCAGCCTTCTTACCCCGAACTCCCAGCGAGGAACAGCAACTCCTTATCGATCAACTCAAATCCGGCATCGCCTCTCGCCTGATCCTCATCGGTATCGAAGGGGGTGACCCAGCCACCCGCGCCCAGGTTTCCCGAGATCTGGCGGCGCGCCTGCGCTCCGATCCCCAATTTCCGCATATCGCCAACGGCGAGACCCGGGAATTGGAACGGGACCAGCGGATTCTGCTGGAGAACCGCTACTCATTGAGCCCTGCGGTTAATGCCGATCATTTCACAGTGGAAGGCCTGCGCACGGGCATCCAACACAGCATCGACCTGCTGGCCTCCTCCCTGGGTCTATTCAGCAAGGCGTTGTTGACACGCGACCCCACTGGCGAGTTTATGCGTCTGCTGGATGCGATGGCGGGAGGCCCCCGGCCCCAAATGGCCGATGGGGTCTGGGTATCCCGGGACGGTCAACGCGCCCTGCTCCTGGCCCGCACCCGTTCCGAGGGTGCGGATACGGACGGCCAATCGGCGGCAGTCGCCGCCATCCAGGCCGCCTTTCAAGCGGCATCCGGACCAGGGACACGGCTGGCGTTGACCGGCCCCGGCCCCTTCTCCGTAACGGCACGCGCCACTATCAAGGGCCAGGTCATGTTCCTTTCTGGCCTAGGCAGTTTGATGATCATCAGTCTGCTGCTGCTGGCCTACCGTTCGGTCCCGGCGGTATTGATGAGCCTATTGCCGGTGCTTTCGGGCGCCTTAGCTGGAGTGGCGGCGGTCAGTATCGGATTTGGGGTGGTGCATGGCGTCACCCTCGGCTTCGGTGCCGCCCTCATCGGCGAGGCGGTGGATTATTCTATCTACCTCTTCATACAATCGGATTCGACGCCGGACACAATCAGTGGGACGCGGAACAATGGGGCCGACGCCCTCTGGCCAACGATTAGGATCGGCGTGCTCACCTCCGTGTTCGGTTTTGCCTCCCTGCTCTTTTCCAGCTTTCCCGGTCTTGCCCAACTGGGACTTTATGCCATCACGGGCCTGGTCACCGCCACCCTGGTTACCCGTTTCGTCCTGCCAAAACTCTTACCCGCCAGTCTCCGGGTGCATGATGTCACCGCCTCCTGCCACGGCCTCCCGGTCTGGATCGATCGGGCGAGGCATTGGCGGGGGCTTGTCCTGTTGCTATGCCTGGCCGCCGGTGTCGTACTCCTAGCAAAACGCGACGACCTCTGGAGCCGCGAACTGGCGGCACTGAGTCCGGTCCCGGCCGTCGATCAGGCTCTCGACAGGGCCATGCGCACTGACCTGGGCGCCCCGGACGCACGCTATCTGATCATGGTGGCCGCAGCCGACCGAGAGACCGCACTCATCACCAGCGAACGAGTCGCGACCGGGCTCCTGGGGCTGGAGACAGCAGGGGTTATCGAGGGTTTCGAGAACCCCGC
>JBASIS010000192.1:0-8939 GCA_049654905.1 Chromatiaceae bacterium
CACCCGGGGATCCCCTGGCCAGCCACCCCTACCTGGTGGCCGCCGGCCTGGACGCCGCCGGGCGCGACGGCCGCATCCAGCTCGCCCTGCCCATCACCGAAACGGAGATCCAGGCCCTGTTCGCGGATCGCATCCAGCGCGAGCGGGTCCTAACCTGGGACCCGGGCCGGGAGGCCGCCAGCGCCCAGGAGGTCACGCGACTAGGCGCCATTACCCTGGCCGCCCAGCCGGCGCCCCTCCTGCCCAGTGACCCCGTCGCCGACCTGCTGCTGGCACGCATCCGGCGCGACCCCGGCCAAGCCCTGGACTGGAGCGATGCCGCCCGCCAGTTTCAGGCCCGGGTCCTCCTGATGCGCGCCCTGGAACCCGATACCGGCTGGCCGGACCTGACGCCCGCCCAACTTGAGCAGAATTTGGATACCTGGCTCGGCCCCTGGCTGGCCGGCAAGAGCCGCCTCGACGAGGTCCAGGCCCTTGACCTGGCCGCCCTCCTCGCCGCCCAACTCAACGGGGAGCAACGCCAGCGCCTGGACCAGGAGGCCCCGGCCAGCCTCCTCACCCCCGCCGGCACCCGCCGACCCATCGATTACCTGGCCGGCGCCATCCCCATCCTTGCCGTGCCCCTGCAAGAGATGCTGGGGACTGGCGCCACCCCGGGCATCGCCCATGGCCGGGTCCCCCTCCTGATGCAGTTGCTCAGCCCGGCGCGCCGTCCCATCCAACTCACCCGGGATCTCCCCGGATTCTGGGCCGGTAGCTATGCCCAGGTGCGTAAGGAAATGCGCGGCCGCTACCCCAAGCACCATTGGCCCGAGGACCCCGCTAACGCGGCGCCCATGGCGCGGAGTATCAAGTCAAGAGGTTAGGTGACCAGCAAAATCCCAGAGCCTCTAAGCGCGTTTTTCATTAATTTCCCCTACTCCATTTATGCAGCAAAGTGACGCCCTCCCTGAATACAGTCTCTTGATTCCCATCTCCCTTGGGGAATTACTCGACCGCGTCAGTATCCTGGAACTTAAGCAACAGCGAGTGAGTGACTCCGAACGGCTCCGCAACGTGACCAGAGAGTTTGCTCTGCTCACGGGAATTTTGGAAAAAAATGGGTATGCACTCAGCGATCCTGCCTTGCAACCGCTGCGCGCGGTGAATAGCCAGCTTTGGGATCTTGAAAATCGTATTCGCTTGCTTGACCGCAAAGGTAACCACGAAGGGGAATTTATTCAGGTAGCAAGGGAGATCCATCGCCTCAACGATATCCGCCATGAACTAAAGCATAGTATCAACCTGGCGTGCGGCTCCTCGGTGGTAGAAGAAAAGGAATATTCCCCTGAAATTTGAAAAGGCATTTTTTTTTCCAAGCGAAATTCATCAAGCAACTAACCCGCTGGGGCAAGTGCCCTTTGATTCCCGGCTGATTATCTGCGGTTGCGGCCCGGGTGAACTTATGGCTTGGGTTAAGCCGCTCTTACAAGCCCTGGAGGAATCCGATAGGCGCTGGCAAATCCACTTGGTCATCTGGCCACGCCTGTTTCTCAGTGGCAGAGAGACCGAGATCGCCCGTCAGTTACCAGGGGTATTCCGGGTTCTGAATCCCTTTCGATCACTAGCCTTCGTGGCGGGGGCTACACCGGGCTTTAGTGCCAACCCGGCTCTGCCCACCCTGGTCCTGCACCTGGGCGGCGCGGCGGAACTGAGTCTGAGGCTGGGGCGGAGACTCGGGGCACCGGTTCTCGCCTATGACGAGCAGCCCGACAGGCTCCCCGTTGGTTTCGATGGCCTCTATTGCACCGACCCGCGCGATACGGTCTCTGGCGCTATTCCCATTGGCAACCTGCTGGTGGACTCGGTGGCCGCACTGCACATCCGCCGATCGGAACGCGGGCCCGGCGAGGCCGGTCTCGCGGTCGGTTTGATGCCAGGCAGTCGGGCTCTGCAGTTACGTCATTTTCTAACGCGGATTGGGCCAGTCGTGGAGGATGTCGCGCACCGGGTTAGGGGAGTACGATTTCTGATTGCCCGCTCCCCCTTGGTCGACGATGCCATGTTGCGTAAAGCCGTGGGAACTCACTCCGGGGCACGGCTGGAGGGGGAAGGCGATGCCACTGCATTCATGACCGGCCAGGGCCTTTGCATCCCCTTACGCAGTCGGGGAGAAGTACTGGAATCGGTTGACTGCCTGGTCAGCACTCCGGGAACCAACACTGGCGAAGCCGCTGCCCTGGGTATCCCGCACCTGGTGATCGCCCCCTTCGACCCCAGCCTGCCCCTGCTAACCGGGCTACCCGGCCTGATCGAGCGAAGCCCCTGGCCTGGCCAACCGCTCAAGCGCTGGGTGTTGCGCCGCCTGACCGATGGTATGACATACTACGCCCAGGCCAATGCCCGTGCCGGTCGGGAGATCACCCCCGAACTACAGGGGCCATTGAATATCGAACGGGTGAGCGAGTGCCTGGCGTCCCTGCTGCTGGATAAGCACCGCCGGGGCCGCATCAGCCGGGAACTCGCCGGTGTCATGGGCCCTCCGGGCGCGGCCCGACGCCTCGTATCGGCTTTGGATCATCGGGTCCTTACGCCTGGTCAAAACGAGTAGGGTATTCATGCGCGCATTCTCAACCCACACACCCACAACCGTCATGACCCTCGGCGAGATCGCCCTAGTCGTGGAGGGCCGTCTCCAAGGTGAAGGCAATCTGCCTGTGAGTGGGGTGGCGCAACCAGATCAGCCCGCCTCGGATGGGCAATTGGTCCTGGTCCTCGACCAACAGGGGAGACGGGCACTGACCCCTTCCAACGCCTCCTGTGCCTTGGTGGCGGCGGATCTGGACATCCCTCCTGGACTCTGGCGCGGATGGATCACGGTGGATCAGCCCCGTCACGCCCTGGCCCGCCTGCTGCCCCTCTTCTGGCGACCACCCAGCCTTACCCAGGGCATTCATGCCAGCGCCGTGGTCGAGCCCTCGGCCAGAATAGCGGCAGACGCCTCCATCGGCCCCCTCTGCTATGTAGGCGCGGATGTGGTCTTGGGTCCTGGCGCGCGAGTGCTGGCCCATTGCACCCTCGGAGCGGCTTGCATCATCGGCGAGGACAGTCTGCTGCATCCCGGGGTGCGCCTCGGCGAGCGCGTCAGCATCGGACGCCGGGTTATCATCCACGCTAACGCCTGCATCGGCGCCGACGGATTCAGCTTCGTCACCGACCGAGATCAGGTTAAGGACGCCGCCCCTGGCGGCAAGCCGGCGGAGGACAATGCCTGGGAACCCGCCAAGATTCCTTCCCTGGGTGGGGTCATCATCGAAGATGATGTGGAGATTGGGGCCTGTACCACCATCGACCGAGCCACCCTGGGAAATACCCTTATCCGGCGCGGCACCAAGATCGACAACTTAGTGATGGTGGGGCACAACAGCCGTATTGGCGAATGCTGCGTGATCGCTGGCCAAAGCGGCATTGCCGGTAGTTGCGAGTTGGAAGACCGGGTAGTGATGGGAGGGCAGTCGGGCATTGCCGATCACCTGCGTATCGGATCCCATGCGGTGATCGCAGCCAGTGCCGGGGTGGGGCAACACGTTCCCAAACATTCAGTGTATATTGATAATCCTGCGGTACCCTATGAACGTTGGCAGGAGCGCTGGCGCAGCGTTGGACGACTCAAACGCCTGTTCGAGGAGTTCGAGCGGATGAAACTGCGGCTTTTGCGTCTCGAGCGCAGCGTGGCGGCGGGACCATCCGACGAGAGCCAATGACGGATTGTTTCTCCTTATTGCCCGGTAGCCGGAATCATGACTCAAGACGTTCAACAAAAAATCATTGACATTATCGCCAAGGAAACTCAAATCGACCGGGACTTGTTAAAGCCAGAGTCCACCATGGAAGATTTTGGCGTTCCCTCCATCACCCAACTCGAGGTGCTGTTCGCCATCGAGGAGGCCTTTGGTATCGAGTTGCCGGACAAGCCCGAGGATCTGACCTTGGGGGGCCTGACCCGTCAGGTGATGACCAAGGTCGATGCGAACCAGCCCGGATGAATCGCCGGGTTGCCGTCACGGGCCTGGGCTGTATTTGTTCCCTGGGTAACAATGTGGAGGATTTCGGCCAGGCCTTGGCCGCTGGCGCCAATGGGATCGGCAAGCTGACCGTCGTTCCTACCGAGCGCATCAGTTGCAAGATCGCCGCCGAGGTGCCGGGTTACGATCAGGACCAGTGGTTCAGCCCCCAGGAAGCGCAGCGCATGGATCGCTTTGCTCAGTTCAGCGTCATCGCCGGACGAGAGGCCATGCAGGACGCAGGCTTCGTGCCAAGCCGTGAACAGGGCCTGCGCAGCGCCATCATCATGGGCAGCGGTATCGGTGGCTTGAGCACTTTGGACCTCGGTTTTCAACGTCTATACGTGCAGGGCCTCAATAAAGTCTATCCTCTCAGCGTCCCCAAGGTCATGCTGAATGCCGGCGTCAGCGCCTTATCCATGCAATTCGGCATACTCGGACCCTGCTTCGCGGTATCCAGTGCCTGCTCCTCCGCCAACCATGCTATTTCCCAGGCCTTCGCCATGGTCCGCGGTGGCCAGGTGGATCTGGCCCTCACCGGAGGAAGCGAGGCCTGCCTGACCTTTGGCATGATGAAGGCGTGGGAGGCCCTGCGGGTACTGGCCCCCGATACCTGCCGACCCTTCAGCAAGGGCCGACAGGGCATCATACTGGGTGAAGGGGGTGGTGCCCTGGTTTTGGAACCCCTCGACAAGGCACTGGCGCGCGGCGCCACCATCCACGCGGAACTGGTGGGCTGCGGCATGTCCTCGGACGCCGCCGACCTCACGCTCCCGGATCCCGATGGCGCCACTCGCGCCATGCAGGCCGCCCTACTGGATGCGGGTCTGGCCCCCGAGCAGGTGGACTACATCAACGCCCACGGCACCGGCACCCCAGCCAATGACGCCAGCGAGACTCTGGCCATCCATCGGGTTTTCGGTGGCCATGCCCATCGTCTAGCGGTGTCCTCCACCAAATCGATGCACGGCCATGCCTTGGGGGCCGCTGGCGCCTTGGAGGCCGTGGCCGTCATCCATGCCTTGAAGACCCAGAGGGCGCCGCCCACTATTAATTACACGGAGCCCGATCCGGACTGTGATTTGGACTATGTGCCTAACCAGGCTCGTTCCATGTCGATGGATGTGGCCCTGTCCAATTCCTTTGCCTTCGGCGGCCTCAATGCCGTGGTAGCTTTCCGCCGCTTTGCGTGAGCGGCCCCCTGCGTATCCTGATCAGTGCCGGCGAGGTATCCGGCGACCTTTACGGGGCCCAGCTTGCGGCAGCCTTAAATCTGGAGGCGGAAGGGCTTCTCGATTTGAAGGCCGTGGCCGGTGAGCGGACCC
Source organism: Chromatiaceae bacterium (assembly GCA_049654905.1). Classification (GTDB taxonomy): domain Bacteria; phylum Pseudomonadota; class Gammaproteobacteria; order Chromatiales; family Chromatiaceae; genus M0108. The sequence continues at coordinate 5,369 of JBASIS010000192.1, forward strand.
GTCGGGCAGGCGCCGAACTCCTCGGGGATTCGGCCAGCCGCGCCGCTCTGGGATTTGTGACGCCACTGAGGTACCTGGCACCCTCCTTAGTCACGGCCTCGCGGATTCTGCGTCTGATCCGGCACTGGCAACCCCATGTCGTGGTCTTGCTGGACTACCCGGGCTTCAACATCCCCCTCTCTGGCATGATCAGGCGTCTTAGTACTGTTCCGCTGGTCTATTATCTGCCCCCCGAAGAGTGCATTTGGAGCCTAAAGGGCGCCGACCGGGTTAACCGAACCCCAAAAGTGGTGAACAACTGCGATTGCCTGCTCACCACGCACGAGGTTGATACTGCCTTCTATTCCGCCGCCGGCGCGACGGTGAAAAGAGTAGGACATCCCCTGCTGGATTTGGTCGACCAGGATCCAAGGCCGCATGGCGACACCGGAGTGAACAGGAACACCACCGTGGCCCTCTTGCCCGCCTCTCGGCGCCAAGAGGTAGGGCTCCTTTGGCCCTGCCTGTCGCAGGCCGCAGCCCTCATGGCCAAGGCCCGTCCAGAACTCCAATTCCTGGTCCCCCTGGCCACCAGTCACCTCCGCTCAGCCCTGGAGCGGGCCTGCGAGACAGCTCAACTTCGACACCCTGAATTGGCGGGTCGCTTGCGCCTGGTAGAGCCCACTCCGGACCATCCCAATGCCGCCCTAGCCACAGCCTGGCAAGCTGGCGCGGCTCTGAGCAAGTCCGGCAGTGTCACCCTGGAACTCGCCTTGGCTGGCGTTCCGCACCTGATGGTATTCCGCATCGATCGGATCACCGAATGGCTGGGCCGCCATATGCTGCGCCTGTCCGAGCGGGATTTTCCTCACATGGCCCTACCTAACTTTATCCTGGGCCGCGAACTGGTACCCGAGTTCAAGCAGCACGCTATCGACCCGGCCCGAATGGCCGCAACAGCGCTGGAACTGCTGGACCCGGATAGCCCGAACCGCGCGGCGCAACTGGCGGGCTTCGCCGATCTGCGGGCTAGCCTCGGTGGTGCCGGGGCCGCCAGACGCAGCGCCCGTATTATTCTTGAGTTAGCCCGGCGGCACGCCGCGGCGATGTGACAGACGCATGGGCAAACCGTTACGTGGGCGCAAGGTCAGCCGCCCCAGGGGTTCCACCACCGTGCCGGGGCGGAGATCCAGGCGGTAGCGCTGAGCGCTCATAGCCAGGGCATACACCATTTCGTGCATCGCAAAGCCGGCGCCGGGGCACACCCGCGGCCCCGCGCCAAAGGGGATATAACATTGGCGGCGCCGCCGTCCACCGGATTCCAGGAAACGTTCCGGTATAAAGGCATCGGGGTTTTTCCAATACCGACGATGCCGATGCAGCAACCAGGGCGAGATGACGATCAAGGAACCCGGGGTCAGGTTACGCCCCTCCAGATTTGCCTCACCCCGGGCCTGGCGAGAAAACTGATAGATGGGCGGATACAGACGCAATACCTCGCTGACCAAGGCCCGGGTGTAGGGCAGCCGCTCCAAATCGCCGGGGCGAGGCCGGGAGCCGGCCAATTCTCGGTCCACTTCCGCCTCCAACTCCCTACGCACCCGCTCGTCCAGGCTCAGCAGATAGTAGGCCCAGCTCAGGGCGCTAGCGGTGGTCTCATGCCCGGCAAGAAGAGCTAGCATAAATTCGTCACGCAACTGGGTAGGCCCCAGGGACTCCCGCTGGGGTGAATGCGTACCCATGAGCAATTCGGGCAGGTCATCATAGGGGTTAGGGCGCTCGCGGGCGGCTGCCACGATAGCCTCCACCACCCCCTCCAGCAGGCCGACGGCACGACGGGCATCTGTCTCGCCTGGGCGGGACAGCCAGGGCGGCAGTCCCAGCAGACTCATCAGGTCCAGGCGGCCCAGAGTTGCCTGATATTGGCTAAATGCTTCAAAAATGGTATGGGCATGATTGCCCAGAGGAAAGCTGAAGAGGGCGCGGCTGATCACCTCCGCCGCCAACTGGGTACACTCCCAGCCCATCTCCAATTCGCCACCTTCACCCACCCCTTCCCAGCGGCCTAGCATCTCCTCCACCACTTCGATCATGGTGGCCTCATAAGCGCGCATCCGCTCGGGGCCCGTTAGCATGGGGGCGATGACCCGGCGGCGGAGGCGCCATTCCTCGTCCTCGCTGATAAATAAGGAATTGCCAATCAGGGGCTTCAGCGAACGCCAGGTTTCGGGGCTTTTGGTATAGTGGGCCGCATCCGTCACCAGCACCTGGCGTATGTCCCTTGGGTTGTTCAACACCCATAGGTCACGACCGGGCAAACGTCGGTGCATGAGCAACGAAGAAAAGGCCCCTTGGTGCCAGATGGCCAAACCGTTGTCGCGGGCAGTGGTCACCCAGCGCCAGGGAGACAGGGGGCGTTGCGGACGAGGCGGCATGGCCGGGCAAGTTTGGAACATGGTCCAGATTCACTATGATGTTGTTTGTGCTTACCGTGCCGGGCTTCTGATCTGCCCGGTAAGGTTATTATCACCTTGTTGGACGCCTTGCCTGCGTCTTGATAGCCAACCTGGCCACGCCACACCTTGAGTCGCCATTCGTGGTCTCAACCCATCTTTAGCAGTTTCGGCCGCCCACCCGCCCCAAACCCCGGTTTTCCGGAGCGGCGGGGCAGGCGCTCCAAGCTGCGTCAAGCCCTTAGCGTAAGGCGGCTTTGTGTAGTGCCATAATAAGGCGGCTTTGTGTAGTGCCATAATATTCCATAGCACTCTTGACCTACCCTGGCCGAGCGTCTCAGGTGTAGCCATGTTCATCCGCCGCACCACCATCAAGAGCCGGGAGTCGGGCGAGCCCTATTACAGCTAGCGCCTGGTCGAGTCGGTACGCGCGGGCGTGGGGGTGCGCCAGCACACGGTGCTCAATCTCGGGCGCCACTGCGCGGTGCCCCGTGCCCAATGGGCGCCGCTGGCCCAGCGCGTTGAAGCGCTGCTGGGGGGCCAGTTGGAGCTGATCGCCGACGGCCTGGATGGGCAGTGGGCGGCGCTGGCCCAGCAGGTTGCGGCGCGCATGGTCAGCCGCCGCGGCACGCTGGTTGCGCAGCAGGATACCCCGGCGCCGGAGGGCGACTACCCGCGGGTGGACCTGGCGCGGGTGGAGGTCATCCGCCCGCGTAGCCTCGGGGCCGAGCAGGTGGCGCTGGCGGCTCGGCGGCGGCTGGGGCTGGGGCTGGATCGCCAGCTGGTGGAGTTGGGGTTCAATCGCCACCCGGTGAGCGCCGCCATCGGGACGCTTGTCGGGCGCAGGGTGCCGCCGGGCAGCGCGTTGGCGACTCACCCGTGGCGGCAACAGCGCAGTGGCCTTGGGGAATTGCTGGACGACGACTGCGGCGCCCTGGACGTGATGCGCCGGTATCGGGTGAGCGACCAGCTCCTGGCCCATCGCGCGGCCCTGGAGGCCCATTTCTACGGCCAGGAGCGCGACCTGTTCGCGCTCGCCGAGACCATCACCCTGTATGACCTGACCAATACCTTCTTCGCGAGCACGGCCAGCGGCAACCCCAAGGCCAAGCACGGTCACTCCCAGGAGCAGCGCACCG
>JBASIS010000193.1:0-20421 GCA_049654905.1 Chromatiaceae bacterium
GGTTTAGGTACCATTACCGGAGCCGCTGCTGGCGCCGGAGCGACGGCCGGAGCCGCCGCCCTTGGGGCCGGTTGCGGTGCCACCACCGGTGCCGGTGCCTGTTGGGGAACGGCCACGGGCGCCACTACGGGTGCGGGTTGCGGTGCGGCTACCGGTGCTATTACGGGAGCCGCCTCCGCTTTAGGAGCCTCCGCTACCTTGACATTCGCCGGCCCCGCCAATTCAGGGTAATCCTTCAACATGCTCGCGCCAAAGAGGGGCTTATAAGCGCCCTGATGACAGGTCGCACACCCCACTTTTAGGGGATCCCCCAGTATCCCTTTACGATTGTCCGGCAAAACATCCTTCAATGGCAAAATATAGTCATTATTGATGTCGCGCACATGACGAATCGCATACCAGGCCGTAGTCCGCTGCTTAGTGCTCTGATCCCAGTCAAAGAAGGAACGACTGTTATGGCAGAAGGTGCAATTGACTCCCAGTGAGTCGGAGGTATACATCATCAGACCATAGGTCCATTCCGCCTGCTTGATGGACTTGCGACTGGTTGGCTCCCCAGGAGGCAAGGCATCCTTCGGAATGACGTTTATATCATAGTCCTGCAACAGGAAGGGCGTCAGCGGATCATAAGGCAAGGAGGTGTAAGCCACCGTCGCCGATCCGATGTTCTGACCCGCAGCCATATTCATATCCGGATGTCCGGGACCGGGATCCGCGGTCCAGACATTCGCCGGAATAGGCTTGCCCCGATGGCAGGTATAACAGGTGACCCCGGTCTCGGCGACATGCGTCTTCCACTTCGCGTTGGTATCCAGGGTCATCTTGAGCATGTTCCTGGCGACGACCTTGGTGTACTTGTCGTCCAAGGCACGATTATCCGTGGAATGACAGTAATTACACCTGTCCGCTTCGGGCAGGTCCTCGGCTACCCACTTGGAGATGGCCAGCATGAGCCGGTTGAATTCAGTGATACTCAGATCGCCGAGAACCTGAACGTTTTGGTAAATCTCCGACGCCTTGGCGGGAATGACCGCCGCGGGCGGCTCCGGCTCGGGGGGGATGTTCTCCGCCACCTTGGCCGCCAGAAGGCGCGGATTGACCACCGCTTCCATGCCTAGGCCGTTATAACCCAGTTGCACTGTTTCCTGCGGTGGCCGCTCGCAGCCAGCCAGACCCATAACGGCGGCGGCTACGGCGAGAGGCAGGGTCCTGCGAGAAAAAAGAGCTCGGTTCATTGCGCACCTCCCGGCAGCAAGGCGGGATCCGGCAAGGCGTGCGGCACCAGCGGATAGGCTGGCGCGGTACCGTGCTTCACTCCCCAGAGATACCAGTTATCGACGACCGTTCCGGTCAAAAGAATACCGATTCCGCCCGTGATAACCGTCAGTACGGCGAACCACCAGGCCCAACGATGGATCGATTCCATGGTGGCATTAAAGCCCATGGTCCAACGCCAGAAGAGGGCCGCTCTTTCCGAGGCGGTACCACGATCGACAACCTGGTCGATCTCGCGGTCGCCACCAAAGCGGCTCACCGCCAGAATCGTGGCCCCATGCATGGCGAAGAGCAGAGTGGAACCATAGAGGAAGGCAATGGACAGCATGTGGAAGGGATTATAAAAGAGATTGCCGTAGCGTATAGAGAAGGCCGCGGTCCAATCCAGATGCGGGAAGATACCAAATGGCACCGCCTCCGCCCAACTGCCCATCAGGACCGGGCGAATAAAGCCCAGCACCAGATAGAGCCAGATCGCCGCGGCAAAGGCCCAAGCCATGTGAGTACCGATCCCCAGGGCGATAGCGCGCCGATAGGTCCTGATCCACCAGAGAATGATGGACGCCGTCAGGAAGAAGCCCGCCATCAGCCACCAGCCACCATCATGTAACGGCGGGATGCTCAAGCCATACTGAGGGGGTGGCGGCTCCAGCGCCAGCCACGGCAGTTGGCGAATGAACTCGATGGGGCTCCAGTCAACCGAGGCCCACATATTGAGTCCAATTATTTCAAAGGCGATGAAACCAAAGACCAGAGAGAAGACCCCCGTGGCACCCAGATAAACAGGACCTATCTGAGCATCGCCGATCTTACCTGCCCAGTAATTGAAGAAGGGCCCACCCTGCCGTGCCCAATGTCCCCCAACCAGGGGCGGACCGGCATGCGCTGGGGCGCGAACTTGGATCTGCGTAAAAATATTTTGATATTCAGCCATGACAATAACCCCGTATTAAGCCCAGATCGGTAGATTGAGCCACCAGTTCCACCACTCGGGCCAGCCTCTCGTCCAGAATGGACCGCTGAGCACGATACAGATGGCACTCCAGAAGGCGGCTGACAGGGCGAGGAAAAGACCCAGCCGATGGATGCCCAAAGCCCCGATCGAATAGCCCACTTCGTCCCGGAAGAAGGTATTCTCGTGCTCGGCGGTCTTAACCGGCTCACCTTCGCGTGGATTCGTGACCGAAAGGATCAGGGAGCCATGCATCGACAGGGCCAGGGTCGTCGTGAAGAAGAAGGTAATGGCGAGCATATGCGCCGGGTTGTAATGAAAATGCAGGAATTGATACCCCACGTTGGATACCCAATCGAGATGGCTGATGATGCCATAAGGGAAGCCGTGGCCCCAGGCGCCCAGCAGAACGGGGCGAATGACGACCAGGGTCACATAGGCAAATATCGCCACGCTGAAGGCAAAGGGTACGTGATAGCCCATGCCAAGTTTGCGACAAATCTCAACCTGGCGCAGGGCCCAGGAGACGAAGGCGCCAATGGCGCAAATGGTAATAATTTGCCAGAGTCCGCCTTCCCTGAGCGGCGCCAACCCCAGACCATAGCTGAGATCCGGCGGTGTGATATTGATCTGCCAAAGGTTCCAGGTCGGCCCAAGAGCCGCGCCCCAGATCATCAATAGCGTGCCCAGCAGTGCGAAGAAGATCGCTGTGACTCCGAAGAAGCCAACATAAAAAGGCCCCACCCAGAAGTCAAAAAGATCTCCCCCGATCAGCGTTCCTCCGCGAACGCGGTATTTTCTTTCAAAACTCAACATGGCCATGGTGTAACCCTCTGATCGGGAGGCGCCAGACGAGCTGCCTCCTGTTAACGGCCCGGGTAACGAAATAGGCGTGGCGGCTGGTGACTGCCTCGCTCGCTTCCCTCGCCGATGAAACTACTTGGCCGGCGGCGCCACGTAATGGACGGCGGTGGGGGCGCCCTTGGTTCCAACGCCTTCAAGCCAGTTGAACCGGTCCGTACTAAGCAAGAGGGTGTGTATCACCACGGCCAGGAAGATCAGGAAAGCGCCCAATCCCACCAGCACGAGGCGCGGATCGAAGATCAACCAGATCTGGTACATTCTGCTTGTGAGCGCATTTATCATTTGTTGCTCCCCATATTAATGAAAGTATTGATGGATTCAGCCGTTTTTCAGAACCAGGGGCGCCACATATAAACGAGGATGTGGGCTACCGCCGCTACCGCCGTAAACGCGAGGAAGCTGGACACGAATACGCCATGGAACTCCTTCGCCTCATTATCCGTCAGCCCGGAAAGACTCGTTTTCACTTCGCTCATAATGTTTTCTCCCGATCTCAGAATGACCATGCTGTCGTTACCACGCTCAATCCGCGTGGCCAGGATCGCCACGACGCCATACGTCATGGCCCCGGGCCCCCTGACATAGCCAGGCGCTAGACCCAAATAGCCCCATCCACCCTCACGGCAAGACGGAAAATTCCGCTGCTCCCCGCGCCCTTTGCTCTAAGGAGCCCATCCCAGGGTGTCGGAGGACATCGCCACCCGCCCCACCGTCACGCGTCGTTCGCCCTCCGTCCTGGCCCCCCGCTCCACGGCCTCGCGCAACCGCTGAGCCGCCGAGATCCGAATCAGCATCGGCTGACTTTGGACCAAGTCGTCCAGCAGCGACTTGGCATCCGGATCCCAGGGCAGCTCTTCGTGAAGCCTGGACGGGGTCGCGTCCACCTTATCCAGTTCCGTCCCGAGGGGCAGGATGTGGAACAGGGCGTCGTACAGGGCGTTGCAGACTTCCTGCACCAGGTAGGTTGCCCCACCGTAGCCCATGAAGGGCGTACCCGTGTGGCGCCGGATCAAGGTTCCCGGGAAGGAGGCGGGGATATAGGCGGTGCGCGCGCCCGCCTCCGCCAGATACATGCGCTCGTTGTAACTACCGAACAGAATCAGGGGCGCCCGCTCCCGCGTCGCGAGCCGCACCGCGTCGTTATCGGTCTTTTCGCCCGGGCGACGGGTAAAGGCGAAGGTGCAGGGCAGACCCATCTCATCACCCAGGAAGCGGCATAGCCCCCGCGCATAGGTCTCGCCGGCCACCACGGCGAAACTGGCCGTGGCGAAAAAATCCTGGGTGACGGAACGCCACAGATCCCAGACCGGCTTGAGGGTCGTCTTTTTCTCGTGCTCGATGAAGGGCTCGGGGTCCAGCCCCAGCACCTCGCCGAGGGCACGCAGGAAGCGGGTGGTGCCGTGGAGCCCCATGGGGGCCTGGAGATAGGGCCGATCCAGGGCCTCGCAGAGGGTGCGCCCGAATTCACGATAGAGACAGATGTTGGCCTCGGCATCCGCCAGACGCGGGATCTCGGACAGGTGCGTACCCAGGGGGAAGGCCAGATTGATCTCGGCGCCGATGCCCTCGACCAGACGACGGATCTCGGCGACGTCCGACCAGCTATTGAAGCAACCGTAGCTGGGCCCGATCAGGTTCACGCGCGGCCGGTCGGCGGGCCGGGTTGGCCGCGCCCGCCTGGCGCCGCGGCCAGCCTGTGCCCCAAACTCGTTCCAGAGCCAGGACATCGCCCGATCGGCGGTCTGCCACTGGTCCTCGTCGATGGTGCGCGGCAGGAAGCGCCTGATCTTGCCATCATCGGGCACCACGCCCCCGCCAATCATCTCGGCGATGGAGCCCGTGACCACCACCGTCGGCAGGGATTGATCCAGGCTGGCGTAGGCGCGCTGCAGGGCCTGTTCGGTGCCGGTCTGGCCGAGTTCTTCCTCGCCGAGGCCGGTGACCACGATGGGTCGCTCCCGGGGTGGCAAGGCGTCCGTATAGTGCAGGACGGCCGTCACCGGGAGGTTTTCGCAGCCGACGGGTCCGTCGATAATGACCTGCAGCCCGTCAATGGCACTGAAGACGTAGACGGCACCCCAGTAGCCGCCGGCCCGATCGAGATCGCGGATTAGCACGAGACCGCCCCTCCCGTCCGGCTTGACAGCGCGCCAGGGGATGCGGCGACGGCCGCCGATACCGAGGTTCCCAACTCGGGCGCGAAGAAGTCACGCATCGCCGTGAAGCGTCCCTTGCTGGCCATGGCGGCATTGACGACCTGCGCCAGGGAGCCAGCACCCGCGGGGCCCATGAGGGGCCGGGCCGAGATCAGGTTCGTGAAGTAAAGGGCGGGAATGGTCCACTCCTTGGCCTGTTGGACGATGGGCGTCGTACCGATGGCAAGGGCCGGTTGAAATTCCTCGACCGCCGCCAGATCCTGCTCCAGGGTGGCGCGATATCGAACCGTCACACCCTTGGCCTCCAGCCAGGCGCAATCCGCCTCCGACCAGGGGGTGCGACCGCAAGCTGTCCCCACATAGCGCAGGTCCGCCCCGCTCTCGACCAACAGTCGCCCGACAATGAGTTCGGACCCCTCGTAGCCGGACAGGGTGATACGACCCTTGATCGGGCATTGCGCCAGGGCGCCGGAGATGGCCGGTAGCACCCGGTTTTTAGCGGCGTCGGCCTGGTCCTGGCCAATGCCACAGGCTTCGGCGACGGCATCGATCCAAGCCGCGGTGCCCTCGCGCCCTACCGGGGCCGAGCCAATCACCACGCGACCGGCGGCCTGCATCTCGCCGGCAACGGTGGTGTACTGGGGGTGAATGGCGGCGGCGGCGGCACAATCCAGGGCGGCATAGAGTTCCCGCCACTCGCGGGTGGGCACCGTGGGACCCGCCGCCAGGCCCAGGGGCTCCAGCAACATGCCGATGCCGACCGGGTCGGCGGGGAACATCTCGCCCACCAGGGTCACCGTGGGCAGGGCGCCGCGGCCACCCCGAGGGGCCTGGACCGGTCCCATTTCCGCCTCGGCCCGGGCATAGGCGAGCATGGCGCCCGCCAGCAGGTCCTTGGCCTCCGCATGGGTCGGCACCCCGAATCCCGGAACGTCCAGACCAATGATGCGCACGCCGCGAATTTGGCGTGGCAGCAGGCGCAGAGGCACCCCGGAGGCGGTAGGGACACAGAGATTGATGACCACGACCGCATCGTAGCGATCCGGATTGGCCAATTCAAAAACCGCCGCCTTGACATCCTCGAAGATCTGGCCCGTGGCCAGGGACTCGGAATCAAAGGGCACATAACCCACCGAACGGCGCGCGCCATAAAAGTGGCCCGTGAAGCTGAGCCCGTAGACACAGCAGGCCGAACCACAGAGCACCGTAGCCGTGCGGCGCATCCGCAACCCCACCCGCAGGGCGCCAAAGGCGGGGCACATGGTTTGGGGCTGACCATGGGGCCCCCGAGGCACCAGAGTATTCGCCCGGACCGCCGGAGTCCCGGTCGCGCGGCCTGGTTTCAGCCCAGGCATGGACCCCGACTCAAGCGGTCCGCTACCACCCGCAAGGGCTTCCGCGGTTCTGAAAACGGCCTTTGGTAGGTGAGGCTGGGAGGTCATCTTGGTATATCTCGGCGAGGCCCTTCAGGACTCGTCGTAGATGACCTCCAGGGAAGGCTTAGCGACGGCCACCTGGCCACACATATCGCCCGGGGTCGCCGGCTCCATGACCACGCTGGCCCCCGTATCCCGGCCGCTGAAGAGCGCCAGGAGCTCATCCTGACCGAGGGGCCTGGGGTGGAGGGGGGGAGCCACGGCCAGATTGTCCGCCAACCGCTCGAACAGGGGGGCCCAGGTATCGCCCGGACGCCCCACGATCTGGTAACTGGCGCTCAGGCGACGAATTTCGTCGTTGGCGGGGATGGTGGCGAGGACAGGGATACCCACCGCCCCGGCGAATTGCTCCGCCTCGCCCGTGCCGTCGTCCTTGTTGATGACCATGCCGGCGACGCCGACATTGCCCCCCAGTCGGCGGAAGTACTCCACCGCCGAGCAGACATTGTTGGCCACATAGAGGGATTGCAAATCGTTGGAGCCGACGACGACGACCTTCTGGCACAGGTCGCGGGCAATCGGCAGCCCGAAGCCCCCGCAGACGACGTCCCCGAGAAAATCGAGCAGGACGTAATCGAAGTCCCAGTCGTGGAAGCCGAGCCGCTCCAGGAGTTCAAAGCCATGGATGATGCCGCGCCCACCGCATCCGCGCCCAACATCGGGCCCGCCCAACTCCATGGCGAAGACCCCGTCCCGCTTGAAGCAGACGTCACCGATGCGTACTTGCTCGCCGGCCGCCTTCTTGCTGGCCGAGGTCGCCAGGATGGTCGGACAGGCGCGCCCACCGAACAGAAGGGTGGTGGTATCGCTCTTGGGGTCGCAGCCGAGGAGCAGAACCTTGCGACCCTGCTGAGCCAGCATGTAGGAAAGGTTGGCCAGGGTGAAGCTCTTGCCGATGCCGCCCTTGCCGTAGATAGCGATGATCTGGGCACGCTTGCCCATGGCGGCCCCGGTGCTCAAGCCACCCGCCTCGGAGGCGGAGAAGGGCTCGTCGGCCGCAGGCCGCGCAGTGCTAGAGGCCAGGGGTACGCTCGCCAGGCTCATGCGAGGCCCCTCCAGTCCAGGATCATCTTGAGGCAACTCGGGTCCGTGAAAGCGGTGCGGTAGGCCGCTTCCGCATCGGTCGCTTGCCGGCGGTGCGTGATCAGGCCGTCCAGGGACAGACGGCCGGCGCCGATCAGGGTCTTGACGGCCTGGAGATCGGGCTCCCGCCACTCCGCGGCGACCCGCAGGCGGGCCTCCCGCATGAAGGCGGGGGGAAAGCTGAAAGCGACCGGGGCACTGTAGAAACCGGCGAGGATGATTTCACCCCCCGCCGCCAGCCGGGCGATCAGGCTGTCAAGGATATGGGCATCGCCGCTCACGTCATAGATGGCGCGATAGTCCTGGCGAGGATCGTCCCGCGGCGAGAGCACCGGGTAGCCCAGGGCGCCATCGACCCGCTGGGGGTTCTGCTCCCAGACCATCGGGGGCTCGCCACCGTCCGCAATGGCAATCCGCGCCAAGAGGCGACCCAGAACCCCATGACCGACCACCAGATCGGGGCGCCGGGCCCCCGGGGCGGCCAGCGCATGGTAGGCCGTCGCGGCCAGGGCCATGAGGATCGCCTTCTCTTCCAGATGCTCATCCACCGCGACAACCCGCGATCCCGGCACCACCAGGTGCGCCGCCGCACCCCCAAAGAGGCCACGGACCTCGCCGAAACAGCGGGCACCGGGGACGAACACCCGTTCACCCACCGGAATACCGGAGCGCTTACCGGCCGAGGCCACGCGCCCAACGGATTCGTAACCCGGGACCAAGGGGTAGCCCATCCCCGGGAATTGCGGCATGAGGCCCGACCAGAGCAGGCGCTCGGTACCCGTGCTGATGCCGCTCCATTCGACGTCAACCACGACATCCTCCTCTCCCGGGGGAGAGAGATCGAGCCGCTTGAGCTGAAGTTGCTCGGGCTGATCAAGGACGACGGCCAAGGTATCGAAGTTCACCAATGATCTCGCTCGGGATAGAGATGGCGTTTCAGTCCAGGCGAAACGCGTTCATGTCAGTTTAACTTGACTACAATAAGTGTCAAGTATGATTTACAACTTCAGACGGCTTCGGCGGTCATGAGGCGGGTCAGCATGGGTCGCCGCGTCGGCACCAGCCGTGCCCGGGAAAAGCCAGCGCGGCCCAGCAGCCCCTCCAGTTCCGCCGGGGTACGCGGCCGTCCGTTCCCCATGGCCAGCAGGTAGAAGCCGAAATAGGCCTCACCAATGGGCTCGGCCCCAGGGGTTCCGGACATGGGCTCCGCCAGCATCAGGGTTCCCCCGAGGGGGAGAGCCTGGCGCGCGGCGGTCAGAATGCGCAGCACCGCATCGTCGTTATGGTCATGGATCACCCGGACCAGACTGACGATATCCGCCCCGCGGGGCAGGGGGTCACTCATCACATCCCCGCCATGGGCCTGGGCCCGGTGGGCCAGCCCTTCCCGCGCGAAGCGGGCCTCGGCCCGGGCCGCCACCGGCGGCAGATCAAAGAGCATGAGGCGCAAATGCGGCCAGCGCGCCGCCACGGCGGAGGTAAAGGCGCCATCCCCGCCGCCGACGTCAAGGTGGCAGGCGTGACGCTTGAGGGGGTAGGCATCGAGGACATCGCCCGCGATAAGGGACTGGGAGCTGGCCATGAGGGTGGTGTAGTCCGCGACGCGCTCCTCCGTCAGACCCGCGGGCTGGTCGGCACCCGCATAGGACCAGTAGGCCCCGAGATCGGTACGACGCTGTTCGCCGCGCAACAGGGCGATCGGGTCCGCCAGATCCGCGTAGAGCATGGCATGGTGTTCGACCATGGCCGCGATGCCGGGGTTGCCCAGCAGGGCAGCCCCTTGGGGACCCAAGCCATAACGGCCCTCGGAGCGGGGGTCCACCAGACCCAGGGTCGCGGCGGCCTCCAGCAATCTTCTGGCGGCGGGCTCCGGCAGCTCCAGGCGGCTGGCCAGATCGGTCAGGGAGAGGGGGCCCTGGGCCAGGAGGGGGAAGAGTTCCAGCCGCACACAGGCGAACAGGACCTGGGAGTAGACGAAGCCGGCGGTGACATCGAAGAGGGCCCGGGCCCGCCGTTGGGCGATGGGCCGCGTCAGGAGAAAATCCACCGCCCAGCGCTGAAAGGCGGGGCTGGCAAGCAGGCGATTACGCAGGTCGAGCCAGCGCTCGCGCGGACTGGTGAACCATCCAGGGGGCGTTAAATGACCTGTCACCACTCAATCCTCCGGAACACTGGACATCTCAAGCCGCGCTGCCGACCAGCTCCTTGGGCAAGATGCGCGTGGCCTCCCCGGCGATGAGGGCCTTGAGTTCCTCCCCGCCCGGGCATGGGGGGACGCTGGCCCCGGCTTGGGCTACCAGGTCCCGCAGCCGCTGAATGGCGCCCGCGACGCCAAGTTCCTCCACGGCGCTGGGACGGCCGAGCACGGCATCACGCTGGACGGGCTTGCCCAGTTCGTCTATGTCACAGACGGCATCCCGCAGGTCATCGGCCACCTGATAAGCCTCGCCCAAGCACTCGCCTACCCGCCGCCAAGGCGCGGGATCAGCCCCGGCGGCCTGGGCGCCCGCGACGCAGGCCGCAACGAAGAGGGCACCGGTCTTGGCGTTGTGATAATCAGAGAGGGCCACGCGTGACTCGCACTCCCAGGCCTGGCCAGCAGCGATGCCGCGGGGCATGCCAACGGCGTCGCCGACGGTCAGCAGCAGGGGCACCAGCCGCTCGGGCATGGCCGCGGCCCCGCGAGCCAGAGTCTGGAACGCGAGCACGATCATGGCGTCCCCCACCAGCACCGCCAGGCGCTCGCCAAAGGCGTGATGCACCGAAGGCTTGCCGCGCCGCAGGGGCGAATCGTCGAAGCAGGGCAGATCATCGTGGACCAGGGAGGCGCAGTGGAGCAATTCGATGGCGGCGGCGGCGGCGGCGGCCAGCTCCGGGGCATCGTCCCCGCTGGCGCCCGCCACGGCCAGACAGAGTCGGGGCCGGACGCGCGCGCCCCCCGGAAAGAGGCTGTAATGCAGGGCCTCCGCCAACCGCGGTGGACAGCCGCTAAGCGTCGCTTGGGTCACCGCCGCCTGCAAGGCCTGATCGATTCTGGTAGTAACGCTCATGGTCATTATTTTTCGGATGGCCATCCGGGTGTAAACCACCCATTACATTCAAGCATGTTAAGATAGACTTACACTTTCCAGCCGTCAATTTATTAATCGTCGGAGGCGACGGCCCATGTCAAAGGGTGCTGTCCTTATTATTGGGGCCGGAATGGCCGGGCTGGCCGCCGCCGTGCTGCTGGCCAGCCGGGGCGTGGCGGTAACCGTCATCGAGCGCGCCTCGCGGCCCGGGGGCAAGATGCGGGAACTGGAGGTCGGGGGCCGGTACATCGACGCCGGGCCCACCGTCTTCACCATGCGTTGGGTCTTCGAGGACCTCTTCGCGGACGCGGGCACCCGCCTCGACGCCCACCTGAAGCTGCTCCCCCTGGAGATCATTGCCCGCCACGCCTGGGACACGGGGGGGCGTCTCGATCTGTTCGCCGACGCCCAGCGCTCCGCGGAGGCCATCGGGGACTTCGCTGGTGCCGCCGAGGCGCGCCGCTACCTCGGGTTCCATAAGGCCGCCCAGAATATTTACGAGACCCTGGAGCAACCCTTCATCCGCGCCTCGCGACCCACACCCTTGAGCCTGGCGAGCCGGATCGGACCCTTTGGCGCCCGGCGGCTTTGGAATATCCGGCCCTTCGAGACCCTCTGGGGGGCACTCGGTGGCCACTTCAAGGACCCCAGGCTGCGTCAACTCTTCGGACGCTACGCCACCTATAGCGGCTCATCGCCCTTCCTGGCGCCCGCCACCCTCATGCTCATCGCCCACGTCGAGCAGGAAGGGGTCTGGACGGTGGAAGGCGGCATGCACCAGACCGCGGTGGCCCTCGCCCGGCTGGCCGAGGCGAAGGGGGTGACCTTCCGCTATCAAAGTGAGGTCGCCGAGATCCTCACCCACCGCCAAGGGGTGCGCGGTGTCCGCCTTACGACCGGGGAGCATCTGGAAGCGAGCGCCGTGGTGACCAATGTGGACGTGGCCGCCCTCCACCAGGGCCTGCTCGGCGAGGCAGTCCGTGGCCTCGCCCCCCCGGCCCCGGGGACGGAGCGCTCCCTCTCGGCCTTGACCTGGAACCTGGTGGCCGAGACCCAGGGCTTTCCCCTCCTGCGCCACTCGGTCTTCTTTTCCCGGGACTACCCTGGCGAATTCAACGCCATCTTCCGCGACGCCCGACTGCCGACGGAACCCACCGTCTATATTTGCGCCCAGGATCGCGAAGGCCAGGATGGCCCGCCACCCCCGGGTCCAGAGCGCCTGCTCTGCCTGGTCAATGCCCCCGCCATCGGCGACATTCATTCCTTTAGTCCCCCGGAGATCGAGCAATGCCAGAATCACGCCTTCCACCTCCTGGAACGCTGTGGTCTGCGGATTCGCCTGAACCCCGAGACCTGCCGCATCACCTCCCCCACGGATTTTCACCGGCTCTTTCCGGCGACCGGGGGGGCCCTGTACGGCCAGGCCTCGCATGGCTGGAAGGCGTCCTTCAACCGGCCTGGCACGCGCACCAAACTGCCGGGGCTCTACCTGGCGGGGGGCAGCGTCCATCCGGGAGCGGGGGTGCCGATGGCGGCCCTGTCCGGGCGACTGGCGGCCAACTGCGTGCTCGCGGACCTCGCTTCGACCCGGCGTTAGGCCCGGGGAGCTACGCCTGGTGGTACCTGGATGCCCTGAGCGACGACGGCCACCAGGGTCTCACCCTCATTGCCATGATCGGCAGCGTCTTCTCGCCCTATTACGCCTGGGCGCGACGGCGGGGGCCCGCCGACCCTCTGAACCATTGCGGTCTCAACGTCGCCCTCTATGGCCGCGGTGGCAAACGCTGGAGCCTTACGGAGCGGCCCCGCTCGGCACTGGCGCGGGATGATTCTTCCCTCGCCATTGGCCCCAGCACCCTGCGGTGGGACCAGGATGTCCTGACCATCGACATCGCGGAGGTCACCATGCCCATTCCCAGCCGGCTACGGGGACGCATCCGGCTCTTTCCCGAGGCACTGGTCAATTATCAGGCCCCGTTGGACCCCGCGGGCCGCCACCGCTGGACCCCCATCGCCCCCTGTGCCCGGGTGGAAGTGGCGATGAGCAGCCCGGCCCTGAACTGGTCGGGACCCGCCTACTTCGACGCTAACGCGGGGGACGAACCGCTGGAGGCGGCCTTCCATGGCTGGGACTGGTCGCGGGCCCCTTCCCTGGACGGAACCTCGGTGCTCTATCACGTCGATCTCCAGCGGCAAGCCGGAGCCGTGGGGACAGCAGGGGGGACCGTCGCGAACCTGGCGCTGCATTTTGATCGCCATGGGGAAGTGAGGGAGTTCGAGGCGCCGGGCCGGGTCTCTTTACCGCGGACCCGGATCTGGCGTATCCCCCGGGGCACCCGCGCGGACCCCGAGGCCCCCGCCACCATCCTCGAGACGCTGGAGGATACCCCCTTCTACGCCCGCTCCCTGGTGGCCTCGCGCCTGCGGGGCGAAAAGGTCACCGCTATCCACGAAAGCCTGTCCCTGGACCGCTTTCGCCGGCCCTGGGTCCAGATGCTGTTGCCGTTTCGGATGCCGCGCGCCCGGTCCTAAGATCTGGGCCTTAGGCGAGGAAGGTGGGAAGGAAGAAGAATCCAAGAAGGGTGCCGACAATGAGGCCGATCACGGCGCCGCCCAGGAATGCATAGGATTTCATAGCGATATCTCCAATTAGTTAATGGTTATCAGAGGGTTTTGCGACGGGCAACTCCAGCAAGGGAAGCATGCCTTTGTCCATGTCTCAGCCCTGCAGGGCCGCGGCGACCTGCTTCCCCCCGCTCAGCGCCGCCCTTTCCAATCTGTCCCGCCGCTCCAGCCGTTCGAACAGGTCGAGAACCCAGACCGCCCGGGCCTCGATTTGAGCGAGGGACAGCCCCGACAGGGTGTGGGTCCGTGGGAAGCCCGGCAACTGCCCTGCGGCCCCCGCCCAGGCGGTGGCCTCGACGAGGAAATGGGTCTCGGGAACGGAGAGAATGGACTCACAGCCCCGGGGCAAAATGGAACATCTCAGGATGCGCGCCAGGAGCGTCGCCTTGCGACTACCGGGGACCACCGCCCGCTGCCGTACTGAATCGCACCCCAGCCGTTCCAGCTCGCGCCCGATCTCGGCATAGATGAAGCGCGCGGCGTAAATGCCGGGACGACAGCTAAAGGGCAGCCCCGCGATACCGACGTCCCCTTGGGCATAGAGGACATCCGCCGCCCGCAGGAGGCGTCGGACCACCCGGCCAATGGCCGGAGAGAAGACCGGATTCGCGAGCCAGGCGTCAGGTTCAACACCCTCCTCCCGCAGCCATTCCTCGGGGAGATAGAGGCGCCCGTTACGGGCGTCCTCACCGACGTCCCGGGCAATATTGGTGAGCTGCATGGCCACGCCGAGGTCACAGGCGCGACCGACCGCCTCCGTGGAGCGCACCCCCATCAGCACCGCCATCATGGCCCCTACGCTGCCGGCCACGCGGGCCGAGTAGGCATAGATGGCGCTCAGGTCGGCATAGCGCCGCCCCTCCGCATCCCAGGCGAAGCCCTCCAGCAGGGCATCCAGCAGGGTGCGGGGCATATCGTAGTGCGCCACCACGGCCGCCAGGGCGCGATCCGCGGCAATGGGGTCCGGGCGCCGCGCGTAAATGCGGTCCAGGCGCCCCGTCAGCCGGCCGAGCGCGTCCTTGTGCCCACCGTCCATGTCGATCTCGTCGTCCGCCACCCGGCAGAAGGCATAAAGGGCCGTGGCGGGCTCGTGCAGGCGGCGCGGGAGCAGGAAGGAGGCGGCATAAAAGGAGCGGGAGCCGCCGCAGAGCAGGGACCGGCAGGCGGCCAGGTCCTCGGGTGTCGCGAGAGCGGGATCAAGCCAGGTCGGATGCATCGGGAACCACCATGTCGAGTACGCGGGCGGAGGAGATGACCCCAGGGAGACCGGCCCCGGGATGGGTGCCGGCGCCGACGAGATAGAGGCGATCTAGGTCTTCACTGCGATTATGGGGGCGGAACCAGGCGCTCTGGGACAGCGCTGGCTCAAGGCTGAAACCGGCTCCCCGGTAAGACAGAAGGCGATCCTGAAAGTCCCGGGGGGTCGCGACGCGGGAGCTGATCACCTGCGCCTCCAGATCCGGCAGGACGCTCTCGCTGAGATAGCGGGCGATGGCGGCCCGGTAGGGCTCCGCCGCCTGGGCCCAATCCGTGCCACTGCCCAGATGAGGCACCGGGGAGAGGACATAAAAGGTATCGCAACCCTCCGGCGCTAGGGAGGGATCGGTGGCCGTGGGCCGGTGCAGATAGAGGCTGAAGTCCGTGGCGAGGCGCTTATGCTTGAAGATGTCGTCGATCAGCCCGCGATAGCGGGGGCCGAGCAGGATCGAGTGATGCGGCACCTCCGGATAGCGCTTGCGGGTACCGAAATACCAGACAAAGAGGCCGTTGGAGTAACGGGCGCGATCAAGGCGCCGATCGGTCCAGCGGCGCCGGACCCCAGCGGGAACCAGATGGCGGTAAGTCCAGGCGGCATCGGCGTTGGAGACCACGATATCCGCGGGAATCCGCTCGCCGGAAGAGAGTCGGACACCCGTCGCCCGACCGCCCTCGACGGTGATCTCGCTCACCTCGGCGCCACAGCGAATCCGCCCCCCCTGCCCTTCGATCAGCCCCACCAGGCCGCGCACCAGACTGCCGGTGCCGCCCATGGCGGAGTGGACACCCCAGCGCCGCTCCAGAAAGGAGATCAGCGCATAGATGGAGGTGACCGTAAAGGGATTACCGCCGACCAGCAGGGGGTGGAAGGAGAGGACCATGCGCAGGCGTGGATCCTTGATATGTTTAGAAACCAGTCCGTAGACACTGCGGTAGCTGCCCAGCCGGACCATGTCCGGAGCGATCCGCGCCATGTCCCACACAGTATTAAAGGGGACATGGCCGAGCTGTTCAAAGCCGACCCGGTAGATGGCCTCGCTCTCTTGCATGTAGCGGTCGTAACCCGCCTCGTCACCGGGAGCAAAGCGGGATATCTCGGCGCGCACCTGATCCGGGTCGCCGCTGTAGTCGAAGATGTCGCCATCGTCGAAGCGGATACGATAGAAGGGCGACATGGGCCTCAGATCGACATCGTCGGCGAAGCGCTTACCGCACAGGCTCCAGAGTTCTTCCAGCACAAAGGGCGCGGTGACAATGGTCGGCCCGGCGTCGAAAGTGAATCCGTCCTGGTGAAAAACGTAGGCCCGGCCGCCCGGTGCGTCGAGGCGTTCCAAGACCGTGACCTGGTAGCCGCGCGCCCCCAGCCGGATTGCCGCCGCCAGGCCACCGAAGCCACTGCCGATGATGACGGCGTGGGGAGCGGGTCGGTCAGCAGGCCTCGGAGTGCCCTGCGGCAAGGGTGGTGTCATGTCCACTTCACTATCTCATGTGTCAGGCTACCTTGACAGTATAACAGCAAGCTTTTTCCGGCCGCCACTGGTCAATGGCCTCCCGGACGGGGGCCGCCGACTTCGGCACCAGGGTAGCCGCGGGCAAGTGAGGCCCTTGGCACCCCGGGTGGCGCGGCTTAACGCCAGTGTTCCGGGTACTGACGTTGGCGGGGAAGGTTGTTCACCAGGAGCCCGACCAGCAACAACGTCAGGGCGCCGACACCCACGGGCATGAGGATATAAAGGAAGCCCAGGGCGTGGATCTGGTCCGAGCCGGCGACGGCGATGAGGGCGGTGGCGCCCCCCGGCGGGTGGAGGGTGCGCGTCAGGTGCATGACCGCGATGGCGGTGGCCACGGCCAGGGGTGCCGCGAGCCAGGGCAGAAAGCCCAGGGCCTGGAAGCAGATGACGCCGATGGTAGCGGAGAGAACATGTCCCCCGACCAGGTTGCGGGGCTGGGATAGGGGTGCCCGAGGGGCGCCATAGACGAGGACGGCCGAGGCGCCGAAAGAGCCAATCAGGAGCAGATTGTCGCCACTGGGCAGGAAGGCCTGATTCATGAAGGATAGCAGGCCGATGCCACAGCAGGCGCCCAGCCAGGACCAGAGGACCTCGCTCAGGGGCACGGAGGGCGGCCCTTCCAGGGTCCGGCCCCGCATCTTGCCCAGGTAGTGGCCCAAGGCCGCCCCGGACTCCGGGTCCAGCCGGGCGGTCGTGCTTCGCGCATTTCCGGATTTCTCGCTCATCTCGCCCCCTGTGCAGCTTTGGCCCCTACTGGGACTTTACCCCCAGTATGACAAACCCCGTGGTGCCAGGGCGCCTTGAGTTGGGTCAAATCCCTGGCGCCAAACCCATGGCATGACCCCGCCGGCTGGGCTAAACTTCTCACCCTTGCCCTCCGCCCGGCCTCCCTCAGCGCCCGGTGGCTGGCATCCAGAAACGCATGACCACCCAAGCCAGTCACCCTGGTGCCACCTGCTACCTGGCTCGCTCCCACAGGAATTCACGCCATGGCCACCTTTACGACACTGCATCAAGAGATTCATGAGATTACCGAGAAAAATAATGTCTTCCGCTATCTCATCCAGGATCGCCTCATGTGCGACACCAAGATCGCGCAGTGCATTTTTTTTGACTATGTAAAGCTGGTCCGTAATCACATGGAGAAGGTGGACCGGGACTTCTGCCGCCGGCTGCTGACCCATGAGAGCCAGACGATGCGCAATAGCGCCGATCGCTTCCTGGCTGGCTCGTCCGAAATCAAGCGCATCTTCGCCGCCTACCTCAAGCAGTATGCCGTCGAGCGCCACTGCGAACTGCGTATCAAGGATTATCAGACCTTCGTCGAGGACACCAACCAGATGTTCGACATGGTCCTGGACCGCATTCAGCGCGAGACGGAGCACCTCTATCCCCTGATGCGCAGCCTGGAGGCCCAGGAGGAGACGCAGAAGGCGGCCTGAGGCCCCTTCCTGACTTCCCCTCCCTTTATACCCCGGGCTTCAGCGGCGTTTCAGGCCATCCCGGGCCTGGGAGAAGGCACTGGCCATAGCCCCCCCGGGGGCAGTTGCCGCCGGTCCGGACGCCAGCTCGGGGCTTGACTTGCGATGGGGCACGGCCCGCTCGGCTCTGGCGTCGGCACGGGGGCTGGTGCCAGGCCGAGACCGGGCATCAGACCCGCCGCGCATTTCCGGAGTGGCCGTTCTGGCCCCCGGCTCGTCCCCCAACCGCAGAGTAAGGGCGATCCGCTTCCGGGGTTTATCCACCTCCATCACCTTGACCTTCACCAGATCCCCCGTCTTGACCACCTCCTGGGGGTCCTTGATGAAGCGGTCCGCCAATGCCGAGATGTGCACCAACCCATCCTGGTGAACCCCGATATCGACGAAGGCGCCGAAATTGGTGACGTTGGTCACCGTCCCCTCCAGCACCATGCCCTCCTTCAGATCATCCAGGGTCTCGACTCCATCCCTAAACTCCGCCGCCTTGAACTCGGGGCGCGGGTCCCGGCCCGGCTTCTCCAGTTCCGCCAGGATGTCCTTGACCGTAGGCAGGCCGAACTGGTCGTCCGTTAGGGTCGCGGGATTGAGGCGGCGCAGGGTCGCCACGTCGCCGATGAGTTCGCGGATGCCCTTGCCGGCCTGGGTCAGGATGCGGCGCACCACCGGATAGGCCTCGGGGTGGACGGCGGAGGCGTCCAGGGGCTCGTTCCCGTCCGGGACGCGCAGGAAGCCGGCGCAGAGCTGAAAGGTCTTGTCCCCCAGCTGCGGCACCGCGCGCAGGGCGGCCCGGTTGGGGAAGGCGCCGCGCTCCTCGCGGTGGCGGACGATGTTCTCCGCCAGGGTGCGGCTCAGGCCCGAGACCTGGGACAGGAGGGGCACCGAGGCGGTATTCAGGTCCACCCCGACGGCGTTGACGCAGTCCTCCACCACCGTCTCCAGGGCCCGGGACAGGCGTGACTGGTTGACGTCATGCTGGTACTGGCCGACACCGATGGCTTTGGGCTCGATCTTGACCAGTTCCGCCAGGGGGTCCTGCAGCCGGCGGGCGATGGACACGGCCCCGCGCAGGGAGACATCCATGTCCGGCAACTCGCGGGACCCATACTCCGAGGCGGAATAGACCGAGGCCCCGGCCTCGCTCACCACCAGAGAGCGCAGACCCAGTTCTGGGTGGCGCTTGATGAGATCCCGCGCCAGGCGGTCCGTTTCCCGAGAGGCGGTGCCATTGCCGATGCTGATGAGCTTGACGCCATGGATCTTGGCGAGGACGGCGAGGCGGGCGATGGACTGATCCCACTGGTTGCGGGGCACATGGGGATAGAGGGTATCCGTGGCCGCCACCCGCCCGGTGCCATCCACCACCGCCACCTTGACCCCGGTGCGCAGGCCCGGGTCCAGGCCCAGGGTAGGCAGCCGGCCGGCGGGGGCCGCCAGCAGGAGGGCGGAGAGATTGCGGGCGAAGACGCGGATGGCCTCCTCCTCCGCCGCCTCCAGCAGGCGCGACTTGAGGTCCAGGTCGAGGCGCGTCAGCAGCTTGACCCGCCAGGCCTTGCGCGCCGTCTCCCGCAGCCAGGCATCCGCCGGCCGGCCCCGGTCGCGAATACCGAAATGGTTGGCCACCGCCTGAATCCAGACCGCGTCCGGGTCCTCGCCCGTGCTGGGAATCAGCTCCAACGCCAGCACCCCCTGGTTGCGACCCCGAAACAGGGCCAGGGCACGATGGGAGGGGATCTTGGCCAGGGCCTCGCCATAGTCGAAATAATCCGAGAACTTGGCGCCTTCCTGTTCCTTGCCGGGAATGAGGGTGGCGCGCAGTTGGCCCTGTTCCCAGAGACCCGCGCGCAGCCGACCCGTGAGTTCCGGGTCCTCGGCGAAGCGTTCCATCAGGATCTGGCGGGCCCCTTCCAGGGCCATCGCAGTATCGGCCACCCCCTTGGCGGGGTCGATGAAGCCCGCCGCCAGGGTTTCCGGCACCTGGGTGGGGTCCTCCAGCAGGCCTAGGGCCAGGGGCTCCAGCCCGGCCTCCCGGGCAATCTGGGCCTTGGTGCGGCGCTTGGGCTTGAAGGGGAGATAGAGATCCTCCAGACGCTGCTTGGTGTCCGCCGCCAGGATCTCGCCCTGGAGTTCGGCGCTCAGCTTGCCCTGCTCCTCGATGCTTTTCAGAACCAGGTCGCGCCGTTCTTCCAGTTCCCGCAGATAGCCCAGCCGTTCCTCCAGCAGGCGCAACTGAATGTCGTCCAGGCCGCCGGTCACCTCCTTGCGATAACGGGCGATGAAGGGTACCGTGGCGCCCTCGTCGAGGAGTCGGACGGCGGCGTCTACCTGCTCCGGGCGCGCCGCCAGTTCCTGGCTGAGCCGATCAATGATCTTCCGCATCTTTTATCCATGTCCGGGGAAAGGGTCCGGACCAGGGTCCGGGCGACAGCTATCGTAAACCGCCATGATTGCCTTGAGTTCCGACAACACCTGGTCCTGCTCGGCGACGGTGAGTCCGCGGGCCTCCTCGGGGGGATTGCCGGCCTCCAGGGCCTGGATTTCCCGCCACACCTGGCGGCAGCCCTTGGCGCAGAGGGCTTCGATAACGGCTTGCGGGGACTTGTGGTCCTGGGGCTCCACGGGGCTGGCTCCTGAGTGGCGGTCGCTTATTATAGAGAGCGGGTGGACTGACTCCAACGTCGGGGACCAGGGTAACCAGGCCAGTAACCTGATC
>JBASIS010000194.1:0-19611 GCA_049654905.1 Chromatiaceae bacterium
CCGCCGGCGCGGTGGTCCTGGTCGCGGCCTCCGCGGTCGGCGTGCCGGGGACCCGGGCGCTGGTGTCCGAGCCGGTGACGCCGACCTACGCCCGCCAGGCGGAACTGCTGCTCTCCGCCTTCCTCCCCGATCGTCTTGCCAGCGCACTGCCGCCGTCACCCCCCTTTGACTCGGATTTGGTGGTGCTGCAGGGCCTGGATGTCAAGCTGCTGGTCCTCGAGTCCTACGGCGCCATCGCCTTCGACCATCCCGAGGCCCGCCGGCGCCTCGCCGCCGCGCGCGACACCCTCGCGCGGACCATCGCCGCGATCGGGCGGCAGGTGGTCTCGGCCTTCGTCCGGTCACCCACCTTTGGCGGTGCGTCGGATCTGGCGCACCTCAGCCTGCTCTCGGGCATCGACTTGAGCGATCCCCGGCGGCACGATCTGCTCCTCACCAGCGACCGTCCGACCCTGCTCGGCCTGTTCGAACGCCACGGCTACCGGACCTATGGTTTCTATCCCGCCCTCAGTTGGGATTGGCCCGAGCGGGTCTACTACGGCTTCGACGAGTTCCTGGACGGCCCGGGCCTGGGCTATCGGGGTCCCAAGTTCGGGCCCTGGTTCATTCCCGACCAATACTCGATGGCCCGCTTCGACGAGTTGCACCCGATTGGGCCCGACACCTCGCCGCGGCTGCTATTTTTCCCGACCATCACCAGCCACTTCCCCTTTCGGCAGGTACCACCCTATCAGCCGGATTGGTCACGCCTCCTCTCCCCGCGACCCTTCGAGAGCGAGGATGTCGAGCGGGCGCTTGCCTACCAGGTCGGCGACTGGATGAATCTGCTACCGGAATATCTGCGGACGATCGAGTACACCTATGCCTGGCTCGCCGGCTATCTCGAGCAGCCGAGCCCCCGCGATTACCTGATGATCCTGGTCGGTGATCATCAACCCGCGAGCAGCGTTACCGGTCCCGATGCCCCCTGGGATGTCCCGGTGCATGTCATCACCTCCCGGCCGGAGTTGGTAGAGCGATTCCGGGCTCTGGGTTTTCAACCTGGTTTGGAGCCGCGGCGACCGGTTCTCGGCGGGATGCATGAGCTCACCTGGCTCCTGGCCGACGCTTTCGACAGCCAGCGGTCACTGGGGTCGCTGCAGGGAGCGCCGGCAAACCAGACCCCGGCGCGGTGGGGAGCTACCGGGACGCCATCGCACTGATGACGCCAATGTGGTTTAGTGGAAGAAGTATCTTGAACGCGATAAGGCGATGACGCGTTGGTGCCGTGCGCAAGGCGTGGTGTGGCGGGAATTCCCGCAGTTTGGCGTGGTGTGTGCCGCCTGAAAAGCCGCAACCACTGGCAAAGCTGACAGCAACCCGCCTGATTGCGCCGCACTACCGACATGGCCGGCAGTCCACAGGGATGCCGACCCGTTACCTACGCCCGTCGTCGCCCCGAGCAAACCGTCCTCTACCGCCTCATGGCTATACAGCGGGCGGTGAGCGTTGGTAAGATTAAACGTGAAAAGCGTTGATTTGTGGTCGACGTTTCCCCGCCCTGGCCTAAATATCTTATGAAGCACCTGTCCCGGCTGTTGGGCCTCATCGCCGCCATCGTCATCTCTGGCGTGCTCCTGGTTTCCGTGAAACAGCAAGGCCTGCAATGGGGCAAGGGGCCCAGCACGGGTGACGCGCAACCGATCACCCGCGGCCCGATCTCCGCTCCACCGAGGCGCCCGGGGATCGATTGGGTTGAGTCCGCGGTTTATTCGGCCGAGGGTCCCTTTCCCGTCGCGCTTGAGGAAGTGCCGGAGGGCGTATACGACCCCTACAACAAACTAGCCCGTGGGTGGGGCATTGGTGGTGGACCAAAACGTATGCGGCATCGTTTGACGACGGAAGAGACTGACAGGCTCCGCATCGAGGCCTTGTCGCTGCCGCCGGCCCGCGGCCTGATGGCGCCTCTGAAGACAGGCTTGGCCAATGCCGTCGATGTGGCCGGCTTCGCCAGTCTTGATATCACGGATTGCTGTGGGGGGAATGGCGCTAATGTGCCGCCAGATCCCCAACTCGCCGTTGGGCCAAGTCACATCATCGCGGTCGTCAACGTCGCCTTCGCTATTTACGACAAAGCCGGCACCTTGCTGCGGGGTCCGGTCACCTTCTCCAGTTTCTTTGATGGGACGCCAAATTGCTCCAATACGGCAGTCTTCGACCCCAACGTCCTGTATGACGAGCAGCAGGATCGCTTTATCCTCGGTATCGATGGCAACGGCACCGATTACTGTGTCGCGGCGACCACGGGTTCCGATCCCCTTGGTAACTGGAATCGGTATGCTTTCCAGACCAATTTTGCCGATGCTTTCTTCGATTATCCTCATGCAGGTGTGGGGGTCGCAGCAATTTTCATGGGTTCTATAGCAGTCCCATTTCGGTTTTCGGCTTTTATTTTCCAATAATCTGAAAGTTTTCGGTAAGCAGCGCTCTGAGTTGCGGCTTAAAAAGATCAAGCTCGGCAAAGAAATCTTTGCAAGCACCCTTGAATCTTTCAAATGTTTCGTAGTATTGATTATGAAGGACTTGCCGTTTTAAAAATTTCCATAATCGTTCGATCAAGTTGAGATTTGGGCAGTAAGGTGGCAACGATACTAATTCAATCCGTGAGTTTTCTAGATACGCTGAAACCGCTTTCGCTTTATAGTAACGGGCATGGTCACAAATCACGATGATGCGGAGAGCGGTCGGATTCGCCGCCTCTAACTGCTGAAACAAGGCAATCGTCGAGGCGGCATTGATCGTGTCATCAAATCGAAACTCGGCGCTGAGTTTTGCGATATTGATAGCACCATTGATGTTCAGACGCTGGCGACCCGTATTGCTCGGGATGACCTGCTCCTGTCCGCGTTTAATCCAACTACACCCCATGATGGGATTATGCTGCGGATGGACGGCGTCAACAAAGTAGATGGCATCGTCTTCTGCCATGTTTTCCTTAAGTTTCTCGTAGCGTTCGACGAAGGCTACCTGCTCCGCGGGGGGCGGATGCTTGCCGGGTGCTAAGGTGGCTTTCTTATAGACAAACCCCACACGATGCAGCCGTGCCGTCATGCCACTGAGTGTATAACTGACACCCCCGCGTTCGTAGACGTAATGGGCAACCTCTGCCGCCGTCAGATACAGCGTACTTTGCAAATGCTGCTCCAACGCTCGCAACTGTTCCGCATCCAGCCAGGCCGCACTACCGACGTAGTTCATGCCCAGTAACCCCGTTACCCCACCCGCACGGTAATGCTTAAAATACGCACGAACGGTATCCGGATCGATTAATAACGCCAGGGCGACATCCATCACGCGCCAACCCTGTCCGAGCAGGATCACGGCGTTGATCCGGTAGGCCTCGCGTACGTTGCGCACCCGCCGGTGAACCACACGCAGTTCAGCGAGTTCTTGAGGAGTGAGTTGGTAATCTTGCATAAAAAATTACAAAGCTATCTGCCGGGTTACCGAGTTAGCAAAAGCCGATTTTTTAAATAGGACCAGTATAATCAGATTTCGGCGCGGTTGTTTTAGCTGAGGCGACATCTCCCTTGACAACGACCGCTACCAGGTAGCACTTTCCCTCTCCACCCTCGCGTCCGTTCCCCGTCAAAAACCTTGCCGCCAGTCATCAAATGAGCCCTCTCAGCTTACGCACCCTCAAAGCCAGTATTGCCTACTTCTCCCTGGCGTTTGGCGCGGGCTTCGTCATGGGCGCGATACGCGTGCCTTTCCTGGTGCCACGCTTCGGCGAACGCCTGGCGGAACTCATCGAAATGCCGTTCATGTTCGTCGTCATCGTCTTGGCGGCCCGCTTCATCACGCAACGATTCGCCTTGCCGGCTACCGCCTGGGTTCGGCTGAGCGCCGGCTTGATTGCCTTAGCTTTGCTGCTTGCGGCCGAACTCTTGCTCGCCGTGGTCCTCCAGGATCGGTCTCTTGGCGAATATGTCGGTAGCCGGGACCCTGTCTCGGGAACCGTCTATCTGGCAATGCTCGCGCTGTTTGCGGCCATGCCCCTGGTTATCACGCTGGCGCATTCCAGCCAGACCAGGCGGCTTCGTCGACCGCCGGCAAACCCGCGGCAATCGTATCGGGGCCTAAATCCTGCCCATCCGGCCAGCCCACGCCCGCGAAGAACGGGCGAACCTGACTAAAATAGTCTTCCTGCTTTAAGGTAGAAAAAAACGGAGGTCATGAATGGATTTACATCAAATCTAGTCGGCGGGTCTCAGGAGGGTTTCTTGCGCTTTTGCCCGGCCTTGTCCAGCTCCGCCAGATAGTCCTGCCACAGACCTTCCTGGTTCTGGCCGAGGCGGTAGAGGTAATCCCAGGAATAGATGCCGGTGTTGTGGTCGTCGTCAAAGTGGAGGCAGATGGCATAGTTGCCGACGGGCTCAATGCGATCGATGTTGACGTCTTCCTTGCCGAGCTGGAGCACCCGCTGGCCAGGCCCGTGGCCCTGGACCTCGGCGGAGGGCGAATAGACGCGCAGAAACTCGCAGGGCAGGGTGAAGTGGGAGCCGTCGTCGTAGGTCAGCTCGATGACCTTCGACTGGCGATGGAAATTGATCTCGGAAGGGGTGGACATGAAGGGCTCCGCGCCAGCCGCCAAGCGGCCGGGGTGTCGTGGTCATAAAAAAGGCTGGCCATCAGAGGATGTAGCGCGACAGGTCCTCGTTGGCGGCCAGTTCGGAGAGGTTGCGATCCACGTAGGCGGCGTCGATGGCCACCGTCACCCGGTCCATCTCCGCGGCATTGAAGGAGACATCCTCCAACAGCCGCTCCAGCACCGTGTGCAGGCGGCGGGCGCCAATGTTCTCCGTGCGCTCGTTGACCTGCCAGGCAACCTCGGCGATGCGCCGGATGCCTTCTGGCGTGAACTCCAGATTGACGCCCTCGGTCCCCAGCAGGGCCTTGTACTGCTCGGTGAGGGAGTCGTCCGGCTCCGTCAAGATGCGGACGAAGTCCTCGGTGGTCAAGGCCTTGAGTTCCACGCGAATGGGCAGGCGGCCCTGGAGTTCCGGAATCAGGTCCGAGGGCTTGGACAGATGAAAGGCCCCGGAGGCGATAAAGAGGATGTGATCCGTGCGCACCATGCCGTGCTTGGTGGAGACAGCGCAGCCCTCGACCAGGGGCAGCAGGTCCCGCTGCACGCCCTCGCGGGAGACATCGGCGCCGCTGCTGTGGTCGGCGCGCCGGCAAACCTTGTCGATCTCGTCGAGGAAGACGATGCCGTGCTGCTCCACCCCCTCCAGTGCCCGCAGCTTGAGTTCCTCCTCGTTGACGCGCTTAGCCGCCTCCTCGTCGCGCAGCAGCTTCATGGCGTCGCCCACCTTGAGCTTGCGGCGCTTGGTACGGTCCCGGCCCAGATTCTGGAAGATGCCCTGGAGCTGGCTGGTCATCTCCTCCATGCCCGGCGGGGCCATGATCTCCACCCCGATGGGCGAGGCGCTGACCTGGATCTCCACCTCGCGTTCGTCCAGATCCCCCTGGCGCAGCTTGTCGCGGAACTTCTCACGGGTGGCGTTGGAGGCGCCGACCCCGCGACTGTCTTCCTCGAAATTGGCGGGGGGCGGCAGCAGGGCGTCCAGCAACCGTTCCTCCGCCGCCGCCTGAGCCTGGTCGCGCAGCCCCTCCATGGCCCGCTCCCGCGCCATCTTGACGGCGGTGTCGGCCAGGTCGCGGACAATGGACTCGACGTCGCGCCCCACGTAGCCGACCTCGGTGAACTTGGTTGCCTCAACCTTGATGAAGGGGGCATCGGCGAGCCGCGCCAGGCGCCGGGCGATCTCGGTCTTGCCGACGCCGGTAGGGCCAATCATGAGGATGTTCTTGGGCGTGATCTCCGAACGCATGGGCTCGGCGATCTGGGCGCGGCGCCAGCGATTGCGCAAGGCGACGGCCACGGCCCGCTTGGCCTCGTCCTGGCCGACGATATGCTTGTTGAGTTCCGCGACGATGCGTTGGGGGGTGATGTCCGACATGGGGCAATCTTCCTGGTGAAGGTTCGGGGCCCCGGGGAGGCCGCCGCGTGGGATGCAACTCAGGCGATTTGCGGGCCGGAGCGGCCTTCCGCAAGGCCAGGGCCCGGCGACAGGTGGCCGGTCAGGGCGGCGCGGCCCATCAGGCCGGGCCCAGCTCCTCGATGGTGAGTTGGTGATTGGTATAGACGCAGATGTCGGCGGCGATGTGCAGCGAACGCTCGACGATTTCCCGCGCCGACAACTCGGTCGCCTCCAGCAGGGCCCGCGCCGCCGCCTGGGCAAAGGAACCGCCGGAGCCAATGGCCATCAGACCCTGCTCCGGCTCCAGCACATCGCCGGTGCCGGTGATGATGAGGGAGGCGGTCTGATCGGCGACCAGCAGCATGGCCTCCAGCCGGCGCAACATGCGGTCCATGCGCCAATCCTTCGCCAACTCGACGGCGGAGCGGGTGAGATGGCCCTGGTGTTTCTCCAGTTTGCCCTCGAAGCGCTCGAAGAGGGTAAAGGCATCCGCCGTGGCCCCGGCGAAACCCGCCAGCACCCGCTCCTTGTAAAGCCGCCGCACCTTGCGGGCGTTACCCTTCATGACCGTCGAGCCCAGCGTGACCTGGCCATCGCCACCGATGACCACCTGGCCGCCCCGCCGCACCGACAGGATCGTGGTGCCGTGAAATGTCTCCATCGAGGGTTCTCCCGCGCGAATCGAATTGAGCGCCATTCTACCCGAGGGACGGGGCAGGATCAGCAAAGGGATGAGGCGGAAGGCGGCCAGGGCCTGTAGAGTAAACGCCTACCGTCGGGCGGCAAGCCGCGCAGCCCGTCCCAGGGCGGGGCTCTCGTTTGAGAAGTCCCTCGCCACCGGCCGCCCCCGGCAAGACTCATTACCAAACACACCACTTTCCCACCGCCGCCATGAACCCATCCCAACTTCCCGACGTTACCGCAACCCCTGCCGAGCCAGGACATACCCGGTTGTCGCGGCGGCGCTTGCCGATCCGTATCCACATCACGACGGCCTTTACCCTGCTGCTACTGCTGGTCGCCGGTACCCTGGGCTGGCTGGCCTATCAACGCACGGCCAGCATCCTGGAAAGCTCGACAGCGAAACTGACCCTACGCGCCGCCCACGAGGCCGCGCTGGAACTCGATCGCATCCTGGCCCCGGTCCAAACCAGCGTGCGCTTGCTGACCGTTGATGAGTCTCTGACCTCGGCGGGCCTGGAGGCTCACTTGTCGGCCCTGCCAACCTATATCGAGGCCTTAAAGACGGCGCCGGCGGTGGTCGCCTTCTATTGCGGCGACCTGGCGGGCAATTACTTCCTGGCCCGGCGCCTCCTGGACGAAGAAGATCGCCAACGCTTCGCGGCACCCGCCGCGACCCACTATCTGGTTCAGAGCATCGATCGCGGTCCTGACACGGCTGATTCGCTATACATCTTCTTTGACGTCAATCTACGCGAGTTGGGTCGGGTGCATGCGCCCGGGGGCCTGGATTTCGATCCGCGCCAACGCCCCTGGTTCAAGCTGGCCAGCGAACGCGACGGCCTGGTCATGACAGCACCCTACACCTTCTTCACCACCCAGAAGCGGGGACTCACCCTCGCCAGCCGGACCGTCGGTGGTCGGACGGTCTTCGGGGCCGACGTGCGACTGGACACCCTGGGCGCCCTGCTCACACACCTGCGCATCACCCCGGGTTCCCGGCTGGTCCTGAGGAACGGTCAGGGGCATCCGCTGGCCAGTGACGCCATCCCGGAGGACCCGCCTGATGGCGGCGACCCAGACGCCCTCCTCGCCAAGCTGAACGAGGGCAGCCCCAGCATCGCGGCGGCGGGGGGACCGCGACGCCTCGATCTGGCGGGGGAGACCTGGTACCTCGCCACGCTGCACCTGCCCCTGGGGGATGATCAGGACACCTATCTGAGCGTGGCGGTGCCTGAAGCGGAAATGCTGTCCGAGGCTCATAGCCTCCGGGGGCAGTCGCTGTTGCTGGTACTGGTCCTGCTGCTCTTGAGCTTGCCGGTGGCCATCTGGCTGGCGCGGCGCATCGCCCAGCCCCTCAGCACTCTGGTCAGGGAGACCGAAACCATCCGGAGCTTCGACCTCGCCAGCCCCATTCAGGTGGAATCCTTCATTTTTGAGGTTGATGAACTCGCCACCACCCTGCGTCACGCCAAGACGACCCTGGCCCACTTCCTGGACATCATCACCCGCCTCACCAACGAACCGGATTTCAACCGCCTCATGCCAGAACTGCTCCGGGCCACCACCGAGACAGCCCAGGCCGACGGCGGCCTGCTGTTCCTGATGGCCGCGGGCAAAGGCCCCCCGCGCCCCATGGCGGGGCTCTGGGATTCCCAACCTCTCGACCTGGATGACCTGCCCAGTGACGGTGATGCCTTTTCCTGCCAGGCGGCCCTGGCCAGGGGCCAAACCCTCGCCCTCAAGGCCCAGGAGGCCGACCGCGCCCGCTTTGGCCTGCCCCCCCTGGACGCAGTGAGCCTGCCCCTCTTCAACCGCGCCCGGGATCCCATTGGCGTGCTGGTCCTGCTCAGCCGCCAGGGCCTGGACCCGGACCGCATCCGCTTCATGGAGGCCCTGTCTGGCTTTGCCGCGGTGGCCCTGGAGACCCGCGAACTGATCGCCACCCAAAAGGCCCTGTTCGAGTCCTTCATCAAGATGATGGCCGCGGCCATCGACGCCAAGAGCCCCTATACCGGCGGCCATTGCGCCCGGGTTCCGGAGGTGGTGAAACTGCTAGCGGCGGCCGTTTGCCGCCAGACCGAAGGCCCCTACGCCAACTTCAGCATGAACGCCGACCAGTGGGAGGCCCTGCACATCGCCGCCTGGCTGCACGACTGCGGGAAGGTCACCACCCCGGAATACGTGGTGGACAAGGCCACCAAGCTGGAAACCCTCTATGACCGCATCCATGAGGTGCGGATGCGTTTTGAGGTCCTCAAGCGCGATGCCGAGATCGATCACCTGCGCGCCCTGGCGGCTGGGGCCGACCCCGAGTCGGCGCGCGCCGAGCGCGACGCCGCCTGGCAACAACTGGATGACGACTTTGCCTTCGTGGCGGCGTGCAACCAGGGCGGTGAGTTCATGGCCCCGGACCGTATCGCGCGCCTGAGGGACATCGCCACGCGCACCTGGCTGCGCACCCTGGACGACCGGCTCGGCATCTCCGCCGAGGAAGGTCGGCGCCGGGCGGCCGAACCCGAGGCCCACTTGCCGGCGCGAGAGCCGCTCTTGGGCGACCGCCCCGCGCATCGCTTCGAACGACCGGCCGGCGAGCGGTTTGGCCCGGACAACCCCTGGGGCTTCGCCATGCCGGTCCCGGACTTGCTGTATGACCGGGGCGAGCTGAAAAACCTCATGATCGCCCGCGGCACCCTGGGCGACGAGGAACGCTACAAGATCAACGAACACATCATCCAGACCATCATGATGCTCACCGCCCTCCCCTTTCCGCACCACCTGGCGGATGTGCCGGAGATCGCCAGCGGGCACCACGAAAGGATGGACGGCCGGGGTTATCCCCGGGGCCTGACCGGGGATCGCATGAGCCCCCTGGCCCGCATGATGGCCATCGCCGATGTCTTCGAGGCGCTCACTGCCAGCGACCGGCCCTACAAGCCCGCCAAGACCCTGTCGCAATCTCTGGAGATCATGAAGAAAATGGCCGAGGAGGGCCATATCGACCCGGATCTGTTCCGCATCTTCCTGGATCCGGGGGCCTGCCTGCGCTACGCCGAACGCTTCCTCGCCCCAGCGCAACGGGATACGATCGCGTTCGACGCCTACATGCCCCGGCCCTGACGCCATCGCCATCCGCGAGGACCGCCCCTTTGCTTCTCAACCAACTCCTGTTTATGGCGCTGCTAATCGCGGCCAGCGCCCTCTTTTCCCTGTCCGAGATCTCGCTGGCGGCCTCGCGCAAGATCAAGCTGCGCCTGCTGGCGGACGCCGGCCAGGAAAGCGCGCGGCTGGTGCTGGCGCTTCAGGAGAACCCCGGGCATTTCTTCACCGCGATCCAGATCGGCCTCAACGCCATCGCCATCCTGGGCGGCATCGTCGGCGAGCAGACCCTGTCGCCCTATGTGGTCGCGGCCCTGCGACCCCTCTACGACGGCCCGCATCTCGATACGATCGGCTTTGTGATCGCCTTCATCTTCGTCACCTCCCTGTTCGTGCTGTTCGCGGACCTGCTGCCCCGGCGCCTGGCCATGGTCCGGCCTGAGCCCGTCGCCATGGCGATCGTGCGGCCCATGCGCTTCTTTATCTGGCTGACCTCGCCCCTGGTATGGTTGTTCGATGGCCTGGCGAACCACTTGTTGCGCTGGTTGCGGCTCCCCATCAGCCGCTCCGAGGACATCTCGGCGGCGGATATCGTCGCCATGGCGAACGCCGGAGCCCAGGCCGGGGTGCTGCTGCGCCAGGAACAACAGATGATCAGCAAGGTCTTCGAGCTCGATACCCGCATCGTGCCCTCGGCGATGACGGCCCGGGACAGCATCGTCTTCCTGACCCTGTCCGAGTCGGAGGAGAGCATCCGCGCCAAGATTGCCACCACACCCCACGGCAAATTCCCCCTCTGCCGGGACACCATCGACAGCGTGGTGGGCTACGTCGCCTGGCGGGACATCCTGGCGCGCCTCATGGACGGCAAACCCCTCTCGATGCGCATCGAGCCCATGGTGCGCACCGTGCTGGTATTACCGGACTCCCTGACCCTGTTCGAGGCCCTGGAGCGTTTCCGCGACGCCAAGGAGGACTTTGCCCTCATCGTCAATGAATACGCCCTGATCGTCGGCCTGCTGACCCTCCAGGACGTCATGAGTACGGTGATGGGGGAACTCGCCAGCCCCTTCCTGGAAGAGATGATCGTGCGCCGCGACGACCAGTCCTGGCTGATTGACGGCGCCACGCCCATTGAGGACGTGATGGCGGCCCTACTGATTCCCGAGTTCGAGGGTTTCGAGAACTACGAGACCATCGCCGGCTTCCTCATGTACAGCCTACGCAAGGTGCCCCGCCGCACCGATGCCGTCATCTATGCCGGCTACAAGTTCGAGGTGGTGGACCTGGACAATTTCCGCATCGACCAGGTCCTGGTCACGCGGGACAGCCTCCCGTCCCCTTAGGCGCCCAACCCGGCGCCAGTCCCGCCTCTGCCTCAAGCGGGAGGGCCGGGCGGTGGCGGTGGGGGGGGTGTCGACAGCAGGGATGCTGTCGCCAAGCCTACAGGGATTTATTCACGGCGTCCCCCGCGCGCCGTCAGCCGCCACCCGGCCCGGGCGGAAATCTTTTGGCTATACTCATCCGCACTGGGCCCCAGGCCGGCCCTCACTGACAGGCGGAGATCAAGAAAATGACGAATTTCGTGTCACATCCTAGACAGGCCACCCCTACCGGCGCCGGTGCCCTCGCCAGCCTGCTCGCCGCGCTGGCGCTGGGCGGCTGCGCCTCGTCGGCCAACTTTCCCACCGGGGTCATCTCCATTACCGTTAAACCCGGCGATACCGGCACCTGCGAATCCGCGCCCTGCCAGGTCAACTTAGTGATGCCTCCGGGTACGGGCAGCTATGAAGTCACGGGCAACCAGGTGCGGGTGGGCACCTATCCGGCGGGCCAGACGGTCAATCTGGGCGGCTACTGGGATTCTCAGAAGTTCGAGATCGTCGGCGCCAAGGTGGCACCCGTCTATGTGTACGTGCCCAGGCAGCGCTGAGGGATCGCGTTGCAACGCGGAGTGACGGTCTCGCGACATCCGTGAGGGCGGGGACGACGGCGATGCCATCATCGGCCCCGGCCGCCATGACTTGGCCATCGCCGCCAATGGGGTTGCTACTCCCGCCAATACTCCGGCTTGTCGAGGGCATCGGCGCAGACGACCCTACCCTGGAACTTGCCAATAACGCCAGGGCGGAGCCCCAGAACCATCCAGGCGTCCTCATGGGCGGCGGGAATGGGGTAAGGAGCGACGAGCCCCAGAGGCCCGGCCGGCTCGAAGCCATGACGCGGGTAGTAATCTGGGTGTCCGAGCACGAACACCAATTCCACCCCCGATTTCGTCAGGAGTTGCAACCCACGAGCAATCAGGGCGTCGCCGATGCCGGCACCCTGGGCGGCGGGGACAACGGCCAGGGGGGCGAGGAGCGAGATGGCTACCTCGCGGGGCGCATCACGCAGTCGCGCCCGGATGAAGAGGATATGGCCCAGGGGTTGTTGACCCTCATAGGCGAGCAAGGACAACAAGGGCCGCGCGGAGGCATCTTCAAAAAGATCCCGCACCAGATCGGCTTCATCCTCCCGATCAAAGGCCGCTCGTTCCACGAACAGCACGTCCCGCAAGTCGGAAATTGACGCCTCCCGAATCTTCATTCGCCCTCCTGTTAGGTTCCAATCATCCTCGCGCAATATCGCCCAAGGCGCGCGCAATCCCAGCCGCGACTTCGGGTGCTTCCTCCAGCCAAGCGTCCAGGTAGGCGGCCATCTCCTCCGGCGTCCGCAGATGCTCCGACACGTCGTATGTCGTGGTCTTTGTCTTCACCGCCTTCTTTGTGGCAATCTTGGTCATGACGACTACTCCGCGAAGTTCCGGATTTGACCCCGTCCGGGACGGCCCTCACTGACAGACAGAGATAAAGAAAATGACGACTACCATGTCACATCCGGGACGGGCGACCCGAGTCGGCGCCGGTGCCCTGACGAGCCTGCTCGCCGCGCTGGCGCTGGGCGGCTGCGCTTCCTCGGCCGACTTTCCCACTGGCGCCATCGCCATCACGCTCAAGCCCGGCGACACCGGGTCCTGTATCACGGCGCCCTGCCAGGTCAGCCTGGTCATGCCGCCAGGCCAGGGCAGCTACGAGGTCACGGGCAATCAGGTCCGGGTCGGCACCTACCCGGCGGGGCAAACCGTCAATCTGGGCGGTTACTATGAATCCCAGAAGTTCGTCATCGTCGGCGCCCAGGTAGCGCCCGCCTATGTCTATGTGCCGAATCAACGCTAGGTGTCGCGGTCACCTGGCCCCTCTCCCCCGGCTCCTCCCCCGCACGGAGGGAGGGGTGTGAGGCGGGCGCGGGCGATGGCCAGGCGCAGGGCGCGCGCCGCCGCCGCCGGGTCCTCGGCAGCCATGAGGGCGGAGACGACGGCGATGCCATCGGCGCCGGCCGCCATGACCTGCCCCGCATTGCCCTCATTGAGCCCGCCGATGGCGATCAATGGCAGGTGGGTGACGGCACGGATCGCCGCCAGCCCGGCCAGACCGGTGGCCGTCGGGGTGTCCCGCTTGGTCGGGGTATCGAAGACGGGGCTCACGCCCAGATAATCCGCCCCCTCGCCCGTGGCGCGCCGGGCCTCCTCCGGGGTGCTGACCGAGACGCCCAGGAGACATTCCGCGCCAACCAGCCGCCGGGCCAGGTCGCAGGGCAGGTCGTCCTGACCCAGATGGACCCCCGCCGCACCGCAGGCCAGGGCCAGGTCGAGGCGATCATTGACGATGAGCGGCACCCCCAGAGGCTCCAGCAGGGCCTTCAGCTCCAGCGCCAACTGGAGGCTGTCGCGGGTGCTGGCGTCCTTGTCGCGCAACTGGACGACGCTGGCGCCACCCTGGACGGCGGCGCGGACGATCATGCCCAGCCCCCGGCCCCGAGCGGCGGCCCGATCGGTCACCAGGTAGAGGCCGTAGTCAATGGCCCGGACCATGGGCTTATTCGAAGACCAGGCGGGCGTGCTGTCTCACCCGCTCGGGGGTGATGGCGTCAAGGGCGTCGATGAGGCGGGTGCGGAAGCTGCCGGGCCCCGGGTCGCCCACCGCCGCCAGCTCGCCGGCAATGCCATAGGCGGCCAGGGCGCCGATACTGGCGAGCAGAGGGTCGGGTTGGACCGCCGCGAAGGCGCCGACCAGGGCGGAACAGACGCAGCCCGTGCCCGTGACCCGGCTCATGAGGGGGTGGCCGTTGGCCAGGCGCACCCGCCGCTCGCCGTCGGTGATGAAATCCTCGGGACCCGTCACCACCACCAGGGCCCCAAAGCGACGGGCGATGGCGATCGCCGCCTCCCGGGCCTCCTCGACGCCCCGGGTGGAATCGACGCCCTTGGTAGCGCCGCCGGCCGCGGCGAGGGACAGGATCTCGGAGGCATTGCCACGAACGATGGTCGGCTTGACCTCCTCCAGGAGCAGCAGTGCCGTCTCGGTGCGCAGCCGGGTGGCGCCGGCGCCTACGGGGTCCAGGACGATGGGCAGACCCCGCGCCCGTGCCGCGTGCCCGGCGGCAAACATGGCATCGATCCAGGGCCGCGACAGGGTACCGATGTTGAGGACCAGTGCCCCGGCCAGGCCCACCATCTCCCGGACCTCCTCGGCGGCGTGCGCCATGACCGGCGAGGCGCCAATGGCCAGGAGGGCATTGGCGGAGAAGTCCATGACGACATAATTGGTGATGTTGTGGACCAGCGGCCGCTGGCGCCGCAGCGCCGCGAGCGCCTGGGCCGCGGCATCGATAGCGTCCTCCGGGAGTTTGCCTGCCTCGGCAATCATCTTCTCGGCAACGGTCATAATCAGGCTCCGCCTCTCGCTAAACCAGGTTGAAGTGTAACACTGCCATCCAGGGCCGCCAGCCGGGGCGTCAGTTCCGCGGCGGGGACTGGGCGGCCAAACCAGTAGCCTTGGGCCTGGTCGCAGCCCTCGGCCAGGAGAAAATCGCGCTGGGCCTCGGTTTCGACGCCCTCGGCCAGGATGGTGAAGCGCATCTTGGCGCCCAGGGCAATGATGGAGCGGGCAATGGCCGCGTCGTTTTCGTCATCCGGCAGGCGCTGCACAAAGCTCTGGTCGATCTTCAGCCTATCCGCGGGCAGGCGCTGGAGGCGCGTCAGGGAGGAATAGCCGGTCCCAAAATCATCGATGCTGATGACGACCCCCCGCTCACGCAGCCGATTGAGCACCTCGCCGACCTCCCCATGCTGCTGCATCATCACGGTTTCGGTGATCTCCAGTTCCAGGAACCCAGCCGGCAGGCCGGCGTCCCTCAGGGCCTCATCCACCCGCGCCAGCAGGTCGCCACGCTGAATTTGCAGACCGGAGACATTGACCGCCACCCGGCCCATGTTCAGGCCTGCGTCGAGCCAGGCGCGGCCCTGCCGGCAGGCCTCCCGCAACACCCAGGTGCCCAGCTCGCCGATCAGGCCCGCCTCCTCGGCGATCGGGATGAAGAGCGACGGCGGAATCATGCCCTCCTCGGGATGGGGCCAGCGCGCCAGGGCCTCGACACCGACCAAGTCGCCGGTGCGCAGCTCGATCTGCGGCTGGTAATAGAGGAGCAACTGGCCCAATTCCAGGGCCTTGCGCAGTTGTCCCTCCAGCACGATGCGCTCAAGCGCGGCGGTGGTCATGTCCTCGGAATAGAACTGGTAGTTGTCGCGGCCCCGGTCCTTGGCGCGGTACATGGCGGCATCGGCGTTTTGCAGCAGGGTTTCGACGGATTGGCCATCGCGGGGATAGGTGCTGATGCCCATGCTGGCGGACACATGGAGGTCGTGGACGCCCAGAGCCAGGGGCGCGGCAAGGGCCCTGATGAGGCGGTGGGCCTGCAGGGCGGCCTCCTCCCAGGAAGGCAGGTGCTCCGCCAGCACCACGAACTCGTCGCCACCCAGCCGCGCCAGGGTGTCATCCTCGCGGATGACGGTCTGGAATCGCGCGGCGATAACCTTCAGCAGCCGGTCACCCAAGCCATGCCCCAGACTGTCGTTAACCCGCTTGAAGCGATCCAGATCGATAAAGATCACCGCCAGGACCTTGGCCTCCCGCTCGGCGACTTGCAGGGCATGCTCCAGCCGAGCGCTTAGCAGCAGCCGGTTCGCCAGACCGGTCAAGGGGTCGTGATGGGCCAGATGCTCAAGTTGGGCCTGGTAGGTTTTCAGGGGGGTGATGTCGGTAAAGACGCCGACACACTGGGTCAGATCGCCGCTCTCGTCCCGGACCGGGCTGAGGCTTAGCCAGATGGGATACAGGTCCTGGTCCCGGCGGCGATTCCAGACCTCCCCGCGCCAACCGCCGGTTTCGGTCATGGCCCGCCAGATGGCGCGATAGAAGGCCGGCTCCTGGCGTTCACTGCCCAGCCTGTCAAAGGCCTGGCCGATGATGTCCTGCTCGGGGTAGCCGGTGATGTCGGTGAAGGCGCGGTTGACCGCCTGGATGCGGCCTTGGGCGTCCGTGATCATGACGCCTTCCTGGGCATTCGCGAACACCACGTCCCGGGCGCGCAACTCGCGCAGCAGGCGGCTGCGGTCACACTGATTCTTCAGCAAGGCACCGAGCATCAGGGTCGAGAAGAATTGCAGCAGCCCCAGCGGGGGACCCGCCTCCCGCAGGAGCAGGAGGCCGAAGGCCAGCGGTGGGATCAGCACCAGAGACAGGGGTTCCAGGATCGTCATGGCCAGAGTGCCCGCCAGCAGCAGGCGATAGGACTGGGGCGGGAGCAACCGGGCCAGGGCCGGCTGGGTCAAGGCCAGCAAGGCCGCGAATTCGACGGCCAGCCCGATGACCCCCGCCCAGGCACCGGCGGCGCCCAGCACCAGCCGAAAAGCCATCATGGCCAGGGCCGTGGTCAGGCCCGTGAGCCGGCCGCCGAACAGGGTGGCGCAGGCCAGGATGGCCCCGCGCGGGTCAGCGATGACCCCCGCCGACAATTCAATCGGGGTATAGAGGCTGTAGAGACCCGCCAGGGCAAAGAGCAGCGACTTGGCGGCCTGATTGATGGCAGGCCGGTGAATGATGGAAAAATAGCCGTCAATGAAGCTATAGGCCGCGAAGACCACCAGGATCTGGCCGGTCAGGTTAGCGACATTGAGGAGGAGATCGGGCACGGCATCCGGTCGCGGGCAAGGAATCAGCTTGATGATGGGCCTGGGAGAGTATCCCGCCGGGATCATCGCCGGGTCAAGGAAGTTGGCGGACAGTAACCTGACGACCGGGAGCAGCGGGCTGGCCCGCCCCGGGCCAGGGTGGCGGTGTGGGTGGCGGGAATGGAGACGCCAGCTAGTGGCGCGGGATTCCCGTCAGGCTTACTTTCGGGATCGGCATTTCAGTTAAGATATGGAAATTGATAACTGTCAAGCCCCCCAGCGCCTGGGCGCTGGGTTGTTCTGGAGTAGGGACGCCATGTTTAAAAACCTGCACCTCTGGGCCAACATCATGCTGGGCATGGTGCTGGCCATCCTGATGGCGGTCGGTGCCCAAGGCTATGGCAGCCTGCTGAGCCTCAAGGAGGTCATGCGGACGGCCGAGCGGACCCGGTTGAGCGAGAGCATGGCGAGTCTTCAGGCGGCGATAGCCGCCGATACCCGGCAGGCGGAGGCCTTGAGCGCCCTGGTGGCCAACATACCGGAGGTACAGGAACGCTTCGCCGCGGGGGACCGGGCCTGGCTCCAGGCGAACCTGCTCCCGGCCTATCAGGTCCTGGCCAAGCAGTATGGGGTCGTCCAATTCCAGTTTCTGACCCCGCCGGCGACCTCCTTCCTGCGCCTGCATCTGCTCGACAAATTTGGCGACGATCTGTCCACCATTCGCAAGACCGTCCTGGACACCAACCGCACCCTCTCACCCCAGCGGGGGCTGGAGGTCGGCGTGGCGGGCCTCGGTGCCCGGGGCATGGTGCCGATTTTCAAGGGCGACCAGCATCTGGGGGTGGTGGAATTCGGCATTTCCTTCGGCAAACCCTTCTTCGAGGCCTTCAAGGCCACCTTCGGAGTCGATGCCGGCCTGCACCTGGTGCGGGGTGACACATTCGACACCTTCGTCAGCACGGTGGGGGAGGCCCCCCTGCTTGACGCCGCGCGATTGCGCGCGGCCATGGCGGGAGAACCCCAACTGGTCGAGATCGAACACAAGGGCCAGCCCCTGTCCGTCTATGCGGCCCTCCTGCGCGATTACTCCGGCCTGCCGTTGGGGGTGGTCGAGCTATCCGCCGACCATTCCGAGGCCGATGCCATCCTGACTGCCGCCTCCCGCCAGTCCTGGCTGATCGGTGGTCTGGCCCTGCTGCTGAGTCTCTTGATCGCCCAACTGACGGCCCGCTCCCTGGGCCGGCGCATCCAGCTCCTGTCCGCCGGAGTGGAGCGGGTGGCCGCGGGGGACCTGAGCCGGGAAATCCCCAGCGCGGGCCGGGACGAGGTCGCGGGGCTGGCGCGAGCGGCCGACGCCATGCGGCTGCATCTGCGCCAACTGGTGGCGGAGGTGGAGGCCAACGCCAGCGCCGTCCATCGCTCCGCCCAGGAGATCGCCCGGGACGTGGATGGACAGGCCGCCAACTCGACGGAGATGTCCGCCTCGGTGGCGGAGATCACCTCCACCATGGAGGAACTCTCGGCCTCCTCGTCCCAGATCGCCGAGTATTCGGAATCGGTGGTGACGGTCGCCCGCCAGACCCTGGACGACAGCCACACCGGGGCCGAGGCCGTGCAACAGTTGGCGACCCGGATGGAGGAAAACCGGGACGACAGCCAGAGTGCCCTGCGGGAGATCCTGGCCCTGGGCGCCAAGTCCAAGGAGATCTCCCGCATCATGGAAATCATCGACACGGTGGCGGACCAGACCAAGCTGATCGCCTTCAACGCCGCCCTGGAGGCCGCCTCCGCCGGAGAGGCCGGCAAGCGCTTCGGGGTGGTGGCGGCGGAAATCCGGCGCCTGGCCGACTCGGTGACCGAGTCCACCGGGGAGATCGCCCACAAGGTGGCGGAGATCCAGGAGTCCATCGGCCGCCTCGTGGTAACCTCGGAAAAGGGTACCACGGGCATCGAGCAGGGCCTGACCGAATCCACCCGGGTGGTCCATTTCCTCACCGCCCTGGTGGACGGGGCCGAGGAAACCACCCGGGCCGCCCAGCAGATCAGCCTCTCCAGCCAGCAACAGCGCACCGCCAGCAATCAGGTGGTGATGGCCCTGCGGGAGATTGTCACCGCCAGCGCCGACACCGCCGAATCCGTGCGGCGCATCGCCGCCATTACCCAGGACATGACCGGCCGCTCCACCCGCCTCAAGGATCAAGTGGATCGCTTCCGGCTGACGGCCGAGGACGCTCCCCAGGGCCAGTCCTGATGACCGCCCCCCGCACCGGTCCCATCCGGGTCCTGGTGGTGGATGACAGCGCCACCGCCCGGGACCTCATCAGCGCCCTGATCGCG
Organism: Chromatiaceae bacterium; assembly: GCA_049654905.1. Classification (GTDB taxonomy): domain Bacteria; phylum Pseudomonadota; class Gammaproteobacteria; order Chromatiales; family Chromatiaceae; genus M0108. Next base: position 19,192 of record JBASIS010000194.1, read on the forward strand.
GCGGACCCCCGCCTGACGGTCTGCGGCCAGGCCGAGGATGGGCGGGCCGCGGTTCGCCAGGCCCAGGCCCTGCGGCCGGACCTGGTTACCATGGATCTGCGGATGCCGGAAATGGATGGCCTCCAGGCGATCGTAGAGATCATGGACCAATGCGCCACCCGCATCCTGGTGGTCTCGGACGCGGCGGATGCCGCCAACGCCATGGCGGCCGTGGCCCGAGGCGCCCTGGACGCCACCTTCAAACCCGATCTGGACGACGGACCGGCCTTCACCGCTCGGCTGCGGATGCTGGCCGGGGTGCCAGTGATCCGCCACCTGCGCGGCCTGGCGGAGGCCCGCCCCGTCCATCGGGACCTGGCGCCCAGCGCCAGCGCGGACCGCCCCGGCACCCGGCTGATCGCCATCGCCGTCTCCACCGGC
>JBASIS010000195.1:0-2433 GCA_049654905.1 Chromatiaceae bacterium
CTCGTAGGCGCCCCGTAGCGCCCGCCGCAGACCCCACCCCTGGCTTTGCCCTTACCCGCCCACGCAACGCGTCAGACAGCCACGGACAGCCTCAACGCCCGTAGCGCATAAGATGCTGAATCAAAAGAAAATATAGTGTGATATTCCGGGTTTTAACCGGACAGTGAAGCGCCAGACGACCGGGAGCAGGCACGCCGCGCAGAAAATCAGACGAGCAACCCCCCTTACCGACCCACGCCCTATCAACCTTGATTGGGGAAAGGTTAAAGGCTCAAAGGTGGTTCAAAAGGTGGTTCGGCAAGAAATCTGAAGAGAGAGAAGACTGATTTTATTAGAGTTTTTAGCTGTAAGTGGCGGAGAGAGAGGGATTCGAACCCTCGATACGTTGCCGTATACACGCTTTCCAGGCGTGCTCCTTAAGCCGCTCGGACACCTCTCCGGAATTTAACCCTACCAGCGAGATAGCAGGCCGTGTGGCAGCTTGCATTTCCCTGCCGATGGGATGGGGCAAGATAATGGAATCCTCTCGAGGGCGCAAGTCTTCCTGGGTGCCCAAGCGCCCACGGTCCCTTTGCCGGTCCCATCCAAGCAGGCCGGCACGGGAAGACTGGCCGCCAAGTTTTCGCGGGACAGGCCCTGATATGGTATATGGGCTTGCGCTTCTCTCGTGCGGACTCGAAACCTTGTAGGCCATGACTACCCCACCACCCTCCCCCACCCTCGCCGATCAGGCGGATCGCCACCAGCTCTATGAGCAATCGGTCCAGTGCCCCCAGGCGGAGGTGGATTTCATCGACCGTACCTACCGCGACCTGCGCCTGAAAACCGCCCAGCGGCTGCGGGAGGATTTCTGCGGCACCGCGGCCCTGTGCTGTGAATGGGTACGTCGGCGCAAGACTAACCAGGCGACGGGTATCGATATCGACCCCGAGGTGCTGGATTGGGGGCGCAGCCATAATCTGGCACGACTGGACGAGGCCCAGGCTAAACGAGTGACGCTGCGTTTAGACAACGTCCTCGCCGTGGAAACGGGCACCCAGGATATCGTCTGCGCCTTGAACTTCAGTTACTGGCTGCTGACGAAGCGGGCATCTCTCCTGACCTATTTCCGCCAGGTCCGTAACAGTCTCAAACCGGACGGGGTGTTTTTCCTGGATGCCTATGGCGGCTATGACGCCTACCGGTTAACGGCGGAGGAGCGCGTCATCCAGGGCGACCAGGGTCTTTTCACCTATATCTGGGACCAGGCCCACTACGACCCCATCAGCGGCCGGCTGATCTGTCACATCCACTTCGCTTTCAGTGACGGCTCGCGCCTGGAACAGGCCTTCAGCTATGACTGGCGGCTCTGGTCCCTGCCCGAGATTCGGGAGTTGCTGGCGGAGGCGGGCTTTGGCCGCGTGCTGTGCTATTGGCAGGGCTGGGATGCCCAGGGCGAGCCGGATGGCATCTTCGTGCCCGTCGAGGAAGGCGAGCCGGAGGCGGGCTGGATCGCCTACCTCACGGCGGAGCGGTGATGACCGGGGCTAAGGGTCATGGCAAGAGGTGCTCAGCCACCCCCACGGCGGGAAGGGCCCGAGCGGGAAGGCCAGGTTAGGGGGGCGCCGTGGCGAGAGCGGCCAGGATGAAATCGGCGATAGCCTCCGTATCCCCCAGGGGCAGCAGAGGCGGGTGCCTTCCCACCGGCGGCGCGCCATCCGAGATCAGGGCAAGGATATGCGGATCATCTGCATAGAGATAAGGCCCACCCAGGGCGGTGCGGTGGACCTCGATCTTGGGGAAGGCACTGAACTTAAAACCCTCCACCAGAATCAGATCGACCTGTTCCGGATCGAAGCGGGCGAGCATCTCCGCTAGGTCCGGGTCCGGGCCGCTGGCCTTGGGGGTACCTTGCAAGACCCAGCGGTCTCCCGATGCGAGCAGGACCTGGTGGGCGCCAGCCGCGCGGATCTCATAGCTATCCTTGCCAGGCCGATCGACCTCGAAACCATGATGGGCATGCTTGAGGTAGCCGATCCGCCGCCCCCGCCGCCGCAAGACGGGCACCAGCTTCTGGAGCAGGGTCGTCTTGCCCGTCCCGCTCGAGGCGACAAAGCCAATAACGGGGATGGCGCTCCCCTTGGGGTAAAAATTCATCACGAACCTCAGGCCTGCGGCGGGGATCGGAACCGCCAGCGGCATTTATGAAATAATGATACCCAGTTTAGGGCTCCGTTAAAGCCCAGCCCTGGCGCGCGGGCCTTGATCCCCAGCCCAGCTCATCCCCCTCAATCCCCTGCAAACCCCCAGACGAGAACCGCATCCTTCAGCCATGGCGCAGTATATCTACACAATGAACCGGGTCGGCAAGATCGTGCCACCCAAGCGCGTGATCCTGCGCGACATCTCCCTGTCCTTCTTCCCCGGCGCCAAGATCGGCGTGCTCGGCATCAA
>JBASIS010000196.1:0-3871 GCA_049654905.1 Chromatiaceae bacterium
GCGCTGCACCGTGCGCAGCGTCAGGCCGAGGGTCCGGCAGGCCCGGGCGCGTCGGGCGCCCGCCGTGCCGGCCTCGTCGATCCAGGTGATTACTGGTTGGCGCACCGCGAGGTCGAAGCAGGCGCCGCGCCCTCGCCCCACAGCGCCTGGACTTTTTTTTGGAGCAGCAGGAGCGCGGCCGCCTCGGCCAAGGCCTGATCCTTGCGCTGCAGCGCGGTACGCAGTTGACGGATCTCGCGGGCCTGCTCGCGCACCGGCCCCTGCTCGGCGCGGGAGGGGCCGGTGGCGTTGGCGGCGGTGCAGCGCTGGCGCCAAGCCTGGACCTGCTGCACGAACAGACCCTTGGCGCGGCAGTATTCGCCGAGCTCGTGCTCGTTCAGACGGGCAGTTTCGAGGACCACGCCGAACTTGTCGTCGCTGCTCAGGGCGGTCGCCGACCCCGGGGAGGGCACGGGGTTGACCCGGCCCAGAGGGCCGCCGCCCGCCAGCCAGGGAGGGTGTCCTTGGGGATCTGCGTCGCGGGGGCCAACGCCGCCACCGATTCGTGGTGCGGGGCCAGCAGGCGGGCGGTCAGATGGTCTTTCAGTTCTGGCGGATAGTGCTTCATCGGGAGGTCAGTCCCGTAGGCCGGGGCGCGCCCGGCTGGGGCGGTGACTGTCCGGTCGCCCTTCGGGCTCCTTCCCGTTCACCGCCCCAGCCGGACCGTCTCCCTAACTTCATCCCTAACTTCATGCCCCCGTCTTGGGTGGGTCTCTCCTCAAACAGGAGGCGACATCTATCTTGACACAGGGGCGGTTGCCGTTACCGATGATGTCGACCCTGGTGCGGGACACCGGGGCGATGGTGGCGGGGAACGCGGCGCTCGGGTGGCAGTGGCAGGGACGCCCGGTGCGCTGAGTCGACGGCGCTACGGTCACCTTAGCCGACACCGAAGACAATCAAGCCCAATATCCGCAACCGACGAGTCAGAAGGTGGGATTGGGCTTTCCCATCATGCGCTTGGTGGCTCTGCTGTGCCTGGCAACCGGGGCCCTGCTGGACGCGGCGACCGGTCCCTGCCAAGGCAAGGCCAGTGACGAGCAGGCGCTTTTGCGCACCCAGCTCGACACCCTCAAACGTGATGATATCCTGCTCGCAGATGCTTATTACTCAAGGTACTTTCTCCTCTGCGATCTGGTTGCCCGCGGCGTCGACGGGGTGTTTGAGCAGTACGGTGCGCGCCAGCGCAGCACCGACTTTCGGCGCGGCCAGACCTTGGGTGTACGTGACCATCTCATCATCCTGCCCAAGCCCAAGCCCAAGCCCAAGCCGCCACCGTGGATGAGCCAAACTGACTACGACCGTGCCCCGCCACGTTGACCGTGCGCGAGTTTCAGGCGGGTGGCGAGATCATGGTCACCACCTTTTTGTGTCCGAAAGCGTACCCCAAGGGTATCCTCAAGGTCCTATATCTTAGCCGCTGGGACATTGAACTGGACCTGCGCAACATCAAGACCACGCTGAGCATGGAGCAGCTGCGCTGTCAGACTCCGGCGATGGCCATCAAGGAGTTATGGGTCTACCTGTTGGCCTATCATCTGATCCGGCTGTTGATGGCGCAGGCGGCCCTCCAGGCGGACCAGATGCCGCGCCAACTGAGCTTCAAGCACACGATTCAGGTCTGGGCGGCCTGGCACCACCACCACGGTGGGACGCACGATGCCGTCTGCATCCACGCGTTGTTGATTTTAATCGCCGATCCATGGGTCGGGTTTCGGCGCGGACGGATCGAACCGCGCGTGCTGAAGCGCCGTCTGAAGCGTTATCCGCTGCTGACCAAACCCAGGCGGCTCGCACAGGACGACGTGCGGAAAAACGGCCACCCGAAGAAACAGCGCTGAGCCAGCCGAATTCAGAAAATGGGCCACGGTCGTAACCAACTGATTTAGCGATAAACGGAGCTTGACTTAGTGCCATTCGGGTCTGGTTGGTTTTGGCGGCATGGTCGAAGGTCGGTTGGCAGCCAAACACCTTGCGCCCGGTCTTGGGGTTGATGGAATCGTCCAGGGCGAGCAGCAAGCGGCCGTCGGTCAGGGGGTCCGGGATCGCGCGCCACAGCACCGCCCAGACCGACGCCCAGCGCCGCTTCACCGAGGCCATGAAGGTGTATTAGTGCGACGGCGCGATGTCCAGGCCGAACAAGGTTGCGATGGCGCGCAGCAGGTTCGAAGTCCGCGAGGCGGTGATCGGTACCAGGATCGCCTGCCGGGTCAGCAGAAACCAGCGCCAGCGTTCTTGACTGCGGACGGTAGCCGGAAACAAGCATTGGAATTGGGTCGCCAGGGCGGGTAAGATCGGCATCGCGTGCGGGCTCCTTTCGTTGTTTAATCATTGGCTTAGCACCTTCGGTTATACGCCGAATTGAGTCCGCATTCATCGTTAAGTTACTGTTTATTGAGCGATAATACGCAAATACCCATTTCGCCCCGGCCCGTCTTTGCGCTTGCGGATTAAGCAGATAAGCAAAATCTAATATTTTAGTATATCTGTGCTTGCTTATACTCTAATTCGCTAAAAACTAGGAAACTTCAGATTAATATTCAGGAGTGAAAAATGCCCGTTGTTTATCTAGGCATGATCGGCGACATCATCCATCCGGGGATCACGAACATTGTGAACGAGGCGAGCAAGTACGGGGAAGTCCTTGTTGGCCTCTTCACCGATTCGGCCATCGCAGTGCATAAACGCTTACCCTACCTGAATTACGAACAGCGGAAGCAGGTGGTCGAGAGCCTTCGGGGCGTGTCCTGCGTCATGCCCCAGGAGGAATGGTCTTATATCCCCAACCTGCGCAAATACAAGCCTGATTTCATCATCCATGGTGACGACTGGCAGAAGGGGCCCGAAAGCGGTCTGCGCGAGGATGTATTCAAGGCGATGGAGGAGTTGGGCGGGATGGTGATTGAGATTCCCTACACCAAGGGCATCAATTCCAGCGCACTCGCGGACAACCTCAAATCAATCGGGACAACCCCCGAGATCCGCATGAAGACCCTGCGCAGGCTCATAGCTTCCAAGCCGGTGGTCCGTGTGCTGGAAGCGCATTCTGGATTGTCGGGCCTTATCACCGAGAACCTGGAAGTGAGCGCACAGGATGGCATCCGCTTCTTCGACGCGATGTGGTCTTCGAGCCTTACCGACTCGACGAGCAAGGGGAAGCCCGACATCGAGGCGGTGGACCTCACCACGCGTCTTCAAGGTTTGACCGACATACTCGAGTGTACCACCAAGCCAATTCTCTTTGATGGCGATACGGGAGGGCAGGAGGAACATTTCGTGTTCACCGTGCGGACCCTTGAGCGCCATGGGGTGTCTGCGGTGATTATCGAAGACAAGGTCGGCCTCAAGAAAAATTCCCTCTTTGGCACCGATGCCAAGCAGGAATTGGCAAATGTCGAGGATTTCAGCTCCAAGGTCAGCGCGGGCAAGAGGGCGCAGGTAACCAAGGACTTCATGATCATCGCGCGGCTTGAGAGCCTGATAGCGGGCTTCCCTGTTGACCACGCCCTCCTGCGCGCGCGGGAATACTTGAAGGCCGGCGCGGACGGCGTGATGATCCACAGCAAGGAAAAATCCGGGGACGACATCAAGGAATTCTGCCAGCGTTTCCGCAAGGAGTTTCTGTCCATTCCCATCGTGGTGGTTCCGACCACGTACAACCAGTTCACTGAGGACGAGCTCGCCGCTTGGGGCGCGAGCATCGTGATATACGCGAACCACATGCTCCGCTCCTCGTATCCGGCGATGATGAATGTCGCGACGAGCATCCTGGAACATAAACGTTCACTCGAGGCCGATTCGATGTGCATTTCCATTGAGCAGATCCTGGAAC
>JBASIS010000197.1:0-2650 GCA_049654905.1 Chromatiaceae bacterium
AGCGAGGCACAGGTTTATTGCGCCTCTGGCCGATTACTGCTGCGGCAAATTTGCAATAATCAAACGCCCTATAAATTAGCAGTCAGTTAAATTTATGGGATAAATTAGTTCCTAGACAGTCTCTAAGTTATTTATCCGAATTGACTAGAATGCTTGCCCCTCCAGCACGAAAGTAAATTACTTTTTCCGGATTGCCTCCATATACAGGGAAGCACAGATCTCTCTGCCACCTTCTACATCGGCAATCTCTGGAATCCATTCGGAGAAACCGAATTCGAGAAATTGGATTTCCGTCCAATGCCCTAACGCTAGTTCGGCAGTCAATGTCAAGCGATCATACATGATCAAGTGCTGCTTAGGATAACCTTGCAGGTGGTCATAGAGCTTCTTAGGCCATGAGCGCCCGCGGGGATAAATATTCCCGCGATGAAGGTTCAACCAGTACAGTAACTGCGGTGCCGAGTTACCATCGTTTCGTTCAAACCTTTCTAAATAATTACGGCATAGTTGGTTAAGGTCGGGAACGACGACACGGAACACTCCGCCACCTTTCAAAACTCGGGCCGCCTCGTTCAGCACATTTTTTCGGGTGGGCTCGTCAAGATGTTCTAGTACATGGGAGAGGTAAACGACATCGACTCCTCCATCCGGAAAAGGCCAGCGCTTAGCTAGATTCACGTAACGAATCCTGGGCGCCGGGGAATTATTCGGGAAGAAGCATTTCAGAATCAGACGCCAGGATTTATCAGTGTTTATCCACCGCAAAGGGGTGATCCCGCCGCATCCAAGGTTGACCAATACGCGGGCAGGCAGCGAAGAGGTCACCAAGGCATCATTTCTCGTGGGTGTTGGCTCTGGAATGGTATTCATGGAGTGATACCCGAAGGAAATGAATGAGCAAGGGCGTCGAGCATGGCTTCCCGCGTGCCGGCGTAGCCCCAGTCGGCGACCTTGGCCCGGGCGGCACGCCCCATCGCGGCGCGGCGCTCTGGCGCGCTCGCCCATGCCGCCAGGCGTTCCGCCAGACCCTGGACATCACCTACCGGGTAAACATCGCCCGTCACACCGACCTCGATCAGATCGTGGCGCGCCCCCACCCCGTCGGATGCGATCACTGGCAAACCGCAGGCCATCGCTTCGTTGACCGAGACCCCCCACGGCTCGCTGCGCGCGGGGTGGACGAAGACATCCGCCACACCATACCAGCACGGCAGGTCCCGGTAGGAGACGTAACCGGGCAGATGGACGGCCTCCCGATGCATCATCAAGGCGGATTCGATCTCATCACGCAAGGGCCCATCGCCGACGAGCACGAGACGCGCGGCGGGGAACGCCCGGCGCAGATCGATAAAAGCCCGCACCAAGGTCAGGGGATCTTCGCGCGGGTGCCACTTAAGCACCCCGAGCACGACAAAGTCGTCAGTTCCCCAACCCTGAGCCAGCCGCCAGTCAGAGCGCTGCGCCCGCCAGGGCGCCGACTCGCGTGCGAACCAGTCGTTGTCCGGGGCGTAAGGGAAGCGGAACAGGGGCCGCCGGGTGCGCGCGATTGCCTCCAGGTACAGCTCGGCCGCGCTCCCCACCGGGTGCCACGTGTGATACCGCCGCAGAATGCGAGGCAACACCAGACGCTTGACCAGCCCCTTGAGCCCCTGGAAGCGCGAGTGTTCCAGGGTATTGTCCGAGCGCAGCCCAATGGCGAGGCCCGCACGTCGCAGCAGCAGGGCCAACCACAGGTGGCTGGGCGGGAAATAGCCGGAGACGATCACATGGGTCGGGCGCCGAGCGACGATTTCGCGGGACAGGGCGATAGCGCCGCGCAGATCGTGGGCCGGGAAGTGGACGTAGGAGTATTGCACATCGCACAGGTGATCCCAGCGTGGGGCTTGCCCGATTTCCGGATCGACCGGCCCGGTTGCCCCCGCCAGGGTCTGGGTGTAGTAAACCTGTAGGGCGAGCCCGCCCTGTTGCTCCAGATAAGCGTAGAGCGGTGCATCGAACTGGGTCTCGCAGTCCTGGACAATAATCAATAGGGGCGGCATGGGCATGGGGCCGGGAGGTTAGCGGGTGCCAAGGAGCGTCTGCGCCAGCCGCACATAGGCGCGGACCTGGAGTGGCGCGGACCGGATGGATTCGAGCAGATAGCGGCGGGCGTGGGGATGTCGGGCACGGCGCAGGGCCTCCCCGATGAAGTAGGCGCCGTCGCCGCCCCACCACAGCCGGCCCAGCGCTTCCAGGCGCTCCTTGCCAGCGGGTGGCCGGATGGCGCGGGCTCGCTCCAGAAAGGGCGTCTCGTCCCGCCCCCGGCGGCGCGCCACGAAGGCCCCTTTGGAGCATTCGGCGATTAGCCGCTGCTGGCGCCACTTGCGCATGGAGATGCCGTGGGGAAACAGGCGCGCGGAGTAGAGCGCCTCGGGCAGCAGGAAGTAGGCGCCGCGCTCCGCCAAGCGGTACCACAGGTCCCAGTCCTGGCCGTAGTAAAAATCGGGCCGATAGCCACCACAGGCAAGGTAGTCGGCGCGGCGGAACATGGCCGAACCGTGATGGGGGATATCGCCCTGGAGGCCCTGCTCGGGGTCCGCGCCGATGGGGTCCACCCGCCCGCCCCCCTCAGGCCGCCCCTGGTTAAGCCACAGCGGCTCCCACTCAGGCC
>JBASIS010000198.1:0-3377 GCA_049654905.1 Chromatiaceae bacterium
GCCTTCAGTAACGCTGCCCCCAATGCCATCTTCGTGGAGCATGCTACCAACCTGAACAAGCCGATTACCGCCGCCCACATCGCCACCCAGGGTGCCCCCAGCGGCGGTGGCAATCGTAACCAGGTCAATGCGGCACGGAAGTGGATGTGTGATCAGTTTTTCGATGTCCGGACTTTTGGCGCGGTGATGTCAACCGGTGCCAACGCCGGACAGGTCCGCGGACCGGTGCAGGTCGCTTTCTCGCGCTCCCTGGATCCCATCCTACCCATGGACACCTCCATCACCCGCATGGCGGTCGCGGAGAAGGTTCCCGGCGCCACTACCATGGCCGATTACAAACGATGGGAGACCAATCAGGAGGAAGACAAACTCCGCACCATGGGCCGCAAAGCACTCATTCCTTACGGCCTTTATGCCTGCAAGGGCTTCGTCTCCGCCCACCTGGCCCAGGGTACCGGCTTTTCCGATGACGACCTGGCGCACCTGTGGGAAGCCCTGCTTGGTATGTGGGACCACGATCGTTCCGCTTCCAAGGGCGTCATGTCCTGTCGCGGACTCTATGTTTTCAAGCACATCGGCACCGACAGCGACCCAACCCAGCGGGTGCGCCAGGCCATGCTCGGCTGCGCCCCGGCCCAGCGGATGCTGGACTTCTCGCAACCGGGTCGGGAACAGGCCAACGCCATCATCGAGATCAGCCACCGGACGGACTTGCAGGGTTCCCCCCGAACCTGCGCCGACTACATCGTGACGTCCCATCCAGAACGCCTGCCCGCCGGGGTGGAATTGCTGGTCAATGGCCAGCCCGCCGGTTAGTAACGGCGGTGATGGGCGGGAGGGGGATGTGAACCAAGACGTGGAACCCATCCCCGAAGCCAGGGCGGCCGAACCCATCAACCTCTCGGCCCTCAACCAGTACGGCTATTGTCCCCGGCGTTGCGGACTCATCTACCTGGAGGGTGAGTTCGAGCAAAACATTCATACCGCCCGGGGTACGGCGGAGCATGAGCGCGTGGATCGGGTCGAGCATGTGGCCGGGCATGAGGGTGCCCGGCTTGAATATGCCCTACCGGTCTGGAGCGAGCGCTGGGGGTTGATCGGTAAATGTGACGTGGTGGAGTTCTGGCCGGACGGAACCCTCTATCCCGTCGAGTACAAACACGGGCCGAGGAAGAAATACCTCAACGACGATCTGCAACTGGCGGCCCAGTGCATCTGTTTGGCGGGGATGTTCGGTCGCGAGGTTCCCAAGGGTGCTATTTACCACGCCAGCAGCCGTCGCCGCCGGGAAGTGCTGATCACGGCGGCATTACACCAAACCGTGACGGAGACAGCGGAGGCCATCCGCGCCATGCTGGCGTCTGGCCGCCTGCCGCCGCCCGTCAACGACCGTCGCTGTGACGAATGCTCCTTGAAAGGTATCTGTGAACCCGCGATTACCGCTGCCGACAAGCGCCGCCAGGCTGCCTTAAACACCCTTTATGAACCAGAGTAGGACTGACGGCCCAACCCCTCCCGTGGAATGGACCAGGAGAACCCCGAGGATATGCACACCCTACTCAACACCCTCTATGTGATGACCCCCCAGGCCTACGCGCACCTCGACAACGCCACCATCCGCATCGAGGTGGAGCGCGCGACCCGGCTGCGGGTTCCGCTTCATCACATCGGCGCCCTGGTCTGTTTCGGCAACGTCATGATCTCCCCCGCCCTGATGCATCGCTTGGCCGAGGAGGGCAAGTCCCTGGTGCTGCTGGACAACTCGGGACGCTTCAAGGCCCGGCTGGAGGGTCCGGTCTCCGGCAACATCCTTCTGCGTCAGGCCCAGCATCGCGCGGCGGGTGATCCCGCCTTCACTCTTACCACGGCTCGCGCCATGGTTGCCGGCAAGATCCGTAACAGCCGCTCCGTCCTGCTGCGTGGTGCTCGCGAGGCCGCCGACCCTGGAGAGGCCGAGACGCTGACCCGCGCCGCCGAGGACCTGGCGGCTACCCTGCGCGCACTCCCGTCCGCGGCGGACCTGGATACCCTCCGGGGCTTCGAGGGCGAGGCCGCCCACGGTTATTTTGCCGCCTTGAACCTCATCGTCAAGCCCCAGGCCCGCGCGGTCTTTGCGCTGGACGGACGGACCAGACGCCCACCCCGCGACCGTTTTAACGCTCTGATCTCCTTCCTCTACTCCATGCTTATGAATGATTGCCGCTCCGCCGCCGAAGCGGTTGGTCTCGACCCCCAGCTCGGTTACCTGCATGCCGTTCGTCCTGGCCGTGCCGCCCTCGCCCTCGACTTGCAAGAGGAATTCCGTTCCGTGCTGGTCGATCGCTTCGCCCTCACCCTCATTAATCGCGGCCAGCTCAACGCCAAGGATTTCGACGAACGAGAGGGTGGCGCCGTCATGCTCAACGATCCGGGTCGCCGCCTCGTGGTCGCCGCCTGGCAGGAACGTAAACAGGAAGAGATCCTTCATCCCCTGTTGGACAGCAAGGTCCCACTGGCCCTGCTGCCCCTTGTCCAAGCCCGCCTGCTCGCCCGCACCCTGCGTGGTGACATGGCGGCCTATCTCCCCTATCTCGCCAAGTGAAGCAGGGAGCCGTACCATGCTCGTCATAGCAACTTACGATGTCTCCACCGAAACCCGGGAGGGACGCCGTCGATTGCGGCGTGTCGCCAAGGTGTGTCTGCGCTATGGCCAGCGGGTGCAGAAATCGGTTTTCGAGTGCCAGGTCAACGCCATGCAGTACGAAGAACTTGAGCGCAAACTGCTCGCCGAGATCAATCTTGAAGAAGACAACCTGCGTTTCTATCGACTCACCGAGCCCCATGAACTCCGGGTCAAGCAATACGGAGTCTTTCGGTCTCTGGACTTCGAAGGTCCCCTCCTGGTCTGACGCGCGAACCCCAAGTGACAGTGAAAACCCGGTAGGTTCGCGCCACGTCTAACCATCTGATCTTTATACAATTGAAACATCAACTACCCCTCCAACTCTCACCAACCCTTGCGCTCGCCCAATGGTTCGCGCAAGCCTCCCTTTTTCCGCTTCGAAATCAAGCGATTGCCGCGGCGGGAATCGCCCGACCAATTGGTCGGGCGTGGATTGAAACATGCCGGGCCTTCCACTCTTCCATTTCTTTCATACAATCGCCCGACCAATTGGTCGGGCGTGGATTGAAACTGCAAGTCAATTCGTGGGCCGAACTCCGTAAGGCCGAATCGCCCGACCAATTGGTCGGGCGTGGATTGAAACGCAACGGGAACGCGTGCTCTTGAGCAATGCCTTGAACTCGCCCGACCAATTGGTCGGGCGTGGATTGAAACTTGACGCTATGAGTAAACAAGACTTGGATATGGCGGAATCGCCCGACCAATTGGTCGGGCG
>JBASIS010000199.1:0-3412 GCA_049654905.1 Chromatiaceae bacterium
GCTGGGCTCTGTGGTCAGGCCAACGCTCTACGGCGAGGCCCTGCTGCGTCGTGCCGGGGTCATCCTCGACCAGACCCAGGAGCTGGAGCGCGAGATTGCCTTGTTACAAGGGCTTGACGCGGGGTACTTTGCGGTTGCTTTGGGGGCCTACCCGGCGGATCTGTCCGCCGGCCGGGCCGTCGGTGAGCTGATACAACGGCACCCCAATCTGCGGTGCAAGGTCGAGCTGTGCAATTGGCGGCGGGTCGTCGACCTGGTCCGCGGGCGATTCGTCGACCTTGGGGTGGCTGAGATCAGCACTCTGGATACCACGCTGGACTTGCAAGTCGAGGCCCTCGGCGCGCACTCCCTGGTCTTCTATTGCCGCCGCGGCCACCCGTTGCTCGCAGCCGCGACGGTGTCGCAGGCGGACCTCGATGCCTTCCCCTTGGTCTCCATCCGGATTCCGCCCCGCGGGGCCAACCTGGTACCAGGCAAGGGCGAACTGGATGAGCAGACCGGCGACTTGATCCCCCATCTCGAAGTGGACGAGTTGACGACCGCACGCACGCTGATTATGGGGAGCGATGCCTTCGGTTTCGCCGCCCCGGTACAGATCGAGCCCTGGCTGCGCGGTGGGGACTTGGCGGTCCTGCCCTACCGGCCGCCCTGGCTCAAGCTGGGCTATGGCTTCATCTCTCTGAGAAACCGGCTGCCGACACCGGCCGCGGTGCGGTTCATGGCGCTGGTCCGGGGAATCGAGGCAGACCTGAGCATCCGCAATCGCCGCCTGCTGGACGAGCTAGTGCCGCAAGCTGCCGATCCCGGCCTCGGTTCGTGAGCTCGCTGTCGACCTCGACCCGTAGGCCGGGAACACGGCAGGCATTTGCCGGCCGGCACCCCTGCGGGCATGGGTCTAGCCCAACATCGAGTGCAGGGCCCAGACATAGAGGGCCCCGATCGATAACTGCACCACCGCGATCGGCAAGCCAATGCGCAGGAACTGCATGAAGGTCACCCGCCTGCCGTTGGCGGCACAGATGCCGACGGCAACGACATTGGCGGAGGCGCCGATCAGGGTGGCATTGCCGCCCAAGGTGCCACCGAACATCATGGCGACGAAGACCGGCAGCGTGGCGTCGGGCCAGTCGGTAAATGCCGGGGCCAACGCGATTTCGGGGACCGCTTCGGCCGCGACCAGGTAGCCGATGACCGTCACCAGGGCAGCGGCGACCACCGGGATGTTGGCCAGCAGGCTCGACAGGATGCCGATGCCGGCCAGCGACAGGAAAGCCACCGACAGCACATCGGCCCCGAACCAATCGTAGAGCTGGATGGAGAGGCCTTGCAGCAGTTCGGTCTTGATGAAGGCCTGGACCAGGGTAAAGATGGCGCCGAGAAACACGATGGTCTTCCAGTCCACGTCGCGGATCACCTCGCCCACCGGCTCGACGCGCACGCCATAGACCACGAGTAGCGCCAGCGCGGCAGCGATGATCGCCACTTGGGGCGGGACGATGTGGATCGGCAGCGACTCCCCGAACAGGAACAAGGCCACCATGATCGCGAGTACCAGCAGCGCCAATGCCAGGAAGGCCGGGCGCTCGATGACGACCTGCGGACGCGCGGGCGGCAGGGTCACCCGCGTCGCCCAGATCTGCGGTAGCAGGAGCGGCAGCAAAGGCACGACGGCCAATACCGCCAGCACGCCGCCCAGGCTCACCATCCGTAGATAATCAACGAAGGACAGCCCGATCGCGCTGCCGACCAGAAAGGTGGCGGGGTCGCCCACCAGGGTGAGCATGCCGGCGGCGTTGCTGACGATGGCCGTGATGATCATGGGCCCAATGAAATCGATCTTGAGGGCCTTGCAGACGCCAATGATGACCGGCGCCACCAGGATGACGGCGGTGGCGTTCGGTAGCACGGCGCACACGGGAGCCACCAGCCCGACGATGAGCAACAGGAGTCGCTTGCCGCTGCCGCCGGTGGCACGCAGAAAGGCGTCCCCGAGCCAGTCGAAGATTCCCGTCTTGCCGATCACCCGCGCCACGACCATGCCGCCAAAGAGCAGGGCGAGCGGACCTCCAGCGGTATGCACGATCGGCATCAGATCGGTGCCATCGAGGATGCCGGACAGGAACAGGACACTCACCCCGAGCAGGGCGGCGACCGCCATGTCGATCAAATCGAACATGATCAGGAGGATGACAGCGGCGAAGACGCCGATGGTGAGATAGATCTGCAGATCGCTCATCGTAGCCTTACTCAGTCAACCGGTGGCGCATAGTGGAGTCCGCCGTCGGTCCAGAGCCGGTTGAGACCGCGCTCGATCTTGAGTGGACTTTCTTGCCCGACATTGCGCTCATAGATTTCACCATAGTTACCCACGGCCCTCAGGACCCGTCTGGCCCAGCCGAGCGGGATACCCATCGATTGCGCGAGCAGCAACCGATCATCGTCGCTCACCCACAACAAGGGGTTGGTCTGATCGGCAATGACGGCATCAAGGTTTTGGCGCGTGACACCGTGTCTCTCGGCGAGGATCAGGACGTTCAGGACCCAGCGGACCACCGTGGTCCACTCCGGATCGCCGCCCCAGACGGCGGGGCTGAGGGGTTCCCGGGAGATGAGTTCGGGGAGGATCGCGAAGGCTTGCGGACCCCCGGGCGCACGCAGCCTCATGGCCGCCAATTGGGCGGAATCGGAGGTATAGGCACAACAGCGACCGGCGAAGAAGGCGGCCGTGGCCTCGGGGGCCGAGTCGATGATCAGTGGCTCCACAGACCAGCCGTTTGCCTTGAAATACGCCGCCAGGGTGCGGGTGTGGGTCGTGCCCTTCTCCACGCAGACCGTCCCACCATCGAGGTCTGCGAGCGTCTTAATGTTGGCGGCGGTCGGCACCATGAAGCCCTGACCGTCGTAAAACAGGATAGCGGGAAACTGGACCTTCAATACCGCTTCGCGGGTAAGGGTCCAGCTGGTATTGCCCAGCAACAGGTCGATCCTGCGCGTCTGCAAGGCGGGAAAGCGTGCGGAGGCCCGCAGGGGCACGAACTGGACCTTCTCCGGGTCGCTCAAGACCGCCGCCGCCACGGCGCGACAGAAATCCGCGTCCAACCCGCGCCAGCGTCCGTCGGCATCGCGTTCGGAAAAGCCTGGGATGTCCTCGCTCACCCCGCAGCGGAGTTTGCCGCGGGCCTTGACACTATCCAGGACCTCACCGGCCTCGACCCGAGGCAAGACCGCAAACATCAGGACCAGCGTGGCTAGACAAAATGCACTCCAGTCGATTTTCATCCGGTGCCTCCGAGACGGGTGAGCGGTGGCAATTCTAGCCCGAATTGCCGGGCTATCGCAGCACCTTTGGCTCGGCGCGCGCTAGGCGCTCCGGCGGCGCCAGGCGGGGCGGGTGACGGTGGCGGACCTGGGC
>JBASIS010000200.1:0-1822 GCA_049654905.1 Chromatiaceae bacterium
GTAACCCGGGACCGCCACCCCGGCTGCCGTCCAACCGCACCGTCCGCGCCAACAACCGCGCCGCATCGCCCCCGGGATATTCCAGCAGGATGCCCAGCGACTGCTCGGCCCCGCCGACCACGGCATAGGCCCGCTCCGCCTCCGCCAGCGCAAAGCGATGCGACACCAGCGGCGCCACGTCCAGCCGCCCAGCGGCCAGCAGGTCGAGCACCGCCTCGAAGTTACGCTGCTCGGTCCAGCGCACGAAGCCGATGGGGTAATCCAGGCCCTGCTCCTCATAGCGCGGGTCGTAACGCCCCGGGCCGTAGGAGCAGGACACCTGAAAGGTCAGCTCCTTTTCGTAGAAGTCCGCCCGCGACAGCTCCAGGCCGACCACCCCCACCAGGACAATGCGCCCGCGTTGGCGGCACATCAGGGCGGCCTGGTGTACCGGTTCGTTGCTGCGGGTGGCGGCGGTGATAATGACCGCACCCACCCCGCGCCCGCGGGAGAAGGTCGCCGCCACCGCCAGCGGGTCCTGGCCGGCCGCCAGATCCACCGTCTCGGCACCGAAGCGCCGCGCCAGGGCCAGCTTGGCCGGATCCAGGTCGATGCCCAGCACCCGGCAGCCCTGGGCGCGCAGCAGTTGCACCGTCAGCAGGCCGATCAGGCCCAGGCCGGTCACGACCACCGCCTCCCCCAGGGTGGGGGCGACCAGGCGGATGCCTTGCAGGGCGATGGCGCCGATGACGGTGAAGGCGGCCGCCTCGTCCGACACGGTGTCGGGGATGCGGGCGCAAAGGTTAACCGGTACGCTGACCATCTCGGCATGCTTGCCGTTGGAGACAACGCGGTCGCCGACGGCGAAGGCCGCATGACCATCATCACCCACCGCCGCGACCACGCCAACATGGCAATACCCCAACGCCAGCGGCTGCTCGAGCTTATTACGCACCGCCGCCAGGGTCGGCGCCAAGCCATCCGTCCTCACCTTCTCCAGCACCTGGCGCACCTTGTCCGGCTGCTGGCGGGCCTTGGCCAAGGGATTGGCCTTGCCGAAGTCCACTAGCATGCGCTCGGTGCCGGCGGAGATCAGGGTGCGGGTGGTACGCAGTAGCAGGTGGCCGGGGCGAGGCGCGGGCAAGGGACCTCGGCAATCTCGGTACTGCCGTCCTTAAGATTCTGCAAGATTTGTTTCACGGGGATTTTTTAAACCGTCTGGACTGAGTCAACGCGAGTGGATTGGGCGTCAACCGGGCTGACTCACCGTAGTCAGGCGGCGCAGCCCAGTCAGGCAGGAAGCTCCGGCTCCGCGTTCCTCTACGCGGCCGTCAGCGCACGGAGCAGGGCGGGGGCCTCGGGCTCCCCGAGCAGGATGGCGGTCAGCGCGCTGGTATCGACCGCCAGGTCAATCGAAGTGGCCATCGGCGTTGTAGCCCAGGATGTCGTCGTCGCTGCGCCGATCCAGCACCGGGAGCGACCAGACCTCGCGCCGCAACCAGTCCAGGGTGGATTCCAGGCTGGGCTTAGGCGGCGGCCCTTCGCGCCCCAGCAGGGCGCCACGCAACGAGACAATCGCCTCCTGCGTCATGGAGCGACGGTGATCGGCCGCGGTGTCCTTGAGCCGCTGATAGAGATCGTCAGGCACGTTGCGTAAGACCAGGGTGGGCATCGCGAGACTCCGAACAGGGTTGCTAGCAAAATGCTAGCGTTAAGCCTAAAAAGGGCAGTTACCCCTTGCCTTATTCCAGCCAACCTAATGAAATAATGGCCAAAGGAGGTGCCCATGAACCAACTGACCATTCACCCTCCAGGTGAAGCCCCCTCGACGGTGCTGACGGCC
>JBASIS010000201.1:0-12730 GCA_049654905.1 Chromatiaceae bacterium
CCCGGTAGAGCGGCGGCACCCCCTGCCCGCCCATCAGCGCGGCGGCACCCGCGATGGGTGCCAGGGCCGCCACCGCCACCCAGGCCATCGAAACGATCCAACCGGACAGACCCAGGCTTTCCACCCACATCGCCTCAACGGCCCAGCCGATGGCAGTGCCCGCCACCCCGGCGATCACCGCGACGCCAAACCAGGACGCCGTCATGGCCTCACCCGCGCCCCTGGCCAACCGGCCAGCGGCTAGAAAGATGAGGGTGACCAGCAGGACGCCCAGCAGGGCCTGCCAGGGCCAGAAGGGATGGTTGGAGACCGGCTGGCCCCAGGCGAATTTCGGCGCGCGCCCATCGGCATCGAACAGGCCCCAGTAGCCGCCGACCGTGCCCTCGCGTTGACGCTTCCACGGTTGATCAAAGGCCTCGATCAGATTGACGCCGAACTTCTCCCGGTCGGCCAAGGCCATGACCTCATGGAGAAACCGGGCCTGGTTGACCCGCGATGGCAAGGCCCCATCCCGCATCCGTCCCGCGCTCGGCCAGCCGATCTCGCCGATGAAGATCTCCTTATCGGACAGCAGGGCCACGATTTTCTGGCGTGTCGCCTCCGCATGGGCGACCGCGCCCGCGACCGGGGTGGGGAAGTCCTCCCAGTAGGGCAAGAGATGGATGGTGACAAAGTCCACGTCCTTGGCGAGGTCGGGATGACGCAGCCAGAATTCCGGGACATCCGCATAGGTCACCGGCACCGGCACGGCGGCCTTGACTTCGCGAATGGTGGCCCCGAGGTCGGCGGGGGTCATTTCGCCACGGAGCAGCACCTCGTTGCCGACCACCACCGCGGACACGACCTCGGGATAGCGTCGCGCCAAGTCGATGGCGGTATCAATCTGCCTGCGATTCCGGTCAGGCTCCGGGGCGAGCCAGATGCCCAGCATCACCTTCAGTCCCGCCTGTTTGGCCAGTTCCGGCACGAGATGGGTACCATGATTGACGCCATAGGTGCGGATGCAGCCGGTGCGGGTCGCCAGTTGGCCCAGGTCCGCCGCGATGCGCGCCGGATCGATCTGGATGTCGCCGACCAGGGGGCTCTCGTCGCCGCGAAAGGGCGCATAGGAGAGACAGGGCCGGCCACTCGCCTCACCCTGGAGGTTTGGCATGGGTTCCGGCCGGCCCAATCCCCACCACAGAGCCGTGACTACCAGGAGGGACAGGACGTAGAGACTAAGGGGAAACTTCATCGGAAACCTATTGCCAGATTGACTGCAAAATGGACGGATACGGATGCTGCTGGACGCCAGGCAATCAGGGATAGCCTGGGAGCCACATCAGGGGATGGAAAAGGCGGTTTCCCGAGATCCGGCCAGGCTCCATCAGGGCTTGGCATCCTGGCCTAGAGGCGCGGGGCTGGCCGCCCTGGGCTTGAACTGGGGGCGGTCCAGCCAGTAGGGGTCCGCCACGCCCTCGCGATAAGCCTCCAGCGACGCGGGGGAGGAGTTGACGCGTAGGTTGGCGAAGGTCCCTTCCTCGGTCTCCCAACGCTCATGCCAAAAGACGGCGGCACGGAACAGGCGGTAGGCGTCCTTGAGGGCGGGGAAGGCGGCGCGGATGAAGTCCGCCTTTTCTCCGGGCTTAAACTCGCCCACCCCCCATTCGGCCAGGATCATGGGCTTATCGGGATTGATGCGGTGCAAGGCGGGATAAGCATCCTCTAGGACGTCATTAAAGGAGGGCGCACCGTCAAAGCGATTCAGTTTGCCGTAGGCACTCAGTCCCAGCCAATCCGCGTAGGCGTCCCCCGGATAGTAGTTGGCCATCACATTCCAGGACTCCTTGGGCAGGGAGGCATTGTTGGCATGAAAACCCCAGAGGATGTTATCGGCACCCCGGGCCCGGACGCGGTCGATGACATAGCGGTTGGCCTTTTTCACCAGCTCGGGGCCAGCGTAGAGGGTACGTCCGCCCTCCTCGCCGACAATGTCGCCGCCCCCGTAGAAAACCCCGGACCAGGGGAACCAGCTACCGTTAGCCTCCAGGCCCCAGGTGACGAGCAGGGGCTTGCCATGGGCCTTGGCCCCGTCGGCCCATTGGTCGATATAGGCGTCCCATTCGCCCGCGAGGATGCTCGGGACCCTGAAGCGGTCCGGACCACGGTTTTCCATATAGGGCCGATCCCAGGGTGACCAGAAGATCAGCGGCACGGCGCCGTAGGCGGCAATGATGTTGGCGGCCTTGGTGGGAAACTGCTGTTCGCCCCAGAAGCTGCCAAAGGCAACGATGGCGAGATGCTTGCCGGTCAGCTTCTCGAAGTCCGTGAGGGCGTCATAGGTGACATCGCCCTCGCCCTCGCCAAAATCCACATAGGCCCCCGTATAGGCCGCATCCTTGGGGAGGACGAGTTCCACCGGCCCCGTGGGCATGGCTGCGACCGGAACCCGCCTGTCCGCCGAATCCCCCCCCTGGCCACAGCCCGTCAGGACCGCCAGCAAGGCCAGCATACCCAGCAGCCTGGTCGGGGCCGCCGCCCGCGCTCGCCAGACCCGGCCGGGGCCTTGCGCAGGAGAATTCATCCCCGCCCACCCTCCGCCAGGCCCTGGGCGACCGTGGCGGTGCGATCCAGTTTGCCCCAACCCACCCAGACGCCCTTGAGGGCCTTGAAGATGGCCTTGGCGACGGCGTAATTGAAGACGGGCCGGTAGATGATCCGCATCGGCAGGATGAGCCAGACCTGGCGCAGGGGTTCGCGCTCGATCCAGTAGGCCACCGCCGCCAGCAGCATGTCGGAGGCAATAAAGGTGAAGAAGTAGATATAGAGCAGCAGGTTAGTCGGATTGAGGACGAGGGCCGCGAGCAGCACCAGATCCACCAGCAGCCCGATGGCCACCAGCACGAAATTGAAGAACCAGGCATTGGGCAGGCTGAACCAGCCCAGGGCGCCATGCCGCAGAGCGAAGAGCAGGTCCCGGTGCTTCCAGAGGCACTGCAGGGTGCCGAAGGCCCAGCGGAAGCGTTGGCGGGCAAAGGTGCGCGGGGTCTCGGGGGCCTCGGTCCAGGCCATCGCCTGGGAGGCATAGCGGATGCGATAGCCCTGGCGGTGCAGGCTCAGGGTCAGGTCCGTATCCTCGGCCAGGGTGTCGGTACTGATCCCGCCCGCGGCCCGGATGGCGTCCAGCCGGAAAGCGCTCACCGCACCGGGGACCACGGTGATGCAGTTCAACTGGTCATAGGCCCGCCGGTCCAGGTTGAAGCCGCAAGAATACTCCAGGGCCTGGAAGCGGGCGAAGAGGGTGGCGAGGTTACCGACCCGCGCCCGGCCGGAGACGGCCCCGACCCGGGGATCGGCGAAGGGCCGCACCAGCTCGGTGATGGTGCCGGACTCGAACTGGGTGTCGGCATCCAGGCTGACGACGATCCCGTGCCGGACCTCCTGGAGACCCCTGATCAAGGCCCGGGCCTTGCCCAGATTGACCTGACGGATCAGGCGGACGCGGTCGTCGTCCCGGGCCATGGCGGCGACGATATCACCGGTCCCGTCCTGGGAACCGTCATCGACCACGATCACCTCCATGGGGCCGGGATAGCGGGTGGCAAGCAGGGTTTTCAGGGTCTGGCGAATGACCTTGGCCTCGTTATAGGCTGCCACCAGCACGGACACGGGCGGGCAGACGGGGGGCTGACACTCCAGCGGAGGCCAGTCGGCGGCGGCACGGGCCAGGCGCTCCGCACGGCGGTTGCGCAGAGCGAGTCCCATCACCAGGAGGGTCTTGAGGAGAGTTAGGGCGGTGGCCAGGATCAGGAGGGCCCAGAGGAAGTTGCTCACCGCGTGGATGATCTCGAAGCCGCCGTCGCTGATCATGCGGATGATGGGCTGCTGGTTGGCCGGCACCGGCGGCATGAGTTGCGCCGCCGGAATCTTGAGAATCTCGGCGAGGGGCAGGATGGTCTCGCCCCGGGCCCGCAGGTAATGGATGATCTCGGGCAAGACCTCCAGAGTCTGGGTCCGGTCCCCGCCGGCGTCGTGGAGCAGGACGATGCTGCCCCCATCCCGCCGCCCCATGCGGACCCGCTCCAGCATGGTCTCCACCCCGGGCCTTGCCCAGTCCTCGGGGTCGATATCCATGGTCACCGTCAGATAACCCATGCGCTGGGCGATACCGATGGGCACCAGCTCCTCGACGGTATGGGGATTGGTGTCGGCGTTGTAGGGGGGCCGGAAGAGGATGGTGGACTGGCCGGTGATGGACTCGATCAGGCGTTGCGTGGCGTTCAGTTCCAGCCGGGCCCTTTCCTCCGAGACCTCGGCGATATTGGGGTGGGTGTAGGTGTGGTTACCGATCAGGTGCCCTTCCCGCACGATCCGCTGGACCAGTTCGGGATGCTTTTCCATGTTGGCGCCGATCAGGAAAAAGGTGGCGCTCACCCCCTCCTCCTTGAGGATATCCAGCAAGACCGGGGTCCATTCGGGGTCCGGGCCGTCATCGAAGGTGATGGCCACCGCATCCCGCGGTCCCGCGCCCTCGTGCACCAGAGTCAGATAGGTGGGGAACTTCTCGTAGCGGGCGCTGGCCAGCCGGTTCTGATCGAAGGTGACGCGGCGGAAGCCATTGGCGCGCTGGTCGTCGATGGTGATGAGACTGCCCGTGCCGACATGGGCCATGGCATCGCCCGGGCTGATGGTTTCGAGCTGGGCGAGTTCCAACGGGGCAAGAGGCTTGGCGGGATCCAGGGCCAGGACGGGCCAAATGTCGGGGTCCTCGGTGCCCAGCCGGAAGATGGCGATACCGCCGGCCTGACTGGCCCGGCTCGCCGTCAACTGGTTCAGGAAGGTGATGGCGTCCAGAAACCAGATGTTGTGGACGGCATCCTGATCCTGGTACCGGAAACGAGGATTCAGGGTTGACGGATCGAAAGCCAGGCCCTTCTGGGCCGAGCGCCCGGCCCGGGCCATGGCGTCCTCGAAACTGATGAGGCTGGCCTCCTCGTCACCCGCCCGCCAGTCGTAACCATAGGCACCGATGCCAATCACCCATTGGGCGGGGGTGCCATAGCCCTGGGTCAGGGTGCCCAGCCAGCCATCGAAAAAGGCTTGGGAGGCCACCGGACCGGGCGGGTTGAGTTCGGCATTCTCGTCATAGAGGGCGGCGACGAACCGATCCACATGGGCGGCAAGGGACTCCAGATCCAGAAGCACCAATTGGCGACGGGCCGGCACACTGAGCCACAGTTCCAGCTCATGGGCGTGGAGCACCGCCGCAACCCGGGCCAGGAGGGCGGTGAGTGCCCCCCGGTAGTGCGGATCGATCTGCTGCCAGTCGATGAGGACCCCCGCCGCCCCGATCTCCTGGAGGGCCACCACCAGATTGGCCGCGAGGAGTTCCTGTTGGGCAACGGACCCCGTCAAGAGGGTTTCCACCGCCTCGGGCTGCCAGACCTCGTTGGCATCCAGGTTGCGGAGCTGGGGAATGAGGGCCAGACCCGCTTCCCCCGCCAGTTCCAGGACCTCGGCGGACTGGGTCAACTTAATGCCGCCCTGGCCATCCTCCAGGGAGAGCCAGTCGGGAGCCAGGTGGGTGAGCTGATCGGCATGGGCCTTGAGGGAGGCCAGGCTGGCGGGGTCCCAGCCCTCGAAATAGCCCAGGCGGATGTCACCCGCAGGGCG
The DNA here is from genome assembly GCA_049654905.1 of Chromatiaceae bacterium. GTDB lineage: Bacteria > Pseudomonadota > Gammaproteobacteria > Chromatiales > Chromatiaceae > M0108. Next base: position 5,653 of record JBASIS010000201.1, read on the forward strand.
AGACCCGGTGGCTACCAGCCCCCGCCCCCTGTTCTCCCTGGCGAAATCCAGCCAGAGGGGCTTAGCCTCCTCTCGCCGGGCTTGTCCCGCCGGGGGCTGGGCCTGCAGCCGCGATTTGAGCTGTTCCGCCGCCGGAGGCAGGCTGAGGCTCGAAGGTACCCACAGGGTCTGAATGAAAATGACCATGCCCAGGACCACCAGGCCGCCCACCAGGAAGCTGTAGCGCTTGAATCTTGGCCAGCGCTTGCCGAGGCGATCGAGGAAGACAAAGGATTCCGCGCCCTCGGAGCTGGCTTGGCCAGCCTCCCGCCGATCGCTTGGTGTGGGTTCTCGTGACATCTTTCCTATCTTACCGCCAAGGGCGGATGGGTATGACGGGGCCACCATCTCGGAGTCTGGCTGAGTGGCTGGGCCCTTATTATGATCACAGCTTCATGCCGACGGGAAGGGAGCAAGCGGGACTTAGATCAGGCTTAACCCTCTAGAATCACCGGGGGCGCGTAGAATAAGCGCACTTTCGCTGGCTGGTGGATGAGCACCTTGCAACCATGAAACGCCTTAAAGCCGTCGGGCTACTCTTATTGATGCTGTTGTCCGCCTGCCAGCAGCCGACCGAAACCCTCTTGACCGGGGATACCCAGGGTACGACCTGGCATCTGAAAATGGTCATGGACGGGACCTCCGCCAACCCGGAGGAGATCGGGACGGCCGTCGCGGCCCTGTTTCGCCGGATAGACGAGCGGTTTTCCAACTGGCGCGAGGATTCGGAACTGGCCCGCTTCAACCAGCAAGAGACCCGGGACTGGCAGAGCCTCTCGCCCGAGGTCGTCCAGCTCACCCACCTGGCCCGCGAGATCCATGACAAGACCGGGGGCTGTTACGACCCGACGGTCCAGCCCCTCTCGGAACTCTGGGGCTTCGCCCGCGAAGAACAGCGCCTACCCGAACCCGCGGAGATCCAGGCCATCCTCGCCCACATCGGCATGGACAAGCTGGAGAGCGATACCGCCCAGAACCGGCTGCGCAAACGCGACCCCGATCTGCGGTTGAGCCTGGATTCCATCGCCCAAGGCTACACCATCGGCGCCATGGCCCAACTGCTGGAAGACCGGGGCATCCACAACTACCTCGCCGAGATCGGCGGCGAGATGAAGGTCAAGGGCCACAAGGCCAACGGCAGCGCCTGGCGGGTGGCGGTCGAAAAGCCAAGACCCCTGATCCGGGAGGTCCAACGCATCCTGGAACTCCATCAGGAGGCCGGCATCGCCGTCATGACCTCGGGGACCTACCGCAACTATTTCGAGGTTGATGGCAAGACCTATTCCCACATCATCGATCCACGAACGGGGATGCCCGTCACCCATCGCTTGCTCTCGACCACCGTCCTGCACGAAGACCCGACCCTGGCCGACGCCTGGTCCACGGCCCTCCTGTGCGTGGGCGAGACCGAGGGGTTGCGCATCGCCGAGGCGGAAGGGCTGCGGGCCCTCTTCATCCACCAGGAGGGGGACCAGCTCAAGGAGACCCTGAGCCCGGCCTTCGCCAAGTACCTGAGTCCCTGACAACCTGCCCCCGGCCCGGCGGGTCCAAGCCTGGGTACCGGGAACCCCGGCAGGCAACGGGATATCCAATCTTGGGTTATCGGCCATCATCCTGTTAGTCCAATCCCCGATCCACCTGGAGGTCTTAAATGTCGCCCTCACCCCTCTGGCACCAGCACGACGTCGCCACCAGCTTCCAGGAACTCGGCTCCAGGCGGGAGGGCCTGACGGAGGCCGAGGCCCAGGAACGCCTGGCCCGCTGCGGCCCCAATCGCCTCACGCCCCCCCGCAAGCGCGGGCCCCTGATGCGCTTCCTGCTGCAAATCCACAATGTGCTCATCTATGTGCTGCTGGGCGCCGCCGGGGTCACCGCCCTGTTGGGGGAGTGGGTGGATACGGGGGTCATCCTGGGCGTGGTCCTCATCAACGCCCTGATCGGCTTCATCCAGGAGGGCAAGGCCGAAAAGTCCCTGGACGCCATCCGCAACATGCTCTCGCTCCACGCCACCGTCATCCGGGACGGGCAACGGCGGGAAATCGCCGCCGAGGACCTGGTAACCGGCGAGATCGTGCTTCTGGCCTCCGGCGATAAGGTCCCCGCCGACCTGCGCCTGATCGAGACCCGCAACCTGCGCATCGAGGAGGCGGCCCTCACGGGCGAATCGGAACCGGTGGAAAAATCCCCGGACCCGGTAGCCGCCAACGCCCCCATCGGCGACCGCGCCTGCATGGCCTACTCCGGCACCCTGGTGGTCTTCGGCCAGGGCCGGGGCCTGGTCGTGGCCACCGCCGATAACACCGAGATCGGCCGCATCGGCCGCCTGCTGGCGGACGTCGCCGGGGTCATGACCCCGCTCCTCAAGCAGATGGCGGTCTTCGGCCAGTGGCTCACTATAACCATTCTGGCCCTGGCCGCCTTCGTCCTGGGCTTTGGCATGCTGGTCCATGGCCAGAGTGCCGCCGACATGTTCCTGGCGGCGGTGGGCATGGCCGTCGCCGCCATTCCCGAGGGCCTGCCCGCCATCATGACCATCACCCTGGCCCTGGGGGTGCAGCGCATGGCCGCCCGCCGGGCCATCGTGCGCCGCATGCCCGCCGTGGAGACGCTGGGGGCGGTCACCGTCATCTGTTCCGACAAGACCGGCACCCTGACAAAAAACGAGATGACGGTGGGTCGCCTGGTCATGGCCGGCCAGGTCATCGAGGTACAAGGCACGGGTTACGCACCCCAGGGTGGCTTCGCGGCCCAAGGACGGGAACTGGACCTGGAGGAGGTGCCGGAACTGGCGGAACTGGGCCGCGTCGCCCTACTCTGCAATGATGCCCGCCTGCGGGAATCCGGGGGCGACTGGCACCTGGAGGGCGATCCCACCGAGGGGGCCCTGCTGACCCTGGGCTACAAGATGGGCCTGGACCCCTCTTTCGAGGCCGAGGCCCTGCCCCGCCGCGATGTCATTCCTTTCGAATCCCAGCATCGCTTCATGGCCACCCTGCACCACGACCACGACGGCCATGCCTTTGCCTACATCAAGGGCGCCCCGGAAGAGGTGCTCCTGCGGTGCGCCCACCAGCGCCAGGCCGGCGAGGACCAGCCCCTCGATCTGCCCTGGTGGCAGGGCCAGATGGAAGCCCTGGGCCAGAGTGGCCAGCGGGTTCTGGCCCTGGCCTTTGCCGCCATGCCACCGGGCAAGGCGGACCTGGAGTTTGCCGACCTGGAGGGTGGTCTCACCCTGCTGGGCCTGGCGGGCATCATGGACCCACCCCGCGAGGAGGCCATCCGCGCCGTGGCCAACTGCCAGGCTGCCGGCATCCGCGTCAAGATGATTACCGGCGACCATGCCGTCACCGCTCAGGCCATTGGCGCTCGCATGGGTATTGGCAACGGCCGGGCCCTCACCGGGGCCGAGGTGGAGGCCTTGGACGACGAGGCCCTGCGGCAGGCGGCGGCGGAGACGGATGTCTTCGCCCGCGCCAGTCCCGAACACAAGCTGCGACTGGTCCAGGCCCTCCAGGCCAATGGCGAGGTGGTCGCCATGACCGGCGACGGGGTCAACGACGCCCCGGCCCTGAAACGGGCGGACGTGGGCGTGGCCATGGGCCGCAAGGGCACGGAGGCGGCCAAGGAAGCGGCGGCCGTGGTGCTGGCCGACGACAATTTCGCCACCATCGCCGCCGCCGTGGAGGAAGGCCGCACCGTTTACGATAATCTGCGCAAGGCCGTCATCTATGTACTGCCCGTCAGCGCCGGCCAGGCCGCCATGGTACTGGTGGCCGTGCTTCTGGGCACCACCCTGCCCATCACACCGGTGCAGATTCTCTGGGTCAACATGGTGACCGCCGTCACCCTTTCCCTGGCCTTCGCCCTGGAAAAGCCCGAAGCCAACATCATGCTGCGCCCGCCCCGTGACCCGGCCACGCCCCTGGTGGACGGCTTCATGCTCTGGCGCATTCTCTTCGTCACCCTGCTGATGGCCCTGGCCTCCTTTGGTCTCTTTCTCTGGGCCACCGCCCGGGGCGCCGATATCGCCACGGCGCGGACCGTGGCGGTCAACGCCCTGGTGGTGGCGGAGATGTTCTATCTCTTCAACTGCCGGCGCCTGCATGACTCGATCCTCGACCGCGAGGGCTTCCTGGGCAACCGCCTGGCCCTCCAGGCCATCGCCTTCCTGCTGCTGCTGCAACTGGGCTACAGCTACCTGCCCCTGATGCAGACGCTCTTCCACACGGCTCCCATCGACCTGACCGCCTGGCTGCTGATTTTGGCCGTCGGGGTCCTGCTGCTCCTGATCGTGGAGGGGGAAAAGGCCCTGATTCGCCGTTACCAGCGGCGGGGGACGCGGGGCGGCTGAAGCACGCGCCCCCATGAACACGGCCGTCCTGGTCATTTTCGTCATCGTCTATCTGGGCATGATCCTGGGCGGCCTGCCCTTCCTGCAACTGGACCGCACCGGCGTCGCCCTGCTGGGCGCCATCGCCCTGGTAGGCGTCGGGGCGGTCAGTATCGAGGCGGCGGTGCAAGCCCTGCACCTGCCGACCCTGATTCTGCTGTTTGCCTTCATGGTGGTGTCGGCGCAACTGCGGCTGGGGGGCTTCTACGCCTGGGTCACCCTCAAGCTGGGGTTACTTCCCCTGAGGCCCCCGCTCCTCCTGGGGGCCCTGGTCGCCATGGTCGGGGCCCTGTCGGCGGTGTTCAGCAATGACGTCGTCTGTCTGGCGGTGGCGCCGGTCCTGATCGATGCCTGCCGGCGGCGGGATCTGAACCCCCTCCCCTTCCTGCTGGGGCTGGCCTGCGCGGCCAATGTCGGGTCGGCGGCCACCCTCATCGGCAACCCCCAGAACATGCTGATTGGCGCCACCCTGGGGCTCTCCTTTGGTGGCTACGCGGCCCAGGTGCTGGCGCCGGTGCTGCTCGGCCTGTTGGCGACCTGGGCCATCATCGCCTGGCAAGCGCGGGGCTACTGGGCCGCGATGGTCCCGGCCCCGGAGGAAACCCGGGGACGGCGGAGTACCGCCGCGCCCACCTTCAACCACTGGCAGACCACCAAGGGCCTGCTGGTGGCCGGGGCCCTGCTGGGGGTTTTCCTCTTCACCTCCTGGCCACGCGAGGCGGCGGGGCTGGTGGGGGCCGGGATTCTGCTCACCAGCCGCCAACTGCATTCACGCCACATGCTCGGGCTGGTGGACTGGGAATTACTGGTGCTCTTCATGGGCCTCTTCGTGGTCAACCATGCCCTGCAGGACAGCGGACTGGTGGCGGAGGCGGTGCGGGCACTGGCGGCGGGGGGCGTCCCGCTTGAAGCACCCGGAATCCTGTTCGCGGCGGCGGTGCTGCTCAGCAATCTGGTCTCGAACGTGCCGGCGGTGATGCTGTTGTTACCCGTGGCGACCGATCCCCTGGCAGGGCCCATCCTGGCCCTGGCCAGCACCCTGGCGGGGAACCTGCTGCTGGTGGGCAGTATCGCCAACCTGATCGTGGCGGATGCGGCCGGGCGGCGGGGCCTGGAGATCGACTGGCGCACCCACGCCCGTGTGGGCATTCCGGTCACCCTGGCGACCCTGGCCATCGCGGCGGCCTTCCTGGGCTGGCGGTGAGGGGTGCCAGGCTGGGGATGCCGCCTGCTCAAGGGCCAGCGGCGCCGCGAAGCCCCTGAGAAAGCCAAAAGCCCTCATTGAGACGGGCAAGAAACCGGGGGTGATCACAGCTTCACCCTTGCGCACCCCGCCCCCCCCGGGGGCTGCCCAGGAATCGCCATCCGGTAACAGAAATCCCGTATCCTTATAGCTGGCCGGGAGCCGATGGCCTGGATAATGATGTTGCCTGGCGCCAGGGAGTCGGTACGCAATCCGGCGGCGACACCGCGGTAAGGGGGTCGCCTCCAACCCTAAACTGAAGGAGGAGACATGTTTCAGGTCCGTATTCACGGCCGCGGGGGCCAGGGCGTCGTCACCGGCGCCGAAATGCTCTCGATTGCCGCCTTTCTCGAAGGCAAACACGCCCAGGCCTTCCCCAGCTTCGGTTCGGAGCGCACCGGCGCGCCGGTCGTCGCTTTCTGCCGCATCGATACCCGGGAGATCCGGCTGCGCGAACCCATCATGGCCCCGGACGCCATCATCATCCAGGACCCGACCCTGCTCCACCAGGTTGACGTCTTTCAGGGCCTCAAGCCCGATGGCTATGTCCTGATCAACTCGGGCAAGAGCTTCGAGGATCTGGACATTGGCGAGGTGGCCACCAAGCTGCGCGCCGATCGCCATGCCTGCGTCCCGGCGACGGAAATCGCCATGAAGCACCTGGGGCGGCCCCTGCCCAACGCCGTGCTGCTCGGCGCCTTCGCCGGGCTCTCGGCGGCCATCAGCCTCGCCTCGGTCATCTCGGCGATCCGCGACAAATTCTCCGGCAAGGTCGCCGAGGGCAACATCGCCGCGGCCACCGCCGCTTTCGAATTCGTCAAGGGCAAACGCTCGCCAGGGGAGATCGCCTAATGGCCCTCAAACAAATCGAAGGTTCCCACGGGGTCGCCGAGGCGGTTGCCCTCTGCCGGCCCGAGGTCATCTGCGCCTATCCCATCAGCCCCCAGACCCATATCGTCGAGGGCCTCGGCGAGATGGTGAAGTCCGGCGACCTGCGCGCCGAATTCATCAACGTCGAATCGGAATTCGCCGCCATGTCCGTGGCGATCGGCTCCTCCGCCGCCGGCGCCCGCACCTACACGGCTACCGCTTCCCAGGGCCTGCTCTTCATGGTGGAGGCCGTCTATAACGCCTCCGGCCTGGGCCTGCCGATCGTCATGACCGTCGCCAACCGCGCCATCGGCGCCCCGATCAACATCTGGAACGATCACAGCGACTCCATGAGCCAACGCGATTGCGGCTGGCTCCAGCTCTTCGCCGAGACCAACCAGGAGGCCCTGGACCTGCACATCCAGGCCTTCAAGATCGCCGAGGAGCTGTCGCTGCCGGTGATGGTGTGCATGGACGGCTTCATCCTGACCCATGCCTACGAGCGCATCGATGTCCCGACCCAGGAGGAGGTGGAC
>JBASIS010000202.1:0-11314 GCA_049654905.1 Chromatiaceae bacterium
GGGGTGAGCCCAGTGAGTTGCTGGACCCTGATGCTCCCTCCCCCCTGGCGGGGGATGGCTGGGGAGAGGGGGGGGGAGGATCATCCTCCCAGACCCGGGCCACCTCCCCGTCCCAGCCCCTCGCGGGGGTGCGCATCGCCGTGGCGCGCGACGCGGCCTTTTCCTTCCTCTACCGCGCCAACCTGGATCTGCTGGCCGAATTGGGCGCCGAGGTGGAATTTTTCTCACCCCTGGCCGACCGCGCCCCACCGCCGGCGGACGCTCTCTATCTGCCTGGCGGCTATCCGGAACTCCACCTCGACCGCCTCGCCGCCAACGAGGCCATGCAGGCCGCCATCCGCGCCCATCATGCCCACGACAAGCCCATCTTCGCCGAGTGCGGCGGCATGCTCTATCTGCTGGAGTCCCTGACCGACAGCCAGGGCCAGGTTGCCGCCATGGCTGGACTGATACCCGGCCAGGCGCGGGTGGGGGACAAACTGGCCCATCTGGGCATGCACGAGATCCGACTACCGGAGGGCGCCCTGCGCGGCCACAGCTTCCATTACTCGCGCCTGGAGACGACCCTGACCCCGATCGCCCTGAGCCAGGCCCGGCGCGGCCGGGGGACGGAACCCGCCTTCCGCCTGGGTTCGCTCCTGGCCTCTTATCTGCACCTCTATTTCCCGTCCAACCCCCGGGCCACGGCGCGGCTGTTCGCGCCCCGGCCGTCCACGTCCACCTGAAGCCTCTACCCGAGGCACCCACCGGAGAAGCCACCATGCACATCGAACCCGGACTCATCGCACCCACCAAGGTGCTGCTCGCCAATGTCTCGGCCCTGGGACTCCTGGCCCTGTACGGCCAGGGGCTGCTCCGGCAGCCGGCGGACCTGATCCGCACCCTGATCGCCGCCCTCTTCTTCTCGGTCTTCATGCAGGGCTTCCATCTGCCGGTGGGACCCTCGGAGCTGCATTTTGTCGGCGCCATGGCCATCTATCTGACCCTGGGCTTCCTGCCGACCCTCTTCGGCTTCGCCCTGGGGCTCCTGCTCCAGGGGCTGCTGTTTGACCCCCTGGACCTGGCGCACCTGGCGGTCAATTCCCTGTCGCTGATCCTGCCCCTGCTGGCGGTGCATTACGGTCTGGGCCGCCAACTGCGCGAGGCCACCAGCGGCAAGCGCATCGGCTGGGCGACCATTGCCAAACTGGACGCCGTCTATTACAGCGGTGTCACCCTCATGGTCGGCTTCTGGCTGCTGGCCGCCGAGGTGGCGACCCCCTTCGCCGCCTGGGCGGCCTTCGCGACCTCCTACCTGGCCATCGTCGCCATCGAGCCACTGGTGACCTACGGCGCCCTGCGGCTGCTCAAGCGCCATGAGGACCGGCCCCTGGTGGCGACCTGCTTCAGCGTCGGCGCCCTCCGGCTGGCTTGATGAGTAAGGTCTGGTTCGTCGGCGCGGGCCCCGGAGACCCCGACCTCATCACGGTCCGGGGTCGGGATCTGATCGCCCGCGCCGGGGCCATCCTCTACGCCGGGTCTCTGGTGTCGGCCACCGCCCTGCGCTGGGCTCCACCCGGTTGCGCCATCGCCGACTCCAAGGATATGGATCTGGAGGCCATCGCCGCCTGGCTGATCGACCAGGCCGGGCGGCATGCGTGCGTGGTGCGCCTGCAGACCGGCGATCCCGGCCTCTACGGGGCCCTGATCGAGATGGTCCAGCCCCTGGATGCCGCCGGGATTGAGGTCGGGGTGGTGCCCGGTATCTCCTCGGCCCTGGCCTCGGCGGCGGCGGCGGTGGAGAGTCTGACCCTGCCGGAGGTGACCCAGACCGTCATCATCACCCGTGTGGCGGGCCGCACCCCCATGCCCGAGGGCGAGTCCCTGGCGGAATTGGCGCGGCATCACTGCACCCTCTGCCTCTTCCTCTCCATCACCCTGCTCAAGGAGATCCAGTCCGAACTCCGAGCGGCGGGTTGGCGCGAGGATGCCCCAGTGCTGGTAGTCCACAAGGCCAGTTGGCCCGGCGAAGAAGTCATCGTCCGCGGCACCCTGGCCGATATTCGCGACCAGTGCCGCGCCGCGGGCATCAAGAGTCAGGCCATGATCATCGTCAGCCCCACCCTGGGCGCTCGCCACTGGCCCTCTCTGCAAAAATCCAAGCTCTACGACGCTGGCTTTAGCCACCGTTTTCGCCGCGGTAGCGCCACTCAATCGTCCGTGATCGCCACTCCAGGAGAGCCAAAGATCATGAGGGGAACCCCATGAAGGAAACCATTTTGCTCGTCGGACACGGCTCCCGTGATCCCGGCGGGGAGGGTAACCGCGAGGTCGAGGCATTCGCCCACCTCTGGCGCGAGCGGCAACCGGACTGGGACATCCAGGTGTGCTTCATCGAATTCGCCGACCTGCTGGTGGCGGAGGGGCTGACGCAGGCCGCCCGAGACGCCGACCGGGTCATCGTGGTGCCCCTGATCCTCAACGCCGCCGGCCATGTGAAGATGGAACTCCCGGAGCACCTCCAGGCGGCCAGGGCGGCATTTCCGGACACCGAATTTATCTATGTGCCCCATCTCGGTGCCGAGGACACCATCCTGGAAGTCCTGAAGCGTCGCCTGGGCCAGGCCCTGGACGAACTGGACCGGCCCGATCCCCAGACCACAGGGGTCATCCTCCTCGGCCGGGGCTCCTCGGACCCCATGGCCAACGGCGAGGTCGCCAAAATGGCGCGCTGGCTCTTCGAGGCCAGCGACCACGACCTGGTGGATATCGCCTTCACCGGAGTCGCCTATCCGCGGCTGGAGCGGGTGGTCCAGCGCCAGGCCCTGCTGGGCATGACCCAGGTCATCGTCCTGCCCTACTATCTCTTTACCGGCAGCCTCATGGAGCGCATCAAGCGCCAGATGGCGCACCTGAGGCAACAATATCCGCGCCTGCGTTTTGCCCAGGGCGCCTATTTCGGTTTCGAGGAGGAGATCTTCGACCTGCTGGAGCAGCGCGTCCGGGAGGGCCAGGCAGGTACGGGACTCATGCCCTGCGATGGCTGCAAATACCGGGAGTTGGCCCGCGATAGCTCCGGGGGGCATCACCACCATGACCCTACCCCCGGTCATGAGCATCATCACGACCATCACCACCACCCCCATCAGGCTCACCCTGCCCACCCCCTTGGCGGACACCACCGCCCGGAGGTGATAGGCATCGAGCCCGGGAAATACCAGAGACATGAGTGACGGGAACCCCATGAGCGCAAGGATCACTGAACAACTGACCCAGGCGGGCCGCACCATCGAACACGCATCCTTTGCCATCATCGACCGGGAGGTTGGGCCTCATGACTACAGCGCCGACCAGTGGCCCCTGGTCCGGCGTCTGATCCACACCTCCGCCGATTTTGAGTTCAATGGTCTGACGCGCTTTCATCCCGAGGCGGTCAGGGCCGGCATGGCCGCGCTGCGGGCTGGCCGGCCCATCGTGGCCGATGTCGAGATGATCCGGGTCGGCGTTTCCCGGCCCCGACTAGCCCATTTCGGCGGAGAGATCCACCAATTTATCAACGACGAGGACGTCATCGGACAGGCCCGGGCCGAGGACAGCACCCGCGCCGTCCAGGCCATGCGCAAGGCCCGGCGCCTAGGCCTGATCGACGGCGGCATGGTGGGCATCGGCAATGCCCCCACGGCCCTGCTGGAGGTACTGCGTCTGATCCGCGAGGAAGGGGTGCGACCCGCCCTCGTCATTGGCATGCCGGTGGGCTTTGTCTCCGCCGCCGAGTCCAAGGAGGAACTCGCCCAGATCCAGGATATTCCCTGGATCCTGACCCAGGGCCGCAAGGGCGGTTCGACCCTGGTGGTCGCCGCCATCCATGCCCTGTTGGCCCTGGCCGAGGCCCAGAATGCGGCTTGAGCCTGGCCGGCGGCCAGGGGCCTGCCTGGCCCAGGCTCCCGGTCTTAATCTCGATCCCGATCAGGTCGCGGTTTGCACGCCGCCATCCTGGCCAGGTCCATACCGGCCCGCCAAGACCACCCGGGCTGCTCATCCGCTCCCCTCGCAGACTCCCCCGGTAGGGTCATAATGACGCCGGAGAAGCGACGGCGCGGCCTGCGCACCGGCTTCACCACGGGCGCCTGTTCCGCCGCCGCGGCCCGGGCCGCGACGGTGGGACTGGTCTCTGGCCGGGTGCCCGACCAGATTGACTGCCTGCTCCCCAACGGCCAATGGACCGGCTTCGCCGTGATCGATGGCCGCCTGGATGGCGACTTGGCCCACGCGGTGGTGGTCAAGGACGCGGGTGACGATCCGGACTGCACCAACGGTGCCCGTCTCACCGCCGATGTCCGGACCCTGCCGCGCGCCCCCGGCGAGGTACGCCTGCGGGGCGGCGCCGGGATCGGCACCGTCACCCTGCCCGGCCTGGGGCTGGAGGTCGGTGGGCCGGCCATCAATCCGGTGCCGCGCCGAAACATCGAGGACAACGTCCGCGCCGCCGCCGGTCACTGGCTGGCGGAGCAGGGCCTGGAGGTGACGATTTCGGTACCGGGCGGCGAGAAAATGGCGCTGAAAACCCTCAATCCCCGCCTCGGCATCCAGGGTGGCATCTCCATCCTGGGCACCTCCGGCATCGTGCGCCCCTACTCCACTGCTTCCTTCCGCGCCAGCGTGGTCCAGGGCATCGAAGTCGCCGCCGCCCAGGGTCAGGACACCCTGGTCCTCACCACCGGCGGGCGCACCGAGAAGTTCGCCATGCGGGCCCTACCCCATCTGGCTCCTGCCTGTTTCGTGCAGATGGGGGACTTCACCGGCGCCGCCCTGGATACCGCCGTCAAGCAGGGCATCCGCCAGATCGTCATTGGCTGCATGGTGGGCAAGCTCGCCAAGATGGCCCAGGGCGAGACCCTCACCCACGCCCGGCGCGCCGAGGTGGATCGGGGCCTGCTGGCGGAACTGGCCCGGGAGTGCGGAGCGCCCTCGGAGGTCTGCGAGGACATCCGCCAGGCCGAGACCGCCCGTTACGCGGCGGAGCGCCTGGCCGAATTGGGCCTGGGCCAGGCCTTCCATCAGGCCCTGGCCCGACGTCTGGTGCGAATCCTGACCGCGCGCTATCCCGACCAATTTTCCCTCCAGGTGCTGGTCTGCGATTTCGAGGGCCGGGAGTTAATCGCCGCTACGGCGTCGGCCCCGGCGGCCCCTGTCGATGGCCAGAACCCCAGCCTGGCGGGTAAGATCGAAGTCAGCCTTCAGCCACCCCGGCCGCAGGGGTTGGATGCGGTAGCTCAAGCCACGGCTTCTCTTGCTCCCTCCCCCTTGCGGGGGAGGGTTGGGGAGAGGGGTCCGAGGGGTTACAAAGCGATGTCTGATGCCTGCCCTGCCCATCCCTGCCGGATCATCGGCGTCCTGGACGATGGCCCCGCCGGCCTGACCGCCGCCGCCCTGGCCCATCTCCAGGCGGCGGACCTGGTGATCGGCGGCACCCGCCTGTTGGACCTCTGTGCCGGTCACCTGGCACCCCAGGCCGAGCGCCGCGATTTAACAGGATGTCTGGGCAGCGTCCCGGGCTGGATCCGCGAGGCGCTGGCAGCCGGCCGGCGGGTGCTGGTCCTCGCCACCGGCGATCCCTTGTTCCACGGCATCGCTGGCTTTCTGGGTGCCCGGCTCCCCGATCTGCCCCTTGAGATCCTGCCTAACCTGTCCACGGTACAAGTCGCCTGCGCCCGCCTCGGCTTCGCCTGGCAGGACCTCCCCCTCGTCTCGGTCCACGGCCGGGACTGCGGCGAGTGGCGGGAGGGCGCGGGACCGGAACACGGGCTTTACCCCATCCTGCGGGCCCTCCAGAACCCTGGGACAGCTCCTGGCAAGGGCTCAGGTCCTGGTGTAAGCCTTCAGCCCCCCCGGCCGCCGGGTCTGGCTCCCTCCCCCCTTGCGGGGGAGGGTTGGGGAGAGGGGGCCGAAGGGTTGCCTTCCGATCAGGTTCCCAACCCTAATCCCGTCGGCTTCCCTGGACCTAACACCGTCACCGCAACCCTGGCCATTCTCACCAGCCCGGCCAACAGCCCGGACCGCATCGCCCGCATGTTGATCCAGGAAGGCCTGGGCGCCCGCTTCCGCATGACGGTAGCCGCGCGCCTGCGCCGGCCGGACGAGCAGGTGATCACCGATTGTGCCCTGGACCAGGCCGCCACCATGACCTTTGCCGAGCCGAATGTGGTCATCCTGACCCGCCAGGCACCCGCCCCCGCCCCGGTCCTCTTCGGCCTGCCGGACGAGCGCTTCCGTCAGCGCCAGCCCGACCGGGGCCTGATCACCAAACGCGAGGCCCGCGCCCTGTCCCTGGCCCGCCTGCAACTGCGCTCCGACAGCATCGTCTGGGACATCGGCGCGGGCTCCGGCGCCGTGGGCCTGGAGGCGGCCCACCTCTGCCCCCGGGGCTTCGTTTACGCCATCGAGAAAAACCCCGAGGATGCCGCCATCGCCCGGGAGAATCGCCGCCACCTCGGCATCCCCAATTATCGCCTGCTCCAGGGCCTGGCCCCCCAGGGCCTGGCGGACTGGCCCGACCCCGACGCCGTCTTCATCGGCGGTTCCGGCGGTCAACTCGCCACCTTGATCCAGCTCGTCCTGACCCGCCTGCGGGCCGAAGGTTGGCTGGTGATGAATTTCGTCACCTTCGAGAATCTGCACCTCGCCATGACTGAACTCAAGACCCTGCAAGCTCGCTGGGATGTCACCCAGATCCAGGCCTCCCGCGACCAGCCCATCCTCGACATGCACCGCCTGGTCCCCGAGAACCCGGTGTGGATCCTGGCCGCCACGCCGGTCGACCGCCATGACCGTTAAGGATCAGGAGATTGGTCTGGCCGAGGACCACCCCGTCGCGAGCCCCGGGGCCAGGGCCAAGGGCTGCCTCCGGGGCGTCAGCCTGGGCCCCGGCGATCCGGGCCTCATCACCCGCCGGGCCTGGGAGCTGCTGACGGGGGAGGGCCTCTGGACCTACCCGGTGCGCAAGCCGGGCGGGGACAGCTTCGCCCTAGACATCGCCCAACGCGCCGGGCTGGCGGTGCCGGATGCGGCCATCCCCCTCTGTTTCCCCATGACCCATAACGCCGAGATCCTGGCCAAGCATTGGCTGGCGGCGGCTCATATCGTCCTGGAGCGTCTGGAGGCGGGGCGGGATGTCTGTTTCCTGGTGGAAGGCGATGCCTCCACCTATTCCACCTTCGGCCACCTGGCGCGCACCCTCACCGCTCTCGATCCCCAAATTCGGGTGGAGGTGGTGGCCGGGGTCACCTCCTACCAAGCCGCCGCCGCGCACCTAGGCCTGGCCCTGGCGGACGCGGACGATACCCTGGCCATCCTCCCCGCCGGTTATGGCATCCACACCATCGATCACCTGCTGGACGAGTTCGACTCCCTGGTCCTGCTCAAGGTCAAACCCCTGCTGGGGGACATCATCGCCCTGCTGGAGAGACGCGGCCTGCTGCCCTACTCCAGCTTCGTGGAAAAGGTGGGCTGCCCCGAGGAGCGGACCGTCCGGGACCTGACCCAGATTCGCCACGAGACCGTCAACTACCTGTCCCTCCTCCTGGTCCACAACCCCCACCGGCCCAAGGGCGAGCTACTGCGCGGCTGCCGTAATCCGGCAAGCCGGGACGAGGCGTCCGCGTGAGGATGCCATCGGGGCGGATTGCCCTGGTCGCCATCACGCGCCGGGGAGCCCAGCAAGCCGGGGCCCTGGCCCGAAGCCTGGTGGCCGCCAGTCCTCTTCTTCCGACTCCCTCTCCCCTTACTGAGGAGTGCCGGGGAACGGGGTCCGAGGGATTTCTTCCTCCCTCCCCCCTCCCGGAGGAGGGTCAGGGAGAGGGGGCGGAAAGTTTACCTTCCGCTCACCCACGCGCCACAGCAGGTCCAACGGTCGTCTGTCCTGATTCCCTGGTATCCGCAGCCCCGCCGAGCGCAATCACCACCCATGTGGACCTGATCGTCGCTGCCAGATTCGCCCCCGTCGCGGCGGAATCCGCCTGGCCGGCAACGACTCCGTCCAACCTTCCCGCGACTGAAAACCACGGGTCGCCGAGGGGGCTCGGCTCCTACTGCCCCCCGGCGGATGACGCCACCCGGAGCGCGGCCGGCCCAAGCCCCCGCCTCATCCCCTATCCAGGTGCCCTGAAGGACCAGATCGGCCCCCTCTTCGCGACCTATGACCAGATCGTCTTCTTCGTCTCTCTGGGGGCCGTGGTCCGCCTCATCGCCCCTCACCTCCAATCCAAGCACCAGGACCCCGGCGTGCTGGTGGTGGACGAGGCCGGGCGCTTCGTCATCCCCGCCCTTTCCGGCCATGTGGGCGGAGCCAATGCCTTCGCCGAACACCTGGCCGGCCTGCTCGGCGCCACCGCCGTGCTGACCACCGCCTCGGATGTCGGCCAAACCCTCGCCGTCGATCTCTTGGGCCGGGAACTGGGCTGGCGCCTGGAGGCCCCCAAGATCAACGTCACCCGCGTCTCCGCCCATGTCGTCAATGGTGAACCCATCGCCCTGGTGCAGGAGGCCGGCCGCCGCGACTGGTGGCGCCGCGCGACGCCCCCGCCGGCCAATATCCAGGTCTTCGCACGCTTCGAGGACATCGACCCGGAGGCCTTTCGGGGCCTGCTCTGGGTGACGCGCCGCGCCATCTCCCTGGACCTGTGGCAACGCTTCGCGGAGCGCCTGGTGGTCTATCGGCCACCCGAGGATCAGCCATGAGGCGCGTCACCCTGGGCGTCGGCTGCGATCGCGGCACCGCTCCCGAGACCTTGCACACGGCGGTCATGCAGGCCCTGGCCAGCGTCCACCTGGAGCCAGTCGCGGTCGCGACCCTGGCCACCATCGACCAAAAACATGACGAAGCGGCCATCCTCCTCCTCGCCGCGGAACAGGGCTGGCCCCTGCGCCTCTTCGGTGCCACCGAACTGGCCCAGGTCCCGGTGCCCAATCCCTCCGCGACGGTACTCGCCTACATGGGGACCCCAGCGGTCGCGGAGGCCGCGGCCCTGCTGGCCGCGAACGGCCGGATGGAAGATCTGGTGCTGGAAAAATTCAAATATCGGGGTCCCGACGGCAAGAACGCCACGGTCTCCATCGCCTGGAGTCGCATCCATGATTGAAGGCGCATTGGCGGATTCGACCCTCGGCTTGGCCGGGAGCCTGGCGGTCGACCCCGGAGCAGACCCGGCCGCGACCGCGACCACCCCCCGGGGCAAAATATTTCTGGTGGGCCTGGGCCCTGGCGCCGAGGACTACCTGAGTCTGCGCGCCCGCCAGGCCCTGGCCGAGGCCGAGGTGATCATTGGCTATGGCACCTACATCAAGCTGATTCAGCATCTCCTGACCGATCAGGAGGTCATCCGCAAGGGCATGACCGAGGAGATCGACCGCTGCGTGGCGGCCTATGAGTATGCCCAGGCCGGTCGGCGCGTGGCCCTCATCTCCTCCGGTGACATCGGCGTCTATGGCATGGCGGGCCCTACTTACGAGGTGCTGCTGCGCTCGGGCTGGCACCCCGGGGGCGACATCGAGGTCGAGGTAATACCCGGTATCACCTCCCTCTCCGCCTGCGCCTCCCTGGTCGGGGCGCCCCTGACCCATGATTTCTGCTCCATCTCCCTCTCCGACCTCCTGACCCCCTGGCCCGTCATCGCCCAACGGCTCGCGGCAGCAGCACGGGGCGACTTCGTGATCGCCCTCTACAACCCGCGCAGTGGCCGGCGCACCCAGCACCTGGTCGAGGCCCAGCGGATTCTCCTGCGCCATCGTCAACCCGAAACGCCGGTGGCCATCGTCAAATCCGCCTACCGCGAGGGCCAGGAGATTCATCTGACCCACCTCGGCGCCCTGGCGGAGGCCCAGCTCGGCATGCTGTCCACGGTCCTGATCGGCAATGCCAGCACCTACGTCCAGGATGGGCTCATGGTCACACCGCGCGGCTATGCCCAAAAGTACGACGCCATCACCGGCGACCCCCGGTCGGGCGAGCGGGCCGGCCGGTCCCTGAGCCTGGGGCTGGAGGGCTGGCAGGCTGCGATCCGCGAGCAGTTCGGGCAAATCCAGGGGGGGTCGCTGGCGGCGTTGGCGCGGGGCCGCGGGGTCCCCTTGGGAGAACTCCTTCAGGCCATCGGGCATAGCGGGACCCGGGAGGCTGGCGGCATCGGTGACCGCCAGGCCGAGGACACGACTGACCTGATCGCGGCCCAGGTCAGGATTGGCGCCGAGCGGGCGCTGCTGGAGGTCATCCCGGCCTGGGGGCCGGTCCGGCTGGAGATCCAGGGTCCGGCGGGTCTGATGGCGGAATGGCGGCTGGAGCGCCTTGCCATCAGCCAGGATGCGGAGGGGGGCGAACGCATCTCCTCCTGGAAGACCGGTTCCCCATGCTTCAGCCGGGATGCGGATGGCAGTGAGAGGGGACGGAACGGTTGGCTGACCCTGGCAATCCCAGGGTCCCGCCTGCGCATCGACGCCGCGCGTATCGCCCAAGCCTGGTTCCTGCGCCAAGGCGATACGCGGCGCGAGGTCCATTTCCTCGACGCGGCGGATGAGACCATCCTGACCCTGGCGCTGGTTGGCCAAGAGCCGGGTTTCGAGCCCCAGGCCGAGGCAGCCTTCTTCCAGGCCTGGCGAGATCTGACGGGTCCCGCGACATGACCGGCGGCATGACCAGCGCCCTCATCCTGCCCCTGGCCCTGGCCCTCGACGCCTGGCTGGGGGAGCCGCGACGCTTTCACCCCCTGATCGGCTTCGGCTGGCTGGCCCAGGCCCTGGAAAACCGCCTCTGGGGTGATGCTGTTTGGCGGGGTGCCCTGGCCCTCCTGCTGCTCATCCTGCCCTTCACCCTCATCGCCCTCCTCCTCGCCCCCTGGCCCGGCAGCCCCGCCCTGGACCTGCTGCTGCTCTATCTCGCCATCGGCTGGCGCAGCCTGGGGGAACACGCCGGCCGGGTGCGCGATGCCCTGGCGGTGGGCGACCTGGCCCAGGCCCGCCAGGCAGTGGGCTACCTGGTCAGTCGCGACACCGCCGACCTGGATGAAGCGGCCATCGCCAAGGCGACGGTCGAATCCGTGCTGGAAAACGGCAACGACGCCCTCTTCGGTGCCCTCTTCTGGTTTCTGGTGGCGGGGGCGCCCGGCGTTTTGCTTTATCGGCTGACCAACACCCTGGACGCCATGTGGGGCTATCGTACCGAGCGCTACCGGCGTTTCGGCTGGGCGGCGGCGCGCTTGGACGACCTGCTGAATTGGGCACCCGCGCGGCTCACGGCCCTGAGTTATGCCCTGGCCGGCCATGCCACCCAGGCCCTGGCCTGCTGGCG
>JBASIS010000203.1:0-7607 GCA_049654905.1 Chromatiaceae bacterium
CGCCAGCAGCGGCTCAGGTAATGGTACCTAAACCCGTGCCAGCGGCGGCACCGGCTCCGGTTCAGGCACCGAAACCCATGGCGGCACCGGCGGTAGTTCCGGCTCCAGCGGCGGCACCGCCAGTGGCGCCGGCGCCAGCGCGGCATCCGGCTTCGGCCGTCCCGCCGCCCCCGGCACCGGTAATTGCCCCGCCACCAGCACCCGCGGTAGCACCAGTCCCAACGGCGCCTAGGTGAAGGGGATGAATTTGGTGTCTGAGCCGCCGCGTCCATAGGGCTATAGCGGGGTCTCGTGGGCATCGAACAGTCAGCAAGTTGTAGCACAAGATAAGGGAATAGCTTGGGTGGCGTTGGGTGGCGTTGGTTGGTTCGAATCCTTGATCCAGCCCACGCCACATAACGGAAAAGGAATTCATGGCCCGGGTACATTACGGGCAACCTATTACCCTGACCTAGGTCAGAGTACCCTCGCCGCGCGGGGTTAGCGCGGGAACGGCCAATTTGGCTATTTTTTAAATCCGGAGGGTAATCCAATGGCGGAAGAGAAAAAAACCAGTCTGTCCGGACTGACGGAAGAAGAAGCGAAAGAGTTCCACAAAATCTTCGTCTCAAGCTTCCTCGGGTTCACGGCAGTCGCAGTTGTGGCCCACATTCTGGTCTGGGCTTGGCGTCCCTGGCTTTAACCAAAGTCACTAAACCCATACCGATCTTTGTATAGGAGTCCCAAGCATGTACCGTATATGGCAGATCTTTGATCCGCGTAGAACCTTGATTGCGTTGTTCGCATTCCTGTTTACTCTGGCCATTTTGATTCACTTCATTCTGCTCAGCACTTCCAAATACAACTGGGTGGAAGGTCCTGTTGCAGCTCCGGCGGCGGCGCAGATGGCGCCTCTTCCCAAAGGGCAATAACAATAACGCCCGCGGTCAGCGTAGCGGATTCGGGTCGATCGATTTCGGCCCGGACCGCCGCAAGGAAAGGATGCGCGCCGTATATGAAAATCGTACTCCAAGAGGTTCGGTTAGGGACAACCGAACCTATTCAGGTCATGGACATTACTACCCAGGTCAAGCAACTCCTTGCCGGGAGCGGGGTTAGTAACGGCCAGCTTACCTTGATATCCAGTCACACCACGGCTTTTGTCAGCCTCAATGAATTCGAACCGGGGCTGCAACAGGACATGGTTGAATATCTGGACAGGGTTGCTCCGCCAGGGGCTGGCTACCGGCATGATGTCAATCCCGTCGATGGGAGGCTGAATGCCCATTCCCATTTGGCGGGCCTTTTTTTGAATCCCTCCCTGAGTATCCCGATCGTCAAGGGTAAGCTCTTATTAGGGGGCTGGCAGTCGATTCTCTTCATCGAACTTGATGGCCCCCGGGAGACGCGATCCCTTCACGTCCAGATTCTTGGGGTTGATTGAAGGATGAACGCCGCCGATGTCGAGGGTTTTTTCGCCAATCCGCGCGATTTAGACCCCGAAAGCTATCTCTGGCTTGACTATTACATCGAGTGTGTCGGCGATCCGCGTACCGCCGCCGCCCATTTTTGTAGCGAGCAGTCCACCGCCCAATGGCAGCGCGTCGGCCATTCTGAAGACTTGCGGCCCCGGTTCGCGGCCAAAGTCGTCGATTTGAATGTGGAGGCTCGGCTGACGCGCCTGAGCTATCCCATCCCCTGCGCGGGAGACGGTCCCGTTCATGCCTGTCGTTTGAGGATTGCCCATCCCCATGGCAATTTCGGACCCCGAATTCCCAACCTGCTGAGTGCCGTGTGCGGCGAGGGGACCTTTTTCTCGCCGGGCATTCCCATCGTCAAGTTATTGGATATTGAATTTCCCCACTCCTTTCTCGCCCAGTTTCAGGGTCCTCAATTCGGTATCGAGGGGATTCGCGAACGCTTGGGGGTGTTTGATCGACCGATTTTTTTTGGCGTCATCAAGCCAAACATCGGTCTGCCGCCGGAGGCCTTTGCCGAAGCTGGCTATCGGGGTTGGGTCGGAGGACTGGATGTGGCCAAGGACGACGAGATGTTGGCGGATATGGCCTGGTGCAGCCTGGAGCGCCGTTCCGCGCTCCTGGGTGCCGCGCGGCGTCAGGCCGAGGAGGAGACGGGGCAGTCCAAAATCTACCTGGCCAATATCACGGACGAGGTGGATCGGTTGTGCGATCTGCACGATATCGCCGTCGGCAATGGCGCCAACGCCGTGCTGGTCAATGCCATGCCGCTGGGACTGAGCGCGGTGCGGATGCTGAGACGGCATGCCCGGGTGCCCCTGATCGCCCATTTTCCTTTCACCGCCGCCTTCAGTCGTCTGCCTCATTACGGGGTGCATTCGCGGGTGATTACCAAGCTGCAACGGCTGGCTGGTTGCGATGCCATCATCATGCCCGGCTTCGGCTCACGCATGATGACCCCCGAGGCGGAGGTGGTCGACAACGTCGCTGCCTGCCTGGCCGAGATGGGACCCATCAAGCGCTCTCTGCCGGTACCCGGGGGGAGTGATTGGGCCGGCACCCTGGACAGGGTTTATCGCAAGGTCGGGTCCGTGGATTTTGGCTTCGTGCCCGGCCGGGGCGTCTTTGGACACCCCCTGGGGCCCGATGCCGGGGCCGCCAGCATCCGCCAGGCCTGGGATGCCTGTCGGTTGGGTATCGCCATTGAGCGGCACGCGGAAACCAATCCTGAGCTACGCAGCGCCATCACGGCTTTTGGCAAGGCACCCTTGGCTCCCATGGGCGTCAGCGAGGGCCAGCCATGAATCCGGGGACCCTAACCGCCTCCGAGACGGCTAAGCCCCCGGCCTTTCCAGGATCCGATCGCGAGGAGCGGATCATCCTGGTGGATGGCCGTGATCAGGAATACGGCACGGGGGGTAAGCTGGAGGTGCACCAGCAGGGTCTGCTGCACCGCGCCTTTTCCATTTTCATTTTCGATCCCGAGGAGCGTCTGCTGCTCCAGCGCCGGGCGGATGGCAAATATCACTTCGCCCGGCTCTGGTCCAATAGCTGCTGCGGGCATCCCCGCCCCGGCGAGCGGACGGAAGATGCGGCGGCGCGGCGGCTGGCAGAGGAGTTTGGCTTCATCACGCCGCTTGACCAGTTTGCCCAAGTCACCTATAAGGCCACTGATCCGGTTTCCCGTCTCGTGGAGCACGAATACCTCCACGTCTTCCGGGGTGTTTATGCCGGAGAGCCGCGGCCGAACCCCGATGAAGTCAGCGCCTGGCGCTGGATGGCGTTGCCTAGAGTGAGCAAATGCCTGCGGAGAAGCCCCCAATCCTTTACACCCTGGTTTGCTCTGCTGTTCCAAAGGATATTTGAGGAAACCAGCTAGCGGAAACAACAGGAGTAAGCCATGGGCAAGGCCCACCTAGGTCTGATCGGCCTCGCGGTCATGGGCCGCAATCTGGTCCTCAACCTTAGCGACCATGGCCATAAGGTGGCCGTTTACAACCGCACCTGGGCGCGGACCCAGGAGTTCCTGGCGGGGGAGGGGGCCGGGCGCGATATCCTGGGTTGCGCCTCCCTCGCGGAGTTGGTCGGGGCCTTGCGCTCGCCGCGGCTGGTGATGCTGATGGTGCGCGCGGGTCCCGGGGTCGATGCGGTCATCGAGCAGTTGATGCCGCTCCTGGCCCCCGGGGACGTCATCATCGATGGGGGCAATTCCCACTACCCGGATACGACCCGCCGCTACGCCCGCCTCGCCGCGGTTGGGTTGCGCTTTCTCGGCATGGGCGTGTCGGGCGGGGAGGAGGGGGCGCGCCACGGGCCCTCCCTCATGCCAGGGGGCGATCCGGAGGCCTGGCCCCTGGTGCGGGATATCTTCCAGTCCATCGCGGCGGTGGCCGAGGGCGAACCCTGCTGCCAGTGGGTGGGCGAGGGCGGTGCCGGACATTACGTCAAGATGGTGCACAACGGCATCGAGTACGGCGATATGCAACTCATCGCCGAGGCCTATCAGCTGCTGCGTCAGGGCCTGGGTCTGAGTACCGACCAGGTCGCGGCGGTGTTCGCGCGCTGGAATCAGAGCCTGCTGGAGTCCTACCTCATCGAGATCACCGCCGCCATCCTTGCCGTCCGCGACCCGGATGGCGTACCGCGGGTCGATCGCATCCTCGACAGCGCGGGCCAAAAGGGCACGGGCCAGTGGACCGCCCTGGACGCCCTGGAGCAGGGTATCCCCCTCACCCTCATTGGCGAGGCGGTCAATGCCCGCTTCCTCTCGGCCCTCACGGACGAGCGCGCGCGCGCGGCCCAGGCCTTTCCGGCCGCACCCCAGGCCGGGGATTTGGATCCCTCCCAGCTCTGGGTCGAGTTCGTCCACGATGCCCTCTACGCCGCCAAGCTGGTGTCCTACGCCCAGGGCTTCATGCTGCTGCGGGCGGCCAGTGACCGTTTCGGCTGGCGGCTCGCCTATGGCGACATTGCCCTGCTCTGGCGGGGCGGTTGCATCATTCGCAGCCGTTTTCTCGGCGATATCAAGCGCGCCTTCGAGCGTGCCCCTCACCTGGAGAACCTGCTGTTCGACGACTTCTTCGCCGGCGCCATCCGCCAGGCCGAGGCCGGCTGGCGCCGGGCGGTGACCCTGGGTGTCCAACTTGGCATCCCCTTGCCGGGTTTCGCCGCCGCCCTGAGCTTCTTCGATGGCTACCGCAGCGCCCGCCTGCCGGCCAATCTCCTCCAGGCCCAACGGGATTATTTCGGTGCTCACACCTATGCCCGCCGGGATGCCCCCGCCGACGAGCGCTTTCATACCGACTGGACGGGCGATCAAGCGGAGCGCCGGATCGATGAATGACGCCTGCGCCTATGTGATATTCGGGGCCACCGGCAACCTGGCGACGACGAAGCTACTCCCCGCCCTCTACCACCTCGATCAGGCCGATCGCCTGGGCCCGGGCCTGCGTATCATCTGCTCCGGCCGGCGGCCCCTCACCGCCGAGGCCTGGCTGGCCCAGGTGCGCGAGGCGATTGTTGCCAAGGCCCGCGGCGGGATTGATGAGAACCTGTTCGCCCGGTTCGCCCGACGCGTTGAATACTTTCGCGGTGATCTCGAGGACCCAGGACTCTACCAACGGCTGGGGGAGCGGTTCACCGAGGTGGGCGCGAGCAAGGCCGCCTTCTACATGTCGATCGGGCCGGACCAGTATGGCGGCGTGATCAGCCAACTGGGCGAGGCGGGCCTGCTGAGCGAGGAACGCGGCTGGCGCCGGGTCGTTATCGAAAAACCTTTTGGCCATGACCTCTCCAGCGCCGCCGACCTGCAGCGCCGCCTGGGTCGCTACCTCCAAGAGTACCAGATCTACCGCATCGACCACTACCTGGGCAAGGCGACGGTGCAGAACGTCCTGGTGTTCCGCTTCGCTAATCTCATGTTGGAGCCGGTGTGGAACCGCCATCACATCGATCACGTCCAGATCACCCACTCCGAGACCCTGGGGGTAGGCTCCCGCGCCGGCTTCTACGATGGCACCGGCGCCCTGCGCGACATGATCCAAAGCCACCTGCTGCAGCTACTCACCCTGGTAGCCATGGAGCCGCCGGTGTCCATGGAGGCCGAGGCCCTGCGGGACGAAAAGGTCAAGGTGCTTAAGTCGGTGCGACCCCTGGTCAAGTCCGCCGTCCACGCCCAGGCCTTTCGCGCCCAGTACGCCGCCGGCGAGATCGGGGGCAAGCCGGTGCCGGCCTATGTCCAGGAAGACCGCGTCGATCCTCGCAGCGTTACCGAGACCTACGCCGCCCTCAAGCTCTACGTGGACAACTGGCGCTGGCGGGGCGTGCCCTTCTATCTGCGCACCGGCAAGCGCATGGCCGAGGCCCGTTCCCTGGTGTCCATCTGTTTCCGCCATCCGCCCCTGCAGCTCTTCCGGGGCACCCCGGTCGAATGTATGAACCCCAACTGGGTTCTACTCGGCATTCAGCCGGAGGAATGTCTGCGGGTGCAGCTCACCGCCAAGCAGCCGGGGCTGGAGATGCGCACCCAGCAGATCAGCCTGGACGCCCAGTTTCGCGGCGACCCGTCACGGACGACCGACGCCTACGAGGGCTTGCTGCTGGATGTCATCGAGGGCGACCGCTCCCTCTTTCTGCGTTACGACGAAGTCGAGTCCGCCTGGCGGGTCGTGGAACCGGTGCTGGACGTCTGGGCCATGGAACGTGACTACATTCCGACCTATCCCGCCGGCAGTTGGGGCCCCAAGGACGCGCGGCGTCTGTTCGACCGCGAGGAACACCGCTGGCGCCAAACCCTGGATCCGAACGAGGTCGCGGATTGAATCCGGCACTCTTGGAGTGGCGGGTCTTGGCGGATGCCGATGCCGTGGCCCTGGCGGCGGCGCGACTGATCGCCGAGGCGGCCGCCGAGGCTATCGCGCAACGGGGCCGGTTTCGCCTGGTGCTGGCGGGGGGGCAAACCCCGGAGGCGGCTTACCGGCTGCTGGCCCAGCAGGCGTGCGATTGGGAACGCTGGGAGATCTACTTTGGCGATGAGCGCTGTCTGCCGGCGGATCACGCCGAGCGCAATAGCCAAATGGCCGAGGGGGCGATCCTCTCCCAGGTCCCGCTGAACAAGCGCAAGGTCCATCCCATCCCGGCGGAACTGGGGGCCGAGGTCGCTGCGGAACACTATGCCCGGATCGTCGCGGCGGCGGTACCTTTCGACCTGGTGCTCCTCGGCGTCGGCGAGGATGGTCATACCGCCAGTCTTTTTCCGGGACAGCCTCTGGATCCCCAAGCCCTGACGGTGGCGGTCCATGAGGCGCCGAAACCACCCCCCGATCGGGTCAGTCTGGGCCTGGGGGCTCTTCAGAGCAGCCGGTACCTGCTGGTGCTCGCCGCCGGCGCCGGCAAGCGCGAGGCCCTTGAGCGCTGGCAGGCTGGGGAGGAATTGCCTATAACCCGCGTCTGCCATGGCCAGCGGGTCACCGTCCTGTTGGATGAGGCCGCCAACCTAGGGGCCTGACGGAGGATCACCTCTCCGGCTGCCGCCGTAACGGACGCCGTACCGATCCCGACGACACCCTGAATTGCGGGCCCAAGGCCCGCGCGGTCCGTCGGACCCACGCCCCCTTGCAACGTACTGCATAGCGCTCTACATTGACGACTCTCACCGTCAGCATGACTATCCGTAACATGGCCAACGCTTCAACTAGCCTCATGGTCCGTCTCGACCCGGACAGCAAGACCTGCGTCGCCCGGGCGGCGGGACTGCGCCACGTGAGCGTCAGCGACTATGTCCGCTCGGTCGTTGTCGCCCAGGCCCGTCGCGAGATTCATGCAGCGGAGCAGCAGGTCATCGCGTTGACACCGGCCGAGCAGCAAGCGTTCTGGCAAGCGCTTCAAGAGCCGCTCGCCCCCACTGCCGCGCAGCAGGCCCTCGGCGCGCTGATGCGCGGCGAATGAGCGCCGTCCGTTTCCCGCCTGGATACCGCATCGAACCACTGCGACGAGACCACCAGAGATCGGCGTTTCGCAGTGGCCAGGCCCAGGTCGATGATTGGCTCGTGAGCAAGGCGCTGCAGAATCAGGAGAAACACCTTTCCGCAACCAAAGTCCTGATCGATCCGGTCGAGACTATCGCGGGTTTCTATACCCTCGCCACAGCTC
>JBASIS010000204.1:0-4093 GCA_049654905.1 Chromatiaceae bacterium
CTGAGAGATCGCTCGGGTATCTTGGGGTCAATTCGCTATCGGCTGAAACCATATTTATATTTCCAAATAAAATTGCATGGAGGCAAATAATCGTGTATCTTAAGATTTTTCGCATTATAAATCAAGATGTTATTTACTAGACAGTCTCTAAGCTAGCCGCCTCATCGCAGGGGTCACAGAGAGATGGGTGAAGCGCAGCGTAAGACCTTCACGCCGGCCTTCAAGGCCAAGGTAGGCCTGGAGGCGATCCGCGGGGTCAAGACGGTCAACGAGATCGGTCAGGACCATGGGGTGCATCCGGCCCAGGTGAGGCAGTGGAAGAAGGTAATCTTGGCGCAGGCCGGAACCCTGTTCGAGAAGCCGCAGGGGCCGAAGCCGGTGGACGGCGCGGGCGAGCCGGATCGGCTATACGGGGAGATCGGGCGATTGAAGATGGAACTGGACTGGCTGAAAAAAAGTCCGGGATGAGCCGGTGATCGCCCGGCGCGCCTGGATCGCGCGTGACGCGGCGTTGCCGGTGAGCCGGCCATGTGATCTGGCGGGAGTGGCGCGTTCCCGGGTCTACGGGGCGGTGGGCGAGGCGTTGGACGAGACGGACGTGCTGCTCATGGGTCTGATCGACGGCGAGTACACCCGCCGGCCGTTCTACGGCAGTCGGCGCAGGGTGCTGTACCTCATGGAGCAAGGCCATGCGGTCAACCGCAAGCGGGTGCAGCGGCTCATGCGGGTGCTGGGCCTGGCCGGTATGGCGCCGGGACCACACACCAGCCGCCCCACCCCGAGCACAAGATCTACCCCTACTTGCTGCGCGGGGTGGCGGTGGTGCGGCCCAACCAGGTCTGGAGCACCGACATCACCTACATCCGCCTGGAACATGGCTTTGCCTATCGGGTCGCCATCATCGACGGGTATGCCCGGCGGGTGCTCGCCTGGCGGATCGCCAATACCCTGGAGGCCGGATTCTGCGTGGATTGCCTGGAGGACGCCCTGCGCACCCACGGCCAGCCTGAGGTGTTCAACAGCGACCAAGGGTCGCAGTTCACCAGCAAGGCCTTCACCCAGGTGCTGCTGGACCAAGGCATCACCATCAGCATGGACGGACGCGGCCGGGCCCTGGACAACATCTTCGTCGAGCGGCTGTGGCGTAGCGTCAAGTACGAGGATGTCTACCTCCAGGGCTACGCCACTATGTCGGAACTGCTGCTGGGGCTGACTGCGTACTTTGCCTTCTACAACGGCGAGCGGCCCCACCCGTCCCTGGGCAACCGTACCCCGGATGCGGTGTACTCCTCGGGGGAAGGCGGCGGGGCCAGCATCGTGGACCGGTTCGGCGGCACGCCGGAGCCCACGGCGAGGGTATCCGGTGCCGTTGGGGAGGGGCTTGCCGCCGATCTTGCGGCCTGAGGGCCGTGCCAGCGCCCGTACGGGCTGAGTACGCCTGCGGCGCAACAACCGGCTTTTTATCTTGACGGGGTCGGGTCTGCTCCCAGCGGAGGGGCCCCTCAACTTGGGGCAGCGCCAAACTGCTGCAATTGAAGCAGACGGACCAGCTTAAACTCGGGGCAAAACTGTCCTAGACATGGGGTCCACTTTAGCCGGAGTCGTGCCCATCGACCTCATCGCCGCCGCCCGGTAGTACGCGTCCGATCTGCGCGAATACCTGGGCCTGTTGGCCTGGCGCTGGGATCATCCGGGTTAGGGGTAACGGTTTGAACCTTCACGATCGACTAGGCGCCTTGGCTGTCCACGGGCGCGATCGGGGCCACCCTGGCGGTGATTGAGATCACATCTTCCCTACCCGATCCCACGGCCCCCTTCGCCCCCCTGATCGCCGAGATCCGCGCGCTGTACGGCCTTGGCCCCATCCCCCTGCATCGGCCGGTATTCGAGGGTCCGGAGCGGCGCTGGCTGGTGGACTGCATCGACTCCAACTTTGCCTCCTCGGTGGGAGCCCAGGTGACGGCGTTCGAGGAGCGGGTCGCCACCTTCACCGGGGCGGCCTTCGCGGTGGCGACGGTCAACGGCATGGCGGCTTTGCATATGGTCCTGCACCTCGTCGGGGTGAGGCCGGAGGAAAAGGTCATCACCCAGGCCCTGACCTTTGTGGCCACCTGCAACGCCACCCGTTATTGCGGCGCCTGGCCGGTGTTCGTGGATGTGGACCGCGATACCCTGGGACTGGGCCCGGTGGCCCTGGCCGCCTTTCTCGACCAGTATGGCGAGCGCCGGGCGGACGGGGTCTACAACCGTGCCAGCGGGCGGCGCCTGGCGGCCTGCGTGCCGATGCACACCTTCGGCCTCCCCTGCCGGATCGCGGCGATCGTGGCGATCTGCGACGCCTGGGGTATCCCGGTGGTGGAGGATGCGGCGGAGTCGCTGGGCAGTTGGGTGGGGGTGGGAGACCCGGCAGAGTCGCGGGCGAGCGGGGTGGGGGATCGGCTGGCTCCCTCCCCCCTTGCGGGGGAGGGCGGGGGGAGAGGGGGAAGCCACCAGGAGCAGCCAACCCGCCAGGCCCCGGCTGGCGCCACACCGGCACCTGCGGCCGGCTGGGGACCCTGAGTTTCAACGGCAACAAGCTCATCACCACCGGCGGCGGGGGCATGATCATCACCGACGATGCGGCCCTGGCGGCGCGGGCCAAGCATCTGACCACCACGGCCAAGATCCCGCACCCCTATGAGTTCGTCCACGACGAGACCGGCTACAACTACCGGCTGCCGAACCTGAACGCCGCCCTGGGCTGCGCCCAGATGGAGCGTTTGCCGGAGATGCTGGCCATCAAGGCCGGGATCGCCGCGCGCTACGCGGCGGTGCTGGGTACCTGGCCGGCGGACGGGGCCGGCCCATGTCGCCGGCGGAGCTGGCGGCTCAGGTGTAGGGTCCCTCGCCTCAATCCGCTATGATGTGGATATCTCAGGATCAAACGAGTTAATCCCGATGACAAGTCTTCAAGTCTTATTGCCTGATGACGCCGTCGTGCGCCTTGCTGCGTTGGCGGCGGAGGTCGGGCGGAGCCCGGATGCATTTTTGACTGACGCTATCCTCGATTATCTTGAGGACCTTGATGATGCCTCCCTGGCCGAGGCCCGCTTATACGACGCACGGGCCGGAATAGTTAGGACCCATGCGCTAGAAGAGGTGGAGCGGGACCTTGGGCTGGCGGATTGAATTCCTGGACGAAGCCAAGAAGGATCTGTCCAAGTTAGACAAACCCATCGCCCGCCGTATCACGGCGTTTTTGCGCGAGCGGGTGGCGCCCCTCGAAGATCCGCGCTCCTTGGGGCAAGCGCTGCGTGGAACGCGCCTCGGTGAGCTCTGGAAGTACCGTAGCGGGGATTTTCGGATCATCGCGCGACTGGAAGACGACCGGCTCCGTGTCCTGGTGGTGAAGGTTGGTCATCGTAGCGAGGTTTATCGCTCCTGATCCAAGCCGGGGTTGTTATCGCAGGGCAAATAGCGAGAGTGGATGATGAACCTATTGGAACTGATTGGCCGGGACCAGACCCTGTTCGAGGCGGACCTGGCGCGGCATGAAGCGCTGTTGTCCGAATTGGTGGCGGCCGGGTGCTTTTTGGTCATCGGGGCACCGGGTCCATCGGCCAGGCGGTGGCGCGGGAGATCTTCAAGCGCCAGCCCCAAGTGCTCCATGTGGTCGACATCAGCGAGAACAACATGGTCGAGCTGGTGCGCGATATCCGCAGCACCCTGGGCTATATCGACGGGGATTTCCGCACCTTTGCCATCGACTGCGGCTCGGTGGAGTTTGGCGCCTTGCTGCGCTGGGCGGGGGGCTATGATTATGTGCTGAATCTGTCGGCCCTGAAGCATGTGCGTAGCGAGAAGGACCCCTTTACGCTGATGCGCATGGTGGATGTCAATATTTTGAATACCATCGCGACCTTGGAGGCCGCGGCGCATCCCCCTCTCCCCAACCTTCCCCCGCGCGGGGGGAGGGAGCCGAAAGGCGCGCGCAAGTATTTCTGCGTCTCCACCGACAAGGCGGCTAATCCGGCCAACATGATGGGCGCCAGCAAGCGCATCATGGAGATGTTTCTGATGCGCGCCAGCCTGGAACAGCCCGTTTCCACGGCGC
>JBASIS010000205.1:0-1809 GCA_049654905.1 Chromatiaceae bacterium
AATCCCGTGGGGAGTCGTTCAGCCAGAGGCTAAACAGCGCTTGGGCCAAGAGGGGGCTATGGCTATAAAGTCGGTCGGGGTGGCGATCCAACCACCCTCGCTACCAGCGCCGCCTGAACCAACCCACCTGCAGGCTTTCCAGGAACCGCTCTGGTATCACGGGGTTATTCTGTGACGCGCATAAATGGTTAGCTTGCAGGGCCGTCGCAAAAGCGGCATTGGCCAAGCCCAACCGGCGGCTATCGGCGGCCAGGCGCGGCCAGTCGGGCCTCTCGCGATTACGTCTGATTTGCATCGCGATGTCGAGAATGCGCACGGCACGGGTGATGAGATACTCGGTAACCGCCGGGTGAACAAGGCTGAGCACCAGCTCGTCGTGCTCGGATAGGCTAGGAAACAGGCCGGTCCTCTCGGTCCTTGACAGCCACTCAGCCGTGGGATTGCAGCGCAAGCGCCCCTTGCGCATCGGGGCATTGTGGACATCGATATGGATGCCCCTGATGACCACGGCCTGCTCGTGGGGCTGGATGGTCAGGGAACTATCCTGGCCGCCGATCGCGTACAGCGCCGCCAGGGCCGCCCGCAGGTGTTCGGGAGCCACCAGGATGTCGATATCATTGCTGGGGCGCATATAAGGCTGGTCGTAAACCCGCCTGGCGAGTGGGAAGCCCTTGGTGAAGGCCCAGGGACCACCCCAGGCATCCGCGCCGGAGCGCATCCAGGTCCTGGACACGCCGGTGGATACGGCCCAGGAGGCCCTATGAGTACCTGGGGCTGCTGGCCTGGCGATGGGATCATCCGGGTTAGCGGGGGCGGCGGTGCTGGGTATGTGGCCAGCGGACGGCGCTTTGTGGCCCTAAGGGTGCGGGATGGAAGAGGTGCTGGCGGGTTTGAGCATCCAAGATGTCTGGTTGGTTCGTGATCAAGCCTGGTTAGGACAAGGTTAAGAGCCCAATGACGACCTGATCAAGACCCATGCCCGGCGGTTCTATCTGGCGTTGGTTGACTGACAGTGGACAAGCGAGTCTGCTAATGGGAGCTCCAGAAAGATTTTTTAAAGTATCTTTTAAAAGCGCTATTATTGGCTCACTTTGAATGATCCGGAGTACTGCATGGCTCACCTTATCCTTGCGCGAGTCGCCGCCAGCATCACGGAACTCAAGCGCAACCCAATGGGAACGCTCGCCGCGGGTGGTGGCGAACCGGTCGCCATCCTCAACCACAACGAACCGGCGTTTTATTGTGTGCCGGCGGGGATTTTTGAGGCGCTGATGGAGAAGCTCGAAGACTGGGAGCTCAATGCCATCGCCGACGCGCGGGCGAACCAGGGAGAGATCGCGGTCACGCTAGATGACCTTTGACCTGCGCTTCAAGGAAGAGGCGCTCGCGGAGTGGCGACGCCTGGATGGCAGTGTTCGTGAGCAACTCAAGAAAAAACTGGCCGAACGCCTCGAAAACCCGCACGTGCCAGCGTCCAAACTTTTGGGACATCCGTCCCGCTACAAGATCAAGCTGCGCCGCGCTGGATTCCGTCTCGTGTATGAAGTGCGCGATGCGCATCTGGTGGTCATCGTCATCGCTGTTGGCAAGCGTGAACGCAACGCCGTCTACCAGGCGGCGGCCAGTCGGTGATGCCCCATCCTCCCCGCCCTCCCCCCGCGCGAGGGAGGGGGCAAGAGGGGGCGCGCAAGTATTTCTGCGTCTCCACCGACAAGGCGGCTAATCCGGCCAACATGATGGGCGCCAGCAAGCGCATCATGGAGATGTTTCTGATGCGCGCCAGCCTGGAACAGCCCGTTTCCACGGCGC
>JBASIS010000206.1:0-5198 GCA_049654905.1 Chromatiaceae bacterium
CCCCAACGCCGGCCCGGTGATGGCCGCCGGCGCCGGCAGTCTCGGTGTCCTGCTGGGCGGTGCGGCCATCTACCACGGCCTCGCCCAGGTCCGGCCCCCGCTGGGGGCGGGGCCGCCGGCGGGTACCCGGGACATCGACCGCGCCTTCGGCTTGATCCGCCGCGCCCTGGTGCTCTGGGTCATCACCGTCCTGGTAGGCGCTGGCCTCTATAATTGTTTGAGTTCGGGAGCAGGGAATTGAGGAGGGCCACGCCATGAAGGCTTCTCCCGACTTTGCCAATGGCGCGGGCGGCGCGTTAACGGACCCGCCGGGCCTGGTTAGCGCCCGCGACCGCGCCGGGCCCCTCCACCATGGTGGCCGCCTCCGCGCGGCGGCCAGCCACTACGGCCTGGCTCTGAACCAGTGGCTGGACCTCTCCACCGGCATCAATCCCAACGGTTGGCCGGTGCCCCCGATCCCGGCCTCGGCCTGGGCGCGGTTGCCTGAGGACGAGGATGGCCTGGAGCAGGCCGCGCGGGCCTATTACGGTGCCGCGCATTTGCTGCCTGTCGCCGGTTCCCAGGCGGCGATCCAGGCCCTGCCCCGGCTGCGCGCCCCGGTGCGGGTGGGTGTCCTGTCACCGGGCTATGCCGAACACGCCACCGCCTGGCGCGCGGCCGGTCACGCGGTCAGGGCTCTGACGGCCGGAGAGGTGGACCAGGCGATCCCCGCCTGCGATGTCCTGGTGCTGATTCATCCCAACAACCCCACCGGCACCCGCTGGCCGCTGGAGCAGGTGCTGGACTGGCACGCCCAACTCGCCACCCGCGGGGGCTGGCTCCTGATCGACGAGGCCTTCATGGATACGACCCCGAACCAGAGCCTCTGCGGCCTGGCTGCGCGCCCCGGCCTGATCGTCCTGCGCTCCCTGGGCAAGTTCTTCGGCCTGGCCGGCGCGCGAGTAGGCTTCGTCTGTGCCCAGCCCGAGCTGCTGGCAGGACTCCAGCGGCTGCTGGGGCCCTGGAGCCTCAATGCCCCCGCCCGCTGGGTCGCCCAGGCGGCGCTGAAGGATAGCAACTGGCAGGCGCGGGAACGGCCCCGGCTGGTCGCGGCCGGGGAGCGGCTCGGCGCCCTGCTCCGCCGCCAGGAACTCGCACCTCAGGGGGGCTGCGCCCTCTTCCAGTGGGTCCGCACCCCCCAGGCCCGGGATCTGCACCAGGCCCTGGCACGCCAGGGGATTCTGACCCGCCTCTTCGAGGACCCAGCCAGCCTGCGCCTGGGCCTACCCGGCACCGATGCGGACTGGACGCGACTGGAGGCCGCTCTGACCCGAGTGGTAGCCGGGGTGCTGCCCCAAACCGCCGCGAACCCCCACGAGGTTAAGCCATGAAGCGCTACCTGGGGCACTTCTTACTGAATGGTCATTCATACCCAGCGATGGTCCCTCGCCGGCCCATCTCGAGAGGGCCGGGTGGGGGCTGGCGGGGGTGTCGACAGCAGGGATGCTGTCGCCAAGCCTACAGGGACGTATTCACGGCGTCCCCCGCCAGACACCACCCGGCCCGGGACACCGAAAACTCCGGTACCTTGGGCATAGTATGGCGATCTTAACTACCGGCTTGAGCCCCTTTCACGCCGAGGCCCGCGCATGAGGACCCAAACCCTCATGGTCCAGGGCACCACCTCGGATGCGGGCAAGAGCCTGCTGGTGACGGCCCTGTGCCGCTGGCTGGTCCGGCGCGGGGTCCGCGTCGCACCCTTCAAGCCCCAGAACATGGCCCTGAACAGCGCGGTGACCGTCGATGGCGGCGAGATCGGCCGCGCCCAGGCGGCCCAGGCCCGGGCCTGTCGGCTGGCGCCCCACACCGACATGAACCCGGTGCTGCTCAAGCCCAACACCGACACCGGTGCCCAGGTCATCATCCAGGGCCGGGCGCTCGCCACCATGAACGCCCGCGACTACCAGGCCTACAAGAGCCTGGCCCGCATCGCCGTGCTGGAGTCCTACCAACGCCTCGCCGACCGGTTTGACGTGGTCCTCGTCGAGGGCGCTGGCTCTCCCGCCGAGATCAATCTGCGCGCCAACGATATCGCCAACATGGGCTTCGCCGATGCGGTGGATTGCCCGGTGATCCTCATCGCCGATATCGATCGTGGCGGAGTCTTCGCCCATCTCGTCGGCACCCTGGAGTTGCTGAGCGACAGCGAGCGGGCTCGGGTCCAGGGTTTCGTCATCAACCGCTTCCGCGGCGACCTCAGCCTCCTGCAGCCGGGCCTGGACTGGCTGGAACGGCGCACCGGCAAGCCAGTACTGGGGGTCCTGCCCTTTCTGCCCGGCCTGCACCTGGAGGCGGAGGATGGCCTGGCGCTCCCGCCCTCGCGACCGACCTCGTCCCCGGGCCCAAGCGGTTTGGGGGGAGCCCAGACGGGGATCGGCTCAAGCCGGGATACATCCCAGAACGCCGGCCATGAAGCAGCGGCCAGCCCGGCCCTCCTGCGCATTCTGGTCCCCGCCCTGCCCCGCCTGAGCAACCGCACCGATTTCGATCCCCTCTGCCTGCACCCCCAGGTCAAGCTGGACTTCATCGGCCCCGGCCAAGAGATCCCTCCCGCCGACCTCATCATCCTGCCCGGCTCCAAGAGCGTGCGCGGGGATCTCGCCTGGCTGCGTGACCAGGGCTGGGAGGCGGCGATCCACCGGCACCTGCGCTACGGCGGCAAGGTCATGGGTATCTGCGGCGGCTATCAGATGCTGGGCCAGCGCATCCATGACCCCCTCGGCCTGGAGGGAGCCCCCGGCACCAGCGCCGGTCTGGGGCTCCTCGACCTGGAAACGACCCTGGAACAGGACAAGCAATTGCGCAACGTCCAGGGCCGTCTGGTGCTGGCGGACGCCCCCGTCGCCGGCTACGAGATTCACGCCGGTGTCACCCAGGGCCCGGCCCTGGCCAGGCCGGCTGTACACCTGACCGAGGGCCCAGATGGGGCCATCCGGGACGACGACCAGGTTCTCGGCACCTATCTGCACGGTCTCTTCGAATCAAGCGCCGCCCTCACCGCCCTCCTGACCTGGGCTGGCCTGCGTCAGGTCGAGCACATCGACTACGAGGCCCTGCGCGAGGCCGCCTTCGACCGGCTGGCGGATACTCTCGATCAGCATCTTGATACTCACTGGCTGTGCAGCCTCCTTGAGGGGGCACTGCCCTTGGCGCGAGAACTGGGGACGGTAGGAGACGCCACCCTTCAGCCCCCTCTCCCCAGCCCTCCCCCGCCAGGGGGGAGGGAGCCCGAGAATCCGTGGCTTGACGTGGCGGCATTAGCGACGGACAGCATGAGGCACTCGGGGCCTGAGGAGGCGTCGGAGCCTTTAGGCGCCTATAGGCCGCTAGGCCCCTTTTCCCGGGTCCTGATCCTGGGCGGCGTCCGTTCCGGGAAGAGCCGGCTGGCGGAGCGCCTGGCGAGTGAGGGCGCCGGCCCCGTCACCTACATCGCCACAGCCACCGCCGGGGATGGCGAGATGGCGGCCCGGATTGCCGCCCATCGCGCCCGGCGGCCAGCGCATTGGGGCCTGGTGGAGGAGCCTCTGCATCTGGCGGCGGCCCTGGCGGCCCATGCCGCGCCGGGGCGCTGCCTGCTCGTTGATTGCCTGACGCTCTGGCTGACCAACCTGCTCCTGGCCGAGGACGTCAGCCTGTGCGACCGGGAAGGCGCCGCGCTGCTCCAGGTGCTGCCGACCCTGCCGGGCCGGATCATTATGGTCAGCAACGAGACCAGCCTGGGGGTCATGCCCCTGGGAGAACTCAGCCGGCGCTTCGGCGATGCCGCAGGCCAACTGCACCAAGACCTCACCCCCCTCTGCGATCGCGTCATCCTCGCCATCGCCGGGCTACCACTCACCTTGAAGGACGCATCCCTATGAATTTGGACACCAGGATCGATTGGCTAGGGGTGCCGGCGGCCAGCCTGGACACCGAGGCCCAGCGGGCCGCCCAGGACCGTCAGGCGACCCTGACCAAGCCCCCCGGCTCCCTGGGCCAGTTGGAGGCGATCGCTATCCGCCTCGCCGCCCTGCAAGGGACGCCGCGCCCCGCGCTGGACCGGGTGCGCATCACCCTCTTCGCGGGGGATCACGGCGTGGCCGCCGAGGGCGTATCGGCCTTCCCCCAGGCCGTCACCGCCGAGATGATCAAAAACTTCGCCCGGGGCGGGGCGGCCATCTGCGTGGCCGCGCGCACCCTCGGCGCCGAACTCGAGATCATCAACCTGGGGACGGTACATGCCCCCGGGCCCTTGCCGGGGGTCAAGGACCAGCCCCTGGGCCCGGGTACCGCCAATCTGATGACCGAGCCGGCCATGACGGATCACCAGGTCGCCCTCGCCCTCGGCGCCGGCCGTCATGCCGCCGAACGTGCCCGCCTGGAGGGCTGCCAACTCTTCATCGGTGGTGAAATGGGTATCGCCAACACCACCGCCGCCGCCGCCCTGGCCTGTGCCCTGCTGGGTGCCCAACCCAGGGACCTCGCCGGTCCCGGCACCGGTCTCGACCGGAAGGGCGTCGCCCACAAGGCCGACGTCATCCAGCGGGCCCTCGACCACCATGCCCCACATCTCGCCTCGCCCCTGGAGGCCCTGCGTCGCCTGGGCGGTTTCGAGATCGCCGCCCTCGCCGGCGCCTACCTGGCCTGCGCCCACATGGGCCTGCCGGTCCTGGTGGACGGCTTCATCACCACCGTTTCCGCCCTCGTCGCCACCCGCCTGCAGCCCCAGGTCGCCGACTGGCTCTTCTTCGCCCACGCCTCCGCGGAACCCGGCCACGCCGCCGTCCTCGCGGCCCTGGCGGCCCAACCTCTGCTGGATTTGGGTATGCGCCTCGGGGAAGGCAGCGGCGCCGCCATCGCCCTCCCCCTGCTGCGGATGGCCTGCGCTCTGCACAACGAGATGGCCACTTTCGCCGAGGCCCAGGTCTCTAACCGAGTGTGAAGTCGCGCATGAAGGCTGCGGAAACAATCTGGGCCGCTTCGGCGCGCGGCGGGTCAAGACGGTTGCGGGGCACCGAATCCGCCGCACTGGTTGCCGAAGCGTCACCGATGGCGGCCAGCATCAAGCCCCGCGTCCAACGCATCGATCTGCTGCGCCATGGAGAGACCTGGGGGGGGAGCCGCTTTCGCGGTCGTCTCGATGATCCGCTTACCGAGAGGGGTTGGGAGCAGATGTGGAC